>JAGRAN010000075.1:26021-37695 GCA_020434585.1 Bdellovibrionales bacterium
TACGTTTCCATTCCGCGGTTAATGAAACCCTCAGAGCCGGTAATTCGAGAATTTGACTGTCCGCAGTATGATACTTGCCTGAGTTTGACGGCAGCACTTAACTGGGAATCCTTCTCGTGTGCCGACTGCTGCGGGGAACTCAATGAGCAGCTGCTCTGGCGTGCCCACCAAAATTGCCGCCGAGACAAATCGCTTGCCGGCTTGTGTCAGCTGCCGGAACTTAAGAGCGACCGTCTTAAGGCAGCTTCCAAAGCTTAATTTCGCCTACTGTCCAGTCAAACCTGGCGTGTGCTGATTGAACGGCGCGAAAACCGACTATTTCCTGTTGCTTCGGAAGATCGACGATAACCATTGTTTCCCTGCCAAAGTATGGATATCCATTTTCTGTCCAGAGAACCGGTCCGCGCCAAGGAGTATGATCAACGGTTAAGTCCTCAGTGCCATCAGCCGCTATTGTGTAAAATTTGAAGCCACGTGAATAGTCGCTGGGGGCGGCTCTAACGGATAGAACAATCTTTACGACTGGGACGACTCTGTCGAACTTAACACTGATCCAGTCACCAGGCTGCTGAGGTCGAACGGTTCTCCAGCGCGTATGGGTGTTGCCGTCTATCGCAAGCTTTGCGAGGTCAGGTCTAGGCTGAGCGTTGGCGGTCCATTCAAAATCACGACCACGCTGCAGCCGGTCTAGACGTTCAAAATCTCTGCTGTTCGCGATTCCAGGCTGAGTAACCCAGCCGCCGAAATGCTCAACAACCGCTGCGGATTCTGAAAACTCGACCACATTCGAGCTAAGCGGGTATTTAGCGCCAAGCTGAGGCATTGGTGCCAATCCAAACATCGTCTGACCGGAAAGCGTATCGACCACAGAAATTATAAGCACCAGCACCATCCCAGCTTCAAAACGCAGATTTGTCTGAGAGTGACCCAAAGCGGCAATTAGCCCCGTAATTGCAATTGGATAAAGAATGCTAGGCACAACTAGTAGCTGGAGACCCGGGACTAAGCGGCTAATTACCTGCAACGGGGAGTACTGTAATGCCTCTGCAGGGATAATCGAGTCGCTGCCAACGAGGACCAAGATTAAAGTTGAAAAGAGTAATAGTAATCTCGACCTATCATCGTATCTACCGCCGTAAGCGGCGAGCACTAACAGCAGACAAAGCAGCGCCGCACGCAGCGTGTGAGAGGAAAGGGCACTGCGGTATTTAGAAAAGTCTGTGCAGTTAAACTGTCGGCTCGGTCCAATATACGGTTGAGGTAATGCAGATAAAATGTTGTCAATCGAGACCCTGGCGTCCGGCGGATAATCCGGTGTATGAGGCGTTGGTATAACTGCGGCGCCGATTATAATTAACAGTATCGCACCCGCTCCATTTGCAGCAGAAGCAGGCTTGCTGCTGCGCAAAAGGCTAGCGAATCCGGCTGCGAGCAGCACGCCGAAAACCGCAGCACTGCCGGCAGTGATAATCCAAAAAAATCCGACCAAAATCGTCAGCGCACCAGCAATAGTTGCTGATACGGGGAGTGTCATTGCCGCAAGCAGAAGCGGGAAATAATGTAGCTTCAACAGGAACACTTCCCATCCCAGCACAAAGGTTAGACTGAGCGCCGCAGCGCAGCTGCAAAAAACCGCACGCGCAATCGACCGACCCTGCGCTGTTAGCAATAGAACCAAGCCAAAGGTGAATAACGCCAGCTGAGCGAAAATATAGGCTTGCTCAAAAGAGGCAGCGCTAACCGCAGATGTCAGCAGCTTGGAGAGCGGATCGAACCGCTCCTGACTTATCGCCGGTAGAAAGCTGAAATAAACTTGAAATGAGTCGATCACCAGCCGAACTATAGCTTACAAATTTCAATCAGTGCCAGAGCTGTGCGAAACCGCAGTTCTCTTAGTTTTGGCAGCCTTGTCCCTGCGCCAGTCGCGAAGCTTTCTTCGGACATTGTTCAGCCGCAGCAGGAAATATCCGAACGGGGAGAATAGAAGTTTCATCATTAATCGTCTGCCGGGTTTAACGAAGCAGAAGATGTGCGAAAGCATGTTAATTTCCGTTAGAATAAATTCCTTACCGGATGCTTTTGGTATTTTGAAGTTGTAGAATGGAACTGCGTATCCTTGGCGACGTCGCGTTTCGATGAGACGAAAGGCCCGATTGCGCTTTTCGTGTCCCATTAGAACATTCGCTGTTTTAGCAATCTCTCGAGTGATGCCTACCAGGTGAATGTCTCCAGCATTATCAGCTTCGCTTAACACCTGCTTGCCGTTCTTCGTTCGCGCAAAAGCGAATGTGTATCCCTGGTAAAAATCGATGTCTTCTGAAGGACTGGGCATCCACGGGTCGCCGACCGCGATATCGGCAAACTCGGCAGTTGAATCATAGCAGGTAAGGCA
Organism: Bdellovibrionales bacterium; assembly: GCA_020434585.1. Classification (GTDB taxonomy): domain Bacteria; phylum Bdellovibrionota_C; class UBA2361; order SZUA-149; family JAGRAN01; genus JAGRAN01. The sequence continues at coordinate 28,414 of JAGRAN010000075.1, forward strand.
TCTAGGCGGCGTATATAAGCGATACAGCACGTTTATGATTTCCATCGAACTTGGACGGAAGCCTTTTGCTTCGGGGAAATACACTGGCCGCACTGTTCCATCTGAAAATTGGAGGTGGGGAGTTCCAGAATGCTTGCCGTAGCGAGAAATGTATTTGGATGCCCGCTGGCCGTGCTCGCCAGTATCCGCCCAAATTTGACGCATTGGTTCGTGCTCAATTGCCGCGTGACAAAAAAGGCCGATGGTGACCTTTACCCGATCTTTCAGCCTTCGGTCGAGCCGCGCCGCGTTGTGGAAGCCGTGAATCTGACAGGGGAGTCCAACTATGGCGTAGTTCCCTTCTACTTCGCGAATTTCTTTAAAAGCGATGTTGGTTGGAGAAATAGCGTACTTTGCTTTTGTAGCTTCTCTTATTGCTTCTTCGGTTCTGGCGACTATCGGGACGCCTTTCCATAGTTCGGTTTTATGAGATCCGATTACAACAGCGCCGTCAATTATTTTGCGCTTAAGTAGGGAGAGCAGCAAACCCGTGACTAATCCTCCGCTCGTTGATCTACGACGTACACCTTCGTCGGTTGCATAACCAAGGTATGCCGATTCAAAGTGACCGTGCATATCTTTGGGATCAGGAAACTCGCCGAACATTTGCTTAGCGATGCTAAAGGCATCAAACTCATCGCCGGGGCAAACCTTCACGCAAAGGTCACAATCAGTACAGGCGTCTAGATTTTTAACGACAGGATATTCTTCTTCGTCCACTCCAAGGACGTTCGTCGGGCAGATACCCACGCAGCTGCCGCAGCGGTGACATAGGTCGTTATCGATAATATGCGAAAGAGTCCGGAGCGCACGCGGAGGATCGTTCGCGTTCTTGAAATCTTTGTTGAGCGGCTCGACGAGCGGGCCGGATTTTCTGAGTTGAACGAGGGTCATACGCTTTTACTTACACCTTGTAGCGTTCCTGGCAAGGCTGTGGTAGAGCCATTCGGATGGCGGAGAACCTAAAATTCGTGTCAGGAGATGAGCAGCGCAGCGAACCGGCGATGACAGCCGGTCAAAGACGCCTGACTACTGGCTCACAGGGGCAGTTTAGCGCCTATCGAAAACTGATGGTAGGCGAGAAAGGACTTTTTTCTCTCGCTGGGTTTGAACTCTACAATCTGCTGCTCGCTCCGCTGCCGAGCGGATTGGGCCTGGCACTCAGACAAGCTGCTTTGCGTGCATTTCTTAAAGATGCGGGTCGCGGCATTGTCGTTGGAAGGAGTGTAACAATTCGCAATCCAGCTGCGATCTCTATTGGCCCTAAGGCGGTAATTGACGACTACGCAACCCTCGAAAGTCGAGTTGACGAAGATGCCGAGTGCCAATCTTCGATCGCTATCGGCAGAAACGTATTCATCGGCAAGCATACGATCATCCTGGCCAAACCAGGCAGTATTGTGTTGGGCGACGCCTGCAACATCAGCAGCCACTGCCGAATCGCAACGCAGTCCCGGGTTGAAATTGGCAATAGCGTTTTGATCGCTGCGTACGCCTACATCGGGCCAGGCAATCACATAATTGAAGACACCGAAAAACCTATTATGGAACAGGGGATGGCTCATGGCCGCGGTGTCAAAATTGGTGATAACGTTTGGATTGGAACCAGAGCGACGGTGCTTGATGGTGTTACGGTCGGCAGCGGCGCCGTTATCGGTGCACATTCTTTGGTTGCACAAGATGTTCCAGAAAACGCAATAGTTGCCGGAACTCCCGCCAAGATAATTCGCTACCGCAGCTAGTTGACGTATTGAATAACTTTGTTTGAACCTTTGAGCTGCTCCAAATGCTGGCTGAGCAGGCTCTTTTGTCGCTGGCGTATCAGCTCAGACTTAATGGAGTCTTTGATTTCGTCGAGCGGCGGCAGCTTGCCTCCTCGGCGCTCTTCAACTTTGATAATATGCAGGCCAAACTGGGACCGAATTATGTCGCTGATTTCCCCTGGCTGCAGCGCAAACGCTGCTTCAGAGAACTCTGGAACCATTTGGTTCTCAGTAAAATAGCCCAAATCTCCACCTTTCGCTCGGGTCGGTCCTTCGGAAAACTCCTTTGCCAATTGGTCGAAGTTTTCACTATTGCTTCTAGCCGCATTGAGAACCTTCTGTGCCTTGGCGGTCGCTGCGGCGACTTGGCTTTCATCTGCATCGTCTGCAAGCCGGATCAAGACATGTCTCGCTCGAACTTCAACGGGCACCTTAAAACGCTCTGGGTTGCTCTTGTAAGCGCGTTCAACTTCCTCTGGACTTACATTGATCGATGAGAAGACAACCGTGTTTATGTATTTTGACACTAGTAAGTCGTCTCTAATCATCGCACGAAACATTTTCTCATCCATGAGGTTACTCTTTAAAAAATCGTCCCATGTTCCTTCGTTTGACTTTTGTTCTTTGACGAAATTTAAGGTTTTATCGATTTCTTCCTGACTAAGATTGACAGAGCTAGCTTCAGCGGCTTGTTTCAATAGCTCTCGCTCAATCATTATTGAGACCACATGTTTGCGAAGTAAGTGACGTTCGTCTTCTTTGAGAGAGCGGTTTTGCGTGGCCAAACGCCGAGCCATTTCTTTATCGACCTGCTCGTGGGTAATCTTTGTTTGATTAACTTCAGCTACCACTAAATCGCTGCGTGATTTAGCGATTGGCGGCTGAATTTGGGCTTCAGCGCCGGGACAAAAAAGAACGAGCTGAATAAATAAGCAGGCGGGTATCAACCTCATTATGGATAACTCCTTAGCATACTTTTAGAAGCTTGCATGAGTTGTTATTAATAGCAAGTTGGGGCTGGGTCTAAGCTTTGTGTCGGACACTATTTAGAGCGCGGATGAACAAGCATATTATAAAAATCGGCGGTTCGATGCTGATGACGGGGTTGCTGCTTTGGGCTGTTTTTTCAGAACAGGGTATCGGCGACTTTCTAGAAATAATTAGTAACGTCAATAGACCGCTATTGGCTGTATATTTATGCCTCAGCGTGACAGCGCTAGTGCTGCGTGCGCTTCGCTACCGCGTACTGCTGCGCGATATGACGAAAAGTTCTCAGCCCCTTTCGCTGAAACAAGCGATAATAGTCGCTGCAATTCGCAACGCGCTGGTTGATTTCCTTCCGGCGCGAATCGGCGAAGCCAGCTATATTTATGTAGTAAGTCGTTACGGTGTCGCTGTGACAGCGGCGCTTTCAAGCTTCGGATTCTGCTTCATCTTAGACATCGTCATTCTGCTTATAATCATTGGACTTGCGATCCCTTTTGGTTTTGGCACTAGCGACACATGGGATATGTCGCATTTTATCGCGGGGGCAGGAATAGGGCTTTCCGGAGTACTTACTCTGGTTATTCTAGTTTTATTCGGCGATAAGCTGCTTGCATTTGCAGCTAGCGCCTCTCAACGCTGGGCCAAGACAGCAAAGATTTTCTCCGCGTGGTCAGCTGAATTAAAGGGAGTGCGTGAAAGTGGTAGTGCCTTTTCGCTTGTGTTGTTGACGCTCGGACTCAGGCTGGCGAAGTACATTTCGTTGTATGTAGTGCTACTCGCAGTTGTCATGCAGTGGGGAGTTGGCAGCGCAGACCTTCCAGCGCTGCCCGTTACTGTGGCTTTTATTGCTGCCGAGGCCGGAGCTAGTTTACCGGTCAGTGGGCTCATGAGCTTCGGTGCCTACGAGGGAGCATGGACCGCTGTATTCGGTTTAGTTTGTCGCGGAGCCTGCGAAGCAATTCCCGCTGCGTCCGTCGCGCTTGCTGTTCACTTGATCACGCAAGTAGCTGGATATTCTGTTGGATTGCTAGCAGCCCTGTGCTTTTTGTCGAAAGAATTCAAAGAAAAGTCAACTAAAGCAAGTACTTAGCCCTAGCGGCAGCGGCTAGGAGATGTGAGCCGTTTAGAACTCAGGTATCATCTAATAAGTGTCTCAAATCGTTTTGAAATTTGAGCTGTTGAAGGAGTCTTGATGGCTGAGAATGGACCGAAACTGGCAACTGCGCTGAGTGAAGCTCAAAGCATCGTCGAAGCAGCGGAAGCGCGCGCCAAGGCTCTACTTGCGAAAGCCGAGCAGTCGTATCAGCAGGGCTATAACGAAGGCTACCAGGTGGGCGTCGAACAAGGCCGCCTTGATGCAGTCGATATGGCAGTTCGGATGCTGGAAGACAGCGGCGCAATCGGAGATCGACTTGCGGTTCGTGCAGCAAAGCTGGCGCTTGCGATAGCCGGCTCAGTTATTGGTGAACAAATCACCGTTGATCCTGACACAGTAAAGCGAATAGCCGTCAAGGCATTACAGGAATCGATTATTGGCGACAGCGCCAGCATCGTTGTTCATCCGGACGACAAAAAGCTGCTAGATGATGTAGAGGAAGACCTTGTCCGAGTTGCCGGTGGTTCTGCGATTTCAATTACTGCTGACCCGAAGATGTCCCGCGGGGGATGTGTGATTAGATCTGACTTCGGTGAAGTTGATGCTCAGATCGAAAACCTGATTGATGTAATAACTGCCAGACTAGGCCTAGTGGCGGAAGAGGGTGAAGTCGACTAGCATGGCACCTTCGAACTCTACAAAAAAAACTGCCTCAAAAAAGGGCACAGCTTCTTCCAGACGCCGCAATCTTCTCGACCTGCAGCCGTTTTATGACAAGCTTGAACAAGGCAATCCTTTTCCGGTCACGATGAGGGGACGCGTAAAAAAAATCACCGGAATGGTTATTAACGCCCGTCTTCCGAATGCGCGCATTGGCGAACTATGCACGATTGAACCGCCCGGAAGAAAGCCTGTATTTGCACAAGTAGTGGGATTTGATGACGAAGATGTGTTTCTCACCCCACTTGATCCGGTGCACCAGATCGGACCAAAAACTGCAGTCGTTAATCGAGGCGAAGTTCTTCAGGTTGGAGTCGGACCTGAACTTTTGGGTAGAGTAGTTGACTCCCTAGGTAAGCCGATCGACAAGCGCGGACCGATTGATACCGCACTGGTTTACCCAGTAAGGCAAGTTGCACCGTCGGCGATGAAACGCCGCAGAATTTCCAAAATACTTCCGGTTGGTGTTCGAGCGATTGATACGATGTTAACGGTTGGCGAAGGACAGCGTATCGGAGTCTTTTCAACAGCTGGTGTCGGCAAGTCAAGTTTGCTCGGAATGATTGCGCGCAACAGTACAGCAGATGTAAATGTTGTGGCTCTTGTTGGGGAACGGGGACGTGAAGTCTTGGATTTTCTCGAAGATAATTTGGGCGACGAAGGTCTGAAGCGCTCTATCGTTGTTGTTTCAACGAGCAATGAGCCTCCACTGCGTCGGATTATGGCCGCCTATACGGCGACTGCTATCGCTGAGTACTTTCGCGACCAAGGCCAGAGCGTAATGCTATTGATGGATTCGGTTACCCGGTTTGCCAGAGCAATGCGTGAAATCGCGTTGAGCGTCGGAGAGCCGCCGGCTCGCCAAGGATATCCGCCGTCAGTCTTTGCCGCCTTGCCTGAATTGCTTGAACGTGCCGGCAATACTGATAAGGGCAGTATCACTGCTTTCTACACGATCTTGTTATCTACGGAGCAAATTGAAGATCCGCTCGGCGAGGAGATCAGAGCAATACTCGATGGTCACTTGTATTTAAGTTCTCGGCTGAGCCAGGTGCAGCACTTTCCGGCAATTGATTTGCTAAAAAGCAACAGCCGTCTGATGGATAAAGTTGCATCCGAGGCGCATAATTCCGCTGCGGAAGATATTCGCAAGCTTTGGGCTGTATATGAGGAAAATCGGGATCTAATTTCAATTGGTGCGTATAAGCGAGGCAGCGATCCGCTGATCGACGAGGCAATCGGAATGAGAACAAAGATTGCGGACTTCCTGATACAACGCCAAAATGAAGCTGCGGATTTTGAAGACACTCTGCAGTTGGCGCAGCAGCTGCTGGATCGACGGGATTAGATAGTTGATCCAGTTTTATCCCTGCAAGTACCCATTGTTTGTAATCAAGCATGTCGGTTAAGCAAATTACTCATTCATGGTTCTTTGTATTCGCCGTTGGCGTAATTGCTGCGTGTGGATTGTTTTTAGCAATTCGCATTGGCGGTACTGACAAGACATTTCCACCGCTTCCGATGGGCGCGTATTTCGGCAGCATGGCAGGCGTGCTGCGTGAAGACAATGGCTCGACTACTCTTTACATAGAGAGAATTGCCAATACCAATGCGCTGCTCGTCGTGGTGTTTTCCGACGGCTGGAAGCCTCAAGTCGTGCCGATGGAGCGTCGCTACGACGACATAGAAGATCCAGACAAAACTCTTACTGAGGATGTAGCGCTTTCACCGATCCAGCTGCAAAAGGAGCTGGTGAAATATGAGCTGACCGGAGTGAAAACATTCGACGGTTTTCGTGGAGAGGTCAGTGGTTCTGACGGATCGCGTGGCACATGGTTCGTTCAACCGGCTCGGGCGGATGTGTTGAATCAGAATGCCTCAGTCCTAAAGGAGCGCATGCCTGATTTACAGGAATGGTTGGTTGTCAGGACTCAGTTTGTCGAAGCGCAGCAGACTCGTGACACGCTAACGGAGCAGCTCAGCTCTCTGCGTTCCAAGCACAACAAATTAAAGACCTTCGTTGATGATAAAGATAATTTAAAAAAGCGAGCCCGTGAAAAGCAGGAGGCTCTGCAAAAGCAGCTCAACGAACTTAAAGAAAAGCGCGATTCCTCGATCAATGAAGTCAAGCGCCTCGTAAGCGAGTTGGATCTACTGCGGCGAATTACAAAGCGCGGTAAAGCTGTTGATTTGGCGCGACGTCTGACGGCTCGAGAGGAAAAATGGTATCGGGCAAACTGGAAAGCCGCAGAGGATGCCAGTGGCTTGGAAGAAGCGCTCTCTTCAAGCTCTACGATTAATCTGGCTCAACTCGATGCCCAGTATAAAACTGCAAGAAAGCGCAGATCGCTGCTGCTTGAAGCTGAAGCGGAGCAGCGCAGAATAGCCGAACTTCATGATCGCCTGCGTAGATCTGACGACACCTCGGCAGAGACTTCTGAGCGGCCCGGACCGCATGCTCAAGGGGAGCGTAAAAGTATTTGGAATAGGCTGTGGGGGCGAATTAAGTGAGACGAGTCTGTTCCAAGATTTTGCTGAAAATTATTGCGGCAAGTGGACTGTTTTGCGGGATGCTAGTCAGTACATTTCAAGTTGCGTTAGCCGAGTCTGAACCTATCGCAATTATTTCGCAGACGATTTCCGCCGAATTTTTTCCAGTAGAAGCCTTCATTCTTCTTGAGAGCAGCGACGGCGAAGTCCGTCAGTATCCAGCGGAAGCTGTCTTGCGCGCGCCCGCAGTTAGCGCGGGGGATAAGACACGCCTCTTTGTTGGAGCTGCAATTCCGTTGTCCGCTGTACCGGACGGCACGGCCACTCACTACTATACTTTCTTTTTGATTGGCGAAGGTGCCAAGTTCGCTGCGACCGGGATGCAGAAATGGCAGAGAGATCAAAGTGAACCGGAATTGAATTCTATCTCGGCTTTAGAATCGCGCTTGAATCAAGATCTCTCTGAAATACGGATGATGGAGATTGAAGCAAAGGAGGTTTCGGAAGGACTGGACGAGCTGCGCAGCGAAGCTTCCCGGGTTGCCGCAGTTGATGAGATCGTAGATTTGAAAATGCAAATCGCAATTTTTGACACCGGCGGTGACGACTATAAGGAAGAGCGGGATCGACTTGCCGATTTAGTTTCGCTGGGGCGTAGGATGAAAGACCCGGACAATATAAACGAGCAGCTAAAGATGTTATCCGAGCAGCTTTCCCAAACGGCCCAGGCGACCGCTATGGCCGATCAGCTCAACAATCGCAGGAAGGAGGCTGCAAAGTCATCGCTCGCGCGCAAACTTAACTTGATTCGTGAAATGAAGAATGTCGACGAGGCAGCATTAGCGCGAAATGTCCTGTCATTGCGCGAGTCCCGACGTCAGCTTGAAAACCGTCTGCACATCAGTTCCGATGAGGAAAACAGGGAATTCTAGGCCCGTAACTCACTGTAATAACAATATATATAAAACTACTGAAGCACTAGGGAATGCTCGGTGGATAAGAGGGTGAGTCATGCATGCTGCATGCTCTGAGGGTCATCTGAATTGGTCGGTTGTTAGGAGGAGTGGGAAATGAAAAGTGCATTCGAGGAGGCTCTGGTCTCGGCAATTGCTTTGTTTTTGTTTGTATCCGTTATTGCCGGATCTTTGCAGCACATCGGTTTGTTGTAATTCCATCGGCCTGGAAAGTCAGTTAGGCATAGGCAGATAAGCGAAGCACGAGCTTCGCTTTTTTATGTACGCACCTATTCGTCAAGTCGATTCGATAATCTGGTCGCGAATTGTTCGGTAGTCGGCCGGAACTAGAATTGACTGTTTCTTGCGGGACAACGCGTCCTTTAGCTCGTTGGGGAGCTTAACTTCATCGCTAATTATATCGCTGATGATTTCGTGGAACTTACCAGGGTGGGCACACTCAAGGAACATTCCGTTTTGCGAGCCTTTAATTTCTTTAGTGAGTCCGAGGTATCCAACGGCACCATGCGGATCCATGAGGTATCCGCAATCTTCATATACCATCTTAATTGCATCCGCGGTTTGTTTGTCGCTAAAGCTGTGCCCGGAAATATCGCTGCAAATGCGCTGATAGTTACCATCGTAAATCGCCAGGATTCTTGCAAAGTTACTTGGATTACCTACGTCCATTGCATTTGAAATAGTTTGCACCGATGGACGCGGTTTAAATTCTCCAGACGAAAGGTATTGCGGAACCGAGTCGTTTGCGTTGGTAGCTGCAACGAAGCGATGAACAGGGAGTCCCATGTGTTTGGCAAATAATCCGGCAGTGAGATTTCCCAAATTGCCGCTAGGTACGGAGATAACTAACTGCTTTGCTCGATCCTTCAATTGTCCGGAGCCGTGGAAATAGTAAAACGTTTGCGGGATGAGTCTGGCGATATTAATCGAGTTTGCCGAAGTTAAATCGCGTTTCGCTGATAATTCTGGGTCGACGAATGCTTGCTTTACGAAATTCTGACAATCGTCAAAAGTTCCCTCTACTTCCAAAGCCGTTATGTTGCGGCCGCAAGTAGTGAGCTGTGCTTCTTGAGTGGGGCTGACCTTTCCCGACGGATACAAAATAACAACTTTGATTCCAACAGCACCGAGGAATCCGTGAGCAACGGCAGTTCCGGTATCCCCGCTAGTTGCAACAAGTACCACTACTTCACGATCGTTGTTGCGCACATAA
>JAGRAN010000075.1:37768-52240 GCA_020434585.1 Bdellovibrionales bacterium
TCCAAGGTTGATAAGTTGTCTCTGATCGGAACAAGTGGAGCATCAAACGCGATAGCTCTTTCAATCAAAGCTGAAAGGTCACTGGATTTAATCTCGCCGTGGGTGAATAGGGATGTTACCTCAAAGGCAATTTCAAGCAGACTTCGACTGCTTAAGTTGTCGACGAAGCCTCGCGGCAAAAGTGGAATTTGCGGCGGCATAAACAAGCCACCGTCATCCGCCAATCCGTTAAGCACAGCAGTTCGCAGGTCGACAGGGGTAGATTTTCTGTTTGTACTGTAAAATTTCACCTTTCTTCCTCAATGACACGGGCGCCCAGTGTGTTTATTTTAGAGCAATACGTTTCACATCCAAGTCTCAGGTTATCAAAAACGCTTCGCAGCGCAGAAGCGATTGCTTTCGCCTTACTATCGGAATCAGACAAAGCAAACAATGAAGGGCCACTCCCGGAAATTCCAAAACCCAAGGCACCGGAGTCCATCGCAGCGGATTTTGCTTGAGCAAACCCTGGTAGAATTTGCGAACGTTCCGGTTCTACCACCACGTCTTGAAGCGAACGTCCCAGCAGCTCCAGATCGTCTCGATACAGCGCCGCGACCAGAGCCGCGGTGTTGCCCCACTGAGTGACGGCTTTCTTGAGCTGGATATTTTGTTTGAGCACATCTCGCGAATCCCTGGTCTCAAGCGTTATCGCGGGGTGCACAATAGTACAGTGAAGTTTGTCTGGAGCGGGAAGAGCCACTAAATCGAGTGGTTGGGTGCTCCTAATGAGAACAAAACCACCCATTATTGCCGGCCCGATATTGTCAGCATGCCCAGTTCCGCAAGCAACTCTTTCAGCTTCAACACCGAATGTCACGAGCTCCTCACGGCTCAGCGGGCTGTCAAAAAGTGAATTTACCGCAACAAGTGCGGCGGCCGCGCTAGCAGCGCTTGATCCAAGTCCGCTTCCAACTGGCATAAGTTTATCAAGCATAAGGTGGACCCCTTTAGAAGGGTTCAATGCTTTCATTAGGGAAATAACGGGAGCAGTAGCAGTATTTTTCTCCAGCTCCACTGAAATCCCCAGCGACTCCGCTTGAGGACACTCAAAAGTTAGACCGCGCTTGTCGGTTTTCTGAGCAATTACCAGGTCCCCGGGTTCGTTCAAAGCGAATCCCAAGATATCAAATCCGCAGCTAACGTTCGCTACAGTAGCCGGACCGAACACTTTTACTGCATTAGGTGAGCTCATAAACCTCGTCTGAATCTCGCCAAGCGAATTATGTCAGCGAATACGCCTGCCGCCGTAACTTCCGCTCCGGCTCCTGGGCCTTTAACTACCAGCGGCCGCTCATTGTAGCGCCGAGTAGTAAAGGACACGATGTTATCGCTCCCTGAGAGAGAGTAAAACGGATGACTTGAATCTATCATGTCGAGCGACACGGAAGCAGTGCCATCTTTGAGCCTGGCGATGTAGCAAAGCTTAGAATGTTGTTTTTCCGCTGTCTGACGCAGATCTTCGAAGTAACTGTCAAACTGGCTGAGCTTCTCAAAAAAATCGTCAACTGTTGCGGCTGATCTGCAGCCTTCAGGTACCAAATTTTCAACCTCGACATCACTCGGCTCGATGACAGCACCCGCTTCCCGAGCTAGAATTAGAATTTTACGCGCAACATCTACCCCATTTAGATCGTCTCGCGGATCTGGTTCAGTATATCCGCGCTGCTGAGCCTGCTTAACCACAGTGCTGAAACTCTCTGATCCGTCAAACGAGTTGAAGATGTAGCTCAGAGTGCCGGACAGCACTGCCTGAATCTCGATCAAGTCGTCTCCGCTGCGAAGCAAATCTGCAAGTGTGCTAATTACCGGCAGCCCTGCACCAACGCTTGTTTCAAACAAAAACTCAATGTTCTTGTTGTGAGAAATCGCTTTTAACTCTTCATATTTTGAGTATTCCACGGATTGTGCTTTTTTGTTCGGAGTAACAATTGGAACACTCTTGTTAAGCACATCGGCGTATTTGGCAACAACCGATTCACTCGCGCTGCAGTCAACGAATATACTGTTCGGTAGATTTACTTTTTGCATTTGCTTTACGAGATTATCCACTCCACCAGGCAGCTCGGAAGTTTGAAGTTGGGCTAGAGCAGACGTAAGATCTACGCCGAGCTCATCAAAAATCATGGCCCGGCTATTTGCTATTCCGAGCACACGCAGATCGAGCGCCAATACTTCCGCAAGGTGTTGCTGCTGCTGCGCAAGTTGATTGATTAAGGCAGAACCAATCAATCCGCTTCCGGCGAGGAAAACATTCAAGGACCGAGTGCCGGCCAAGAAAAACTCATCGTGTAGCGCGTTGAGAGCCTTGGCCTCGTCCGCGCTCGCAATGACAAAAGAAATATTTAGCTCGGAAGAACCCTGAGCGATTGCGGATACATTAATACCGTTTACACCCATTGCCCGAAAAACCTTGGCGGAAATACCGGGTCTGTTGCGCATGCGCTCGCCGACTGCTGAAACTACAGAGCAGTCACGTTCTACGCTAATTGGGGAGATGATTTTAGCTTCGAGTTCGAGACGAAATTCATCTTCGATTACCTTGCGGGCTTTGTCAGTCGAACTTGGATCGACTGCAAAACAAATAGTGTGTTCTGAGGAAGCCTGGGTTATCAATATTACGCTGATATCATTCTTAGCTAATGCGCCAAACAAGCGCATCGATATTCCCGCGACCCCGACCATGCCGCTGCCTTTAAGTGTTAGCAGTGAAATATTTGGTATAGAGGAGATCCCTGTGACCGCTGCCCCGCGATCTTCTACGACACGTTGGATAACAGTGCCTTCAAACGCCGGATTGAATGAGTTTTTGATTCTGAGCGGAATTCCGGCATCCAGAGCGGGCTGCATAGTCGGCGGATGAATCACTCGTGCGCCGAAATGAGAGAGTTCCATTGCCTCTTCGTAGCTGACTTGCGGGAGTGGAAATGCTTTTGGAACTTTGCGTGGGTCGGCAGTCATCATACCGTCTACGTCGGTCCAAATCACAATTTCTTCGCAGGACAGAGCTGACCCAAGGAGTGATGCGGTGTAATCCGAACCACCGCGACCCAATGTTGTAGTTTCTCCGGATTCGGTTGAGCCGATAAATCCAGTAACGACATATACAACATCTCGATCCAGGCGCTTGAGGATATTGTCGCAGCTGCTCTGAAAATTAACACGTGCGCTGCCAAATTTGTCGTCAGTCTTAATTATCTCGCGCGCGTCAACATACTCAGCAGCAATTCCTCGATTGTTAAGGGCGTGTGAAACTATGAATGCAGAGAGGCGCTCACCAAAGCTAAGAATGAAGTCACGTGAACGGGCACTAAGCTCTTTAACCAAAAACACCCCGCTAAGCAGGTCTTCAAGGTTGTTAAGCCAGCGTTTTGCATCAGCTAGGATTGGAGTTTGGCGTGATGGCTCGATTAGTTCACGCGCAGCGTCAAGGTGGACTATTTCGAGTTCTCGCAGTGTGTCTTGGTATGATTCGTCACCGCGTGCCGCACGTTCAGCTATGTCCAACAGTATATCAGTGGTTTTGCCAACCGCGGAGACCACTACTACGGTTTTTCCGCTGCTTTCGGCTTCTGCTTTGATCAGGTCAATTGCGTTTTCAATTCTCTGAGTAGAACCTAGAGATGTGCCGCCAAATTTAAATACTTTCATGCTGCTTCGCCCGGATGCGAGGAATAAATATTTGAGAAATGTGGAAAGAAAAGATTATGTTTTACCCCAAAGGGGTAGATGTCGTCAGGGCAGGGGTTGTTCGAAAGATGTGCATAAATTCGGTTTAGCACAGCACCTCGATATAGGCAATATTGCCAAACTATTCCTGAATCAATTCGACATTAGCCCTGGGAACAACTGCATTCTCACCACTATCGAGCGCGACTTGCAATACGCGCACCTTCGCACCCGTTTCGATGCGCTCCGGAGCCGAAGGTAAGTTAGTTACAGTGCCGAGCTGGCCAAAAAACGGCACGCGTATCACTCGAATTCTTGCCCCGGGTTCAAGTCCCTGCGGTGTCTTGGTTGCTGCGCGAACAGCGCTGTTATTGTGAGGCACAATTAGTTCAGGGCGCATTGCGCCGGCACGAACCTGGGTAGCGCCGTTTACAGAGGCAAGCTTTCCATGGAGTTGTTTGCTCAGTTCCTCGACGCGCACCGCAATTGGAAGACTACCGAAGCCCTCTGTAATGATTAGCGTCAGAGGAACATTTTCGTCGCCAGTTATTGAGACTCCAATGTCATGCCCTACAAAGGACCGCAAAGTCTGTGCATCGATCGATCCGGTAACTACCGCTGCTGCTCCTGCATCCGCGGCAGCGTTAAGCGCACCTATGTCGAAGTGCGAACCGCCAACCAATACAGCGTTTCGCAAGCCGCCGCTCTCACTCGCAGCAATTTTCTCGATATCCTTGTCCCGCACGAGATGATCTCGCGCGACGTCAAGGCTGTGCACAGTTCCTATTCGCTCTCCCCCTACACCGAAAATCCCCTGAATCAGCGCCGCGTCCGTCTCGATCAGCACTGATTTACCTTCCTCTACTTCTGTAACTGTTCCGGAAATGTAAGCATGGACCTCAAGTGGGATTGAGGGCTGCCTAATTCCGAGGTGTGCATTTGCTTCAGTAAAAAATTCGACGGTGCCGCCGCGATGGGTTTCGAGACGACTAGTGAATAGTCCGAAAAATGTTTTTAGTTCGCAAACAAGCTGGCCGGAGGAGACGTTATCACCTACTTTAACCTTCATGCCTTCCAGAACGTCTGCGGGGTCAAAGCCCATTCTGTCGGCAACGCGAAGTATGTCCATGTCGCCAGGCAGTTCCGCAGACAATACCGGAGTATCAGCTTCTACGTGGTCGCCGACTGCGACCAACGACGTTCCAGGCAGCGGAAGCTCTCGCCGCCTTTGCACAGTCGTGCTCGCTTTGACGTCCAGTCCTGGAGTATACGCTCTCGCCACTAACTAGATTCCTATTCCAAATATCTCGTACCATGAGCGGACAGTTCTAGTGTTTTGCGAATTGTCCGGTGAAAGGTCTAACGGCCGGCCTCTTCCATCTAAGATTAAACCTGCCTTGCCTCCTACGACTTTGCGAACTATTTCACGACCAGGTCCGCCGCCGATGTCGATTCTTCTGTGCAGGGGAACAATTTCAACTTCAAGTACTTCCCCTTCACCGAGAGGGTGCACAAGTAGTTCGCCCTGCTTGAGTACAATCGTTTGATCCTTCAGTTTGACTTGCAGCAGTTTTGCACCGGGTTTTAGTGAAATGTCAGGAGCAATGACAGTGCCGAGATCGATCAAGCAATCTCTGAAGAAAACCTGATTGGCTGCTGACGGATGAATCCGCGAAAAGACTCCCAGATGCGGCATCATAAAAATCGAATCTACCGCAAGGCGAGTAACGCCGATCGGCTCATATGAATCCAATAACATAAACGCGGTGCTGCGCCGATCGGGGGCATGGCTAAGCACTCCTCCTGAGCCAATTATCAAGTCCAACGAGCGCATGTCGATTAAGGATTGCGCCTGACCGCTTTGGCTGAAAGCTTCAGCAATTGTTCGACGCTGCTGCGTTCCTCGCAATCCGACCGCAAGACGTTTATGGTGAATAAAGGCAAGTCGTAAGGCCTCGCGGCACACTGCTTGTTCCAGAATAAGATCTTCCATAGTTTGCGGGATGCTAGTCGGTCGGATCATTTTATTGCGTAGACGATCTCGCATTTCGTCGGCAGAAATCTCAAACGGCAGCCAGCGGCGAACAGCGGCTTCGCCCGCTTCTAGCAGAACATTTGCAACGGAATAGCTCATTCCCAAGTTTGCACTTACGGTCCGGTTAAATACGCTTTCGTCATTCGAATGGGACTTAAATACAGAGAACACGTCGGTCGTCGCACCGCCGATATCGACAGCTACTATCTGCATGTTTTCTTCTTCGGCTGCAGTTTGAACCATGTAACCGAATGCAGCGGGCGTCGGTTCGATCGGGATCGGGGTCCAGCCAAGCAGCTTCTTGTAGCCCGGAGCGTGGCTCATAACGTGATGCAAAAACAGTTCGTGAATTGCATCTCGAGCCGGCGCAAGATTTTCGCGCTCGAGCTCCGGCCGAACATTTGTCACTGGCACAAATTCAAAATGGGACGCCAGAATTTCTGCCGCCTGATCTCTGATTGCACTATTGCCGGCATAGATTACGGGAAGGCGCAGAGTTTCACCGAATCTCGGTCGTGGATCGGCCTGGAGAATTGTTTCTGCGAGCTCGAGCGGCAGGCTGACATTGCCGCCGTCGACACCGCCTGAGAGCAAAATTATGTCAGGGCGCAAGTGTCGAATCTTGCTAACGCGCTCATATTGCTCGCGGCCATCATCAATCGAAATGGCATCCATTACGATAGCGCCTGCGCCGAGGGCGGCGCGTTCGGCGGATTCAGTCGTCATGGATGAAACCGCACCGGCCACGATCATTTGCAAACCGCCACCGGCAGAACTCGTTGAGACGTAAAGATCAATCCCCTGGGTATCTTCAGGGTTGCTGCGGTAAATAAAAGGCGAGGAGTCGCCGTTTGCAGAATCTTGTAGAATTTTTCTGCCTGAAATTTCCTGCAACTCGTTAAAGGCATTTTGAGCGCCGATGGTTACATCTGCTACGGGCTTTTCAACTGTAGTTGGAGCTTCGCCGCGGGACGTTGAGCGCCAGCCATCGGCTGTCTTCTCAAACATAATCGCCTTGGTTGTAGTTGATCCGCAGTCAGTTGCGACTACAACACCGAGCTTGTTGGGATCTACGGATGTTTGCTTAGTCATCCTTTACGCAATAAATAAGGTAAACCATTTATTAATCAGAAACTCTAATCGCTCCACTAGCAGCGCCATTCTGGCCATAATAGTCGCTCCGAAAAATGCGCCGAAACAGCCCATCATCATCCAGCGTCCAGCCAGTGCGCTTTTCTCAGTCACGCCGCCTTCACTGCGTTTAAAAGTGAAGAAGAAGTAGCTTAGCGCAGTAATTAGCGTAAAAATAAAAACAACGTTGCTAAATGTAGCAAGCCAATCGATTCCGACCGCAGCGTCCTGCGCTGTCTGCTGCGCAACATATAGCGGACGGAACGAATCTTCCAACTGAGGCAGCATCTCGTTAAATGTGGCCTTGAATGCAAGTCCGCCACCGTAGCCAAGAGTAAAGCCGATAACGATCTGGGCAATCCAATTGTATTTACGTGAGAGGATAAAGTAATAAAGGGAACCGAACGCAATCGGGATCAGGTACAGCATGTACATACTGTTGTATGGTTCCGCGAAGGTTCCGTCTGGAAACGGAATACGCTCCCCGTCGACCATAGGTTTAAATACCGTCGGCCAGAGGAAGGTGTTGATCGTAGCCATTACTCCGATGCCGGTGGCTATGCCGATGTAGAGATGCTCAAAGAAGCGATAGAACGGGTTCTCTCTGTAAAGAAAAGAAAAAATGGCAATCGTGCAAATTCCGCCGACAAACGCTTCCCACCACTCAAGTCCGAACATTGCTGCGTTTGCGCCGTCCATCTGCTTAACGGCTCCTCCTACTAATCAAATAGCCGACATTCCCCAGAATCATTAGCGCGATAATTACGACGTGAGCGACAGCTAAGCTGGTATTGATTTTCAGGGCCGTACCGGACTCGCGTTCAGGGTATTTCTTACTGAGCAGATTTTCGTACCAAGCCGCGCCGGCGACACCTTCATATAAGCCGACAATCTGTTTCGAGACATAATAGATATATGCCTCGGGTATAGTGATTGAAGTACAGCCATGGACGAACGGCGGTTTATAACCGTCAGCTTGAAAGAATTGTACCCAAAAATTGAATGCCGAAACTAGGCCAGTAAACTCCATCAGCATGGCAATGTTGCGTATCGTGTGAACTCCTTTCATGATCGGCAGATCAGCTAGCGGAGTTCCTGAAACGTCGGTTTTAAGAACGTCGTGCAAATCAGTGGCTTTAGCCAATCCTTGAATCATAATAACGAAACCGGGACGGTAGCCGAAATTAATCCAGTCGGTCCCGTAGGTCCAAGTTTCTCCAGGAGCTTCGGCTTCAAGTTTTGCCTTTAGGTCTCTTGGCATGCTTTCGAGAAACGGCGCGGCATAAGGAGTAATTGAGATTAAGCCGAAGGGAACACGTTTCCTCATCAGGTGTTCCATTGCAATCATCGTTTGAGGCTTATTCTCGGCTTGGGTGCCGGGTCCCCAGTCCGATGCAATCAATACCAGCTTGCCATGCTCCGGCTTAAGTTCATCTACAACTGCAAAGAACGCATCAGCGGTCTCCATTTCTGCAGGAGGCAGCTTCCAGCCGAAAATAATTGGAAGAGCAAGCGCAAGCGCAATTAGTAAATACACAAACCGCCGATCGATTCGCTCGAGACGATCTGAAAGCGAAACACCACCCTGACTGCTTGGGGAACTCATGACTCAGTGTGCTCCTCTCCTTCATCTGACGAGAGCGGACTTTTCTCCAGCGAGAGCCACATGCGGACGGCCATAGCCAGTCCAGCAATTGCAGCACCAAAATAAATCGCTCTAAACGCAGGGGCGTTAACATTTTTCAACAGCCAAACACGAAGTTGCGGCATGTCTTCATATATATATAAGGGTCCAAAGGGAATTTGTCCGAGCATAACTATTAAAGCCGCGATCATCATAACACTGGCTTCAAGCGACTTTACCCGAAACGAGCGGTATGCTGCGTTCGCGATATAAAAGGCAAGAAGGGAAAACATGGCCGCACCGAGCGGATCGAAAAACGCGCCAAAGAAGAATGATGAACCCTGTTTGCCGAACGTTTCTTCGTAGTGATGCATCGTCAATTCTTGCGTAAGTTCGGCAAACTTTTTGAGAGATTGAATTGAAGCGTAAACTTCTGTTTCGAGCTGTGGGTCAGGCAAATGCGGTTGAGCGGAATCGAGCGCAGAGTAAGCTGCTTTTAGATCAGCCGTATTTGACTTAGCGTCTGCAATCGCGCGGGTAATGTTATGAGTCAACTCTCCCTTCGATTCGGGGAGAGATGAGCTGAGGTATGAATTGTCAGAATTCATCGATTCAGAAAGGCCTTCCAGTTCAGCCGAAAGAGCATCGATGCGTGCAATCGCAGGAGTTGACTCTTCGATGTATGCTTTGTGCACGTGCTCAACGAACGTGCTATAGCTGCGAATCTTCTGCTGAATTCCGAGCCGCTCTTCAGAGTTATTCAAATCGATGCTCTGCACGACGACGACAATTAGGAAACCCAAGAGCAGCGCTAGAGAATTGCCCCAGCCTTTCTTCGACTTCAAGATGTTTGCGCCATGAACCTGAAGAATGTTGATCACTCCGAGTCCAAGTGCCATAGATCCTACGATTTGAATGCTGCGGCTAATTTCGTCGTGATATAGCCCGAATTCAAAT
This sequence comes from Bdellovibrionales bacterium, assembly GCA_020434585.1. Classification (GTDB taxonomy): domain Bacteria; phylum Bdellovibrionota_C; class UBA2361; order SZUA-149; family JAGRAN01; genus JAGRAN01. The sequence continues at coordinate 47,224 of JAGRAN010000075.1, forward strand.
CCACCAGGAATCTCAAAGCCGGCTATCGAAGATATTTTTTTAGGAAGAATAAATTCTAGAAAAAAATACAGGCCGCCGAAGAAAGTAAACCCCTTGATTAGCGCCTGCCGGTAATTGGACTTCATTTCCGCGCCTATCCGTAAATCAAATTGACGAACTGTTCGAACGACATTTTTATCCAGTCTGCGAGCGGGACGCTAGAGTCGCCGGTAACGGACTGGTAGGCTTCGCCAATTGCGGCGTAGTAGGTTGCCTGGGCAACTCCGATGATGATTAGAATCAGAATGACGATCTTTGCGTAATCTTGTCCCTTAAGGCTCCCAACCTGGACCGGGTCTTTGGAAAGAAATGCACCAGCGGCGTACAGTTCTTCTCCAATCAACGTATAGTCGCAGGTAGTAATAAAAAACGGAATCTGCTCGTTAGAAACAGTTGCAGCAACTTGAATGGCGCCGACCTGCTGTCCTGCTTCAGCAAGAATCAGTGATTCAGCAGCAAAGGTGCCGAAAAGAAATGCACCCGCAACTTTTTCTCGATGAATCAGGCCCATATAGCCGGATGCAAAGGCAAACTGGTCGGTTGAAAGAAATCGCACGCTCGTCGGGTCGTAGGAGGAGTATTTTCGCTCAGTGCGGTACGCGTTCTGCAAAGTTGCATCCGCAAGAACCATTGCTTCAGGATCGATTGAAGGAACAAGAAAGCGGGATCCGAAGACAGCTGCCTTCCTAGCAACGTGTCGCAGAACGCCCAAGCAAGCGTAGAGAACAGGACTGATGCCAGCTAAACCTGAGGTAAAAGACATCGGCCGCCCGAGTTCAACAGCGCGTCCCACGGCATCATCAATTGCATCTATTCCAGGGATTCGCCTGACGTAGATCGCTTCACCGCGGGTTGCCTTGCGGATAAACCAGAGCACTGGTCCGATAAAGACCAGCATTAGAATCATAACTCCGGGGGTGGCGTGCTCCATTTATACTCGTTTAAGTTGTCTCAAAATTTACTGCTAATTTTGGCCGTTTTATCAGCTTTTGAAAACGAATATTGTTCAATCAGCTTTAGCAGCAGGTCGATATTTTCTGGTTCGGCGAAAAGATGCTGCAGAGTCTTAACACGATCGATTCCGAAGAGCGGGGCAACCGCAGGTGTGAACAGCAATGCAGTGTTGTAAAAGACTGCTCCAAGCGGTCTGTGAAGTTCGAGAAAGAATACGGCTGGTGTCTCAAGCCCAGACTCGACTATTCGGCTGGCGATACGAGCAATCCTCTCCCGGCTATCAGGTTGCATGAAGTTGGAACGATCCATTTTCCCGACCAATGCCATCCGTAATTCTAGCGTTTCGCAGTGCCGGGCGGCATCTGCTTTCCCTGAATACCACGAGTTAACCTGCGAAGGTAAATATATCGACAAATCGAGGCATCTGCAGCGAATGTTGCTAGAATATCGCCGATGAACGGCAGTAATCCATTTGTAATGGTGACAGGTGCCAGCGGCTTTGTCGGCGGCAGGTTGGCGCTCGATTTGGCAGCAGCTGGATTCCGTGTCGCTGCGGTTGGGGGAAGTCGAGCTCCATCCGCAGCCGTCAGCCAATCGGTGGAAGTTGCGGTTCAGTGCGACCTAAGCAGTTTGTCTGCTGTGCGCAGCCTGGTGTCTGAGATTGGACCTGACGTTGTGATTCATGCAGCCGCGTTGGCTCGCACAGCGGATTGTGAAAAAGATCCGCCAACTGCGCGCCGGGCCAACGTGGCTTCAGTACGAAATTTTGCAGAAGCTGGCAGCTTCAATTTTGTTTTAGTTTCTACCGATTTGGTTTTTGAAGGAGCAGCGGCGCCAAAAGGCGGGTTCAAGGAGGAGGATCAGGTATCTCCTCGTTCCACATATGCGCACACCAAGGTTGAGGCTGAGCAAATTGCGCTCGAGTCCTTTGCCAATGCTAACGTTGCTAGAATTTGTTTGGTATACGGAAATGCGCTCGCCGGCAGCGGGGGGTTCTTGTTATGGATGCGCCGCAGTTTAGAGCAGGGCCAAAGTGTTAAGTTATTCACTGACGAATGGCGCACCCCGATATACACCGGAGATATCTGTAGAGGGATTGAAGCACTCATTGTTAACGAGACTGCAGCAAAAAAACATAAAACGGTTCATTTTGCCGGTTCGGACCGAATCAGCCGCTTCGACTTTGGAGTCGCTTATGCAGCTCATTTCGGATTCGATGCATCGCTGATTTGTCCTTCGCAGCAGAGCGACTTTTCTGGTCCAGTTTATCGTTCGCCTGACGTTAGCTTGTGCAGCAAGTTGCTAAGAGAAGAGTTTGGGGTTAAGCCGCTAAGCATAGAGGAGGCGTTTGCGGCAATGTCTTAGTCCCATACTTCCCGAGCATCCATGCACCCTTTAGCAGATTGCTTCCAGTCCACGGAAAGGTGTTTCAAGTCTTCAGGCACATCAATATCGCGGAGAGTTTTCAAGCAGCTTAGCTTAGCTTCAAATTTTCGAAGCTTTTGCACGGTTGCGTCAAACGTATCATGACTGCTCCAGGGGATGTTCTCAAATAGTCCCGGCATTGGCTTGCTTAGCCCAATCAAGTAGTAGCCGCCGTCTTGCGCCGGTCCAAGCACCGCATCGTTTGATTTTAACTGATTAAACGCAGCGTCGACCAAATTGCCGTCGAGATCGACACAGTCGGTTCCGATCGCCACAACGGAAGAATCGCCGGAGTCAAAGCGTTCGCCAAATATGTGATCGAGACGCTTACCTAAATCTCCTTCAGGCTGCGCTCGCAACTGAAGTTCTGACCCTAGCCATGCCTGTATCTGGCTTTCAGCAGAGTGAGGTGTGAAGTAGGCGATGCCGCGCCTATCAATACGAGCATTGGAGTTCACCTTGCTGCAGACTGACTCAGCCATCTTGCGATAAAAGCGTGCAGCCCCAACCTCACCAAGAGCCGGCACGAGGCGGGTTTTCACCTCACCAGCTGCTGGATAGCGCAAAAAGATTACCAAGGATTCCGACATCGCGAGACGCTAACACTTTTTCAAAAAAAATTCAGCCGAAGAAGAGAGGAGAGTTGTTAACTATTACCTGCTTCGCGGCGGGGCCGCAGAACTGCCGCGAGTACTTCTGCCAAATCATGGAGACGAAAAGGTTTTGCCACTACGCCGCGAAAACCGAATTTCTCATGATTGGCCATAATCGGGTCGTTCGAGTACCCGCTTGAAACGATGGCGACGGCTTGGGGATCGATTTTAAGCAAGTCTCGAATGGTTTCTTTTCCACCGAGTCCCCCCGGAATAGTTAAATCCATGATGATTGCAGCGTATGCACTGCCTTGGGATAGAGAGAAAGAATAGAGTTCGAGTGCTTCGTTCCCGTCTCTCGCAAAAGACGGCTCGTAGCCTAGTTCAATCAACATATTCCCTACGATGTCTCGAATTGTTTCATCGTCGTCCATTACCAACACGCGTTCTCCAGAACCGCGAACTAGTTGACGAGCCTTAGGAGAAGTGTCTAGAGCAAGGGCAGGGTTTGCTGGGAGATAGATGTCAAATCGGGTTCCCCTGTTGAGGTCAGACTCTACAAAGATTTGGCCCTGGTGCTTTTTTACAATGGAATAAGTGGTTGCGAGACCGAGGCCGCTTCCCCCGGCCTTGGTGGAAAAGTAAGGATCGAAAATCTTTGGCAAGTCTGACTCTGAAATTCCTTTGCCTTCGTCTTGAATATTAATTCTCACATAGCGGCCGAACGGCAGCGATCCGATACCACCGACGCTGTTCGGATCGTTGAAAAAATTCTCGCAAGTTACGAAAATCGTCCCGCCTTTCGCCATTGCTTGATTGGCGTTGATGATCAAATTATGAATCACTTGGCTAATTTGACCCTGATCTACCTCAGCCGGCCAAAGGTTCTCAGGTACGCTCAGCGATACTGCGCTCTTCGCCCCGCGCGACGCAAACTCAACGGTGTCGCGCACAATTACAGCAATTGAAGCAGCTTTCTTAATTGGAGCACCGCCTTTTGCAAATGTTAGGAGCTGCTGCGTTAAATCTTTCGCGCGAATAGCAGCCTTTTCAGCACGGAGCAGTCGCATGTGAGCGGTTTCGTTAGATTCAGTATCGACTTTTGCAAGCGAAATATTGCCAACGATAGCAGTTAAAATGTTGTTGAAATCGTGCGCGATCCCTCCAGCTAGCAGTCCAACAGATTCGAGTTTTGACGCTTTGAGCCGTTCGGCTTCCCACTTGCGTCGATCGGTGATGTTTGAGTTCACGACGAGAATTGATTTGGGTCGACCCCTTTCGTCTCGAACAACTGTGCATCTGCTTTCGACTACGATTTCTTCGCCATGCTTAGTGGTTTGCTCAAGTTCGCCGCGCCACTTGCCTTCCATCAGGAGCAGGCGCAGGGCCTCGTCATCATAGTCGGGTGACTGAGGCGGAATTAAGGAGGTCATAGTTTTGCCGAGGGCTTCTCGGCTGGTCCAGCCGTAGAGCGATTCTGCAGCTCTGTTCCAGAAGAGAACTCGGTCATCTAAGTCACGTACGATAATAGCGTCCTGAGTATTGTCTAACAATGCGGCGTGTTCGCGAATGCGCTGTTCAGCAATTTTGCGCTCCGTTATATCGAACATGTATCCTCTAGTTTGGAGCAGTTCACCCTCAGGCGAGAATACACCTCTAACGTTTTCGATAATGTGCACGGGTCGGCCGTCAATTCTCTGCAGCTCCATTTCGTGCATGTTGAGGACACCGTGCTTGCGGACTTCTTTAAGAAACTGCTGGCGAAAAAGTTCATCCCCGTAGAGTGCAGTTATGTTGTGCTGCATCGCGTCCTCGATGCTGCTGAAGCCAAATATATTTGCAAATGCCTCATTGCACTGCACGATGCTTCCGTCGGCGTTCGTGATATAATCGCCCGTTAAGTCTTCTTCAAAAAACTGCCGGTACAACTCCTCACTTTCTTCGAGAGCAGCTTTTGATATTACGCGGCGTATTGCGGTCGATATATTAGTGGACAATACACGTCC
>JAGRAN010000076.1 GCA_020434585.1 Bdellovibrionales bacterium
GCGATTCCGCAGCCGCAGAGACCAGGCTCGGTTTTGTCGTCGTCGTTGGGACAGGCGTCGATCTGCTCAAAAGCCGATTTTGAATTCATCCGTCCCACTAGCAGGACGGCGACAGCAGCTAGAGCTCCGAGAGCCAAGAATGAAACAAGCACCTTTTTCATGGGTTCGTAGTAAAGCAGAGGTGGGCCCGGATGCAAATAGGCTGGATATTAATGAGTGTAAGCACTTATCTCTTATTTCTATCGGCGCTAGGCCTGATTTTGGGGGCAATCTGGGGGTCAACGAGGGGGCTAATGAAAAATTATTAAATAAAAATGCAAAGAAAAGGTTCCATTTGCCGAATATATAAACTACTAAGAACTAGTCGGGATAATCGCTTTTGCTCTTATCCCGTTTAACACGGCTTTAAGGTGAGAGTCTGAATCCTAATCGATGATTCTTTTGAATCACTAGGTTTGTTAATCCACTAAAAAGTTAGAAGAGTAACCGACGCGGTATGTGAATGTATCCGCGTACATAAAATAAGAAGACATAAGAAAATGGCAAAAGGCAGAGTAAAGTGGTTTGACGATCAGAAGGGATTCGGATTTATCGAACAAGAAAGCGGAGACGATTTGTTTGTTCATCATTCCGAAATCGACGGTCGTTCATTGAGCGAAGGTCAAGAAGTTGAATTCGAAATCGGCCAAGGCAAAAAAGGACCCTGCGCTGTATCGGTTCGATTGGCATAAGCTCAAGCGTGTTGCTCTAAAATTTAGAGTCAACATTGCAATAATAAAAAGCGTCTCCTTCGGGAGGCGCTTTTTTTGTTCTAGATTCTGTGTGCCTGAATAGTTCGGCAGGATCTTTATTGGCGTTGGTTTTGCTGGACCTGAGTTTCGATGTTTGCCGGGGTCGTGTTTGGCTTCGTGCCGATCACGTCGTAAAAGTAACTCAGTGTTTCACCGTCCTTGCGTTCCACGCTGAGGTCTACAGCAGTCTGCCCGTCGTTGTTTCTGATATCGATAATTGCGCCTGCATCGACCAGCGTCTTAACTGCCTCGGTATGACCTTTGTAAGCTGCGGTCATCAAGGCAGTCCAGCCGTTGGAATCGCGTGCGTTGACGTTCGCCCCAGCGCCGATTAACAAATCCATGACCTTCACATGGTTGTTTCTTGCTGCTGCCATCAGCGCAGTCATCCCCACCGGTGATTTGGCGTCGGCGCTAACTCCATTTGCTAACGCTGCTTTTACCGCAACCCCATCGCCGTTATATGCACTATCAACCATCTTGCTGTCCGCTGAAGTGCAGGCCAAGGCTCCGAAGAGGATGCATACTGTGAAATAAAGCTTGTGCATGCAGTCATAGTATTGGGGAAGGGCGCGCTTGGAAAGGGGCGCAGATTAATGTAAGAACTAGCTTACTTACGTTAATAAACAAGGGCGTTTGAATGAAGCAACAGGTAGCTGCGGCATTAGCTAAGCGGGTTTCTGACGGAGATGTGCTCGGAGTTGGCAGCGGCTCTACGACTGAACTTGCGATTAAGGCTATCGGCGAGAGGATTTCAACTGAAGGAATCTCAGTCGGTGCTGTTGCGACATCCTACCGCAGCGCTCAATTGGCCTCCCAAGTTGGAATGGCGCTGATTGAGCCTACAAGCGGCTTAAATATCAGTTGGGCCTTCGACGGAGCGGATGAAGTCGATCCTCAATTAAATCTGCTAAAAGGGCGTGGTGCCGCGATGCTTGGCGAAAAAATCGTCGCTAAGCTGTCACCAAAATTTATCGTAATTGTTACTGGGGAAAAGCTTGTCGGGAATCTAGGTGAAAATTTCTCCGTCCCGGTTGAAATTATTCCCAGCTCAATTCGGCTGGTCGAACGTGAACTTGCCCAACTCGGCGCTGCAGACGTGGTGCTGCGCCAGGCGGTTAATAAATATGGACCCGTTGTGACTGAGCACGGCAATCACGTTCTGGATGCTCGGTTTTCGAAAATTGAGCGGGACCTCGAGTGCGGGATTAACTGTATTCCCGGCGTAGTTGAAAATGGGCTATTTTTTGATTGCTGCGATGAGGTATTGGTGGCAGAGGAAAACGGTCTTAGTTCTCTTACGCGGGGCAAAAGCGGCGTAATTAGAGCACTGTTGTAATATTTATCTTGTCAGATTTACCCGATAAATTTAGGCGGTTGAGCTTTTTGACAAAATTGCCGAAGTTGACCATGTTCACTGTCTGCGGACCGATTTGCCGCATATCGTTGTCAAAACTGGAGAAGAGAGGAATTCTTTTTAATAATTTGAGGAAAAAACTCCAATAATGCGAGATCGTCGACCTAGGGGGAGACCAGAAACACCCGATAAGCACGCTATCAACGAAAAAATTACCTCGCCTAAGGTTAGGGTAATTGGAGCTGACGGCAGTCAGCTCGGAATTTTAGACACGGCTGAAGCAATTCGCCTGGCTGAAGAGCAAGGCGTCGATCTTGTAGAGGTTGCTCCCAATTCAGACCCACCTGTTTGCCGAATGCTGGACTACGGCAAGCTTAAGTACCGTGAAAGCAAAAAGGCAGCTGAAGCTCGTAAGCACAGCGCTTCCAACACGATCAAGGAACTGCGGATTCGCTACCGCACGGACACGCACGATCTAGATACAAAGATCCGCAAAGCCAAAAAGTTTCTTGAGAACGGTGATCGCGTAAAATTTCAAATGAGATTTCGCGGACGGGAAGTTGCTTACCGAGACTTGGGTGAAGCGACTTTTGATCAGCTGATTCAGCTGCTCGAAGGCTTTGCTACCGTTGAGCAGCGCACCAGACTAGTCGGCAACTCGATGTCGATTACATTTGCCCCGACCGGTGTTCAAGCCTGATAAACTCAAAATAGAGCTGTGGCAGAGTCTCCTCTATTAACCTCTGGAAAGAGGGCCTCAGCTCCTGGGTGACGCACAGAACTTTCCCGCGCAGGCGCTTGTTCAGTACACCACGTCGGTTGGAACTGCATCGAGCATCATCTTCATCACGACGCGGGGAGCGCAGACGCCGCCGAGCGGGGGTGCGTACTCACCGCAGAGTTCGAAGCCCATGCGCGTGTAGACGCGGATGACGGGATCGACATCGGGGTGAGTCCTGACCCAGGCCGTCGGTTTGTGTCCGTTGCGAGAGGCGGCGGCGCGTTCACGAGCGATCTGGACCCGGAGTTCGGCCAGACGCGTGAAGACACCGTGCTTCCTCTGCTCGGGGTCAACCACGACAGCCGCCAGGTACTCGTCGCCAACGTTTGCGCCGAGCTCACGAACGTGAAGATCGTCCAGCAGCTGATCGCAGCTGAGACAGATCGTCACACCAACGCCGGCGATGATGTCATCGTCCAGCGCCACGACGAACCTTCCGCCATTCTGGTGGAGCATGTGCAGGAACCCGGTCGCCGACTCAGGGTCGTCGATCGAACCAGGTGCCCACTTCAAGTTCCACGGGGGAACGACGGTTTGCTCGGACAGAAGTCGTCCGAATTCCGGAAGGCGCCGCTCGACGAGCGCGCCATCCGCCACTAGGATTTCCATGGTTTCACCAGCCTTCCTTGAACGAGGGTTTTGGGCTTGAACCGTGCCCGGGATGAACGGAGTGTGCACTGTCACGACCAGGAGCGGTCGGTAACAAATCCTCTAAAAGTTGCCTTTATGGAGTCTCTGCCAGACAGCGCGCTGGGGCCCTTAGCCTCAGCGCGCCTCCTGGCCGATTCTTCTACCCGCTTGCAACACTTCAGAAAGAGGCTGGAATTTTCACTAACCTTTAGCTAACTTAGCAGTGTTTTGCTGTTTTCAAAAATCTTTGTAAAATACTTTAGGAAAAATAATAAAGTTATGCTGTATAACGTTCTTTTGGGCAAAAGATGGCTTCAAATATGGTTATTAATGACCAGCTAACAATTAATGCAAATAAGAGCACAAAAAATACAGATACAATTGATAGATTTTTACGTAAAAAACTAAAAAATTTATTGAAATAAGCTTTTACTGTAAAAATAGATGCGTGGTTTGTGAATTTCACTCCCAAGATGCCTGTAAAGATATTTTTTTAACAAAAAGCTTAAAAAACAGGTGCTGAAATCTGCGAAAGTGGGAAAAAAAGCTGGATAATTGCCATTATATTTAATAATAATATTTGTATACATTTGAGAGTTGTCCAAAATGCTGCTTGAAGAGCTAGATTCCATCGATAGAGACATTCTTTCCGAGCTCGATCAGAACGCGCGGCAGAGTGTCGCTGAAATTGCGGGACGTCTCGGGCTTGGCCGCGAGCGTGTGAGCTACCGTATGCGCAAGCTCGAAGATCGCGGAGTGCTGCGGCGATATACTGCCTCGCTCAATCCGTACAAATTTGGCTTGGTTGTGCACAAGACGTTCATTCAGCTCGAAAACAACAAGAGCCGAGTGAAAAAGTTTCTTGAGTATCTGGAGCGCCACCAGAGAGTGTACTGGTATGCTGAGTGCGCCGGGTCATGGGATTTGATGTTTGCAACCTTTGGCGAAAATCCCAAAGACTTCCATCAAACTCACGGCAAGATCCTGTCAAAGTTCAGCGATATTATTATCAGCTTCAGCGTCTACACAATCGTGGAAGCAATGTTCTTTCGGCGCAGCTATCTTCGCGGGGTGGGAACAGACTTTTTTACTTTTGGCGGAACACCCGACACGCTCGAATTAAGCCTGTTCGACTACGAACTGCTGCGCCTGCTAACTGAAAATTGTCGCCTTACGTCTAGCGAGCTTGCCGACACGCTTAACGTTTCTCCGGCGGTAGTGCGTTATCATATCAAGCGCCTTGAAGATGACCAGGTTATTTCCGGCTACCGTATCGACTTAGACCTTCCTCTGCTCGGCATCAACCATTTCAAGGCGCAGCTGCATCTCAGAAATTACGACATTAAAGCTGAAGAGGACCTGCGCGAGTACTGCAAGATGAATCCGCACGTAATTTTGCTTGTACAGCAGATTGGCGACTGTATGGTGGAAGTCGAATTTGAGACGTATACCTATCAACAGTATAACGAATTTATCGAAGAAATGCGGGAGCACTTTTCGAAGTATATTCGTCGTGTGGATTCGATAGTAATTCGAAAAGAAAAATACAAGTGGATGCCGTTCGAAGCGATCCGCTCACATTAGCGCTACTTTTTCTTTTTCTTTGATTCCTTTCCAGTCTCTTCCGCTTGGCCATCGGGCGTGGCGGCAGAATTCATGGCCTTAGCTTCGCACTCTGTCTTGCCGACCTTTGCGTCCATGCAAACTCCGACACTGAGCCGACAGTCTTCTGAGACTGTATCGAGAAACTGCTTTCGCGCTTGGAAGTCGAGCATTCGGTAGTCTTTTCCAACGGCTTTCATTCGAGCTAGGACGCAGCGCGATTCGCTTTGGTGCCGTCTTTCGCAGAGTGCGCGAGCTTCGCTCAGTACTTGGGGGAGCTGAGCATCAAGTTTGTGTCCGGCGACAGCTTCGGATTCGGCAGTTTCACCGGGGCGCGAAAAGAAAACTTCAATCGGCTTCAGCAGCTCTGCGTCGAGCGGCGGTTCGTCAGGAACAGTTTTGCCCATTGTGTCAATTTTCGTCTTTAAGCGGGGGGTTCGCTTCCAGACGTAGAAAACGTCGGCTTCGCACCGATAAAGCGCAGTGGATTTTTTCTCATCCATTGCTGCGGATTCAGCCTCGTCCTTCTTACCTTTCTTTTTGTCGGCGGCTAAGGTCGTATCGGCGCATATCAGCACCAGCAGGCCGATGAGAACGGTGGAGGATAACTTTCGAGTGAGACCGGGCGATAAACGATTAAACATAGAGCCTAAAGTACCAATTAGCCTATTTATGCGCCAGAGCAAGGTTTTCAGAGGGTTATAGTGGGTGAATAAAAATATGAAGATTTGACCACTGCTCGGCGTCTACTTAGGCGAGACATAAGTTGTTTGAAAACTTGGCGAGAACAATGGTCGAACTAAAGGTTGAAAATAGCGCTCCGAGCTATTCAAGTCCGGAGAGAGAGTTGCTTGTTGCGGTGCTGCAGCGGGCAATCTTGGATTATGTTGGCACCGGTCAGTTGCTGAGCTCTGAAGCAGGCGATTGGCTGTTTGACGAAGGCGACGGTGACTTTTCCTTTGCCTGGGTCTGCGGACATCTTGGACTTGAACCGAATGCTGTGCGCAGCAATCTGCACCGGCTTCGGCTTGGCTCCAAGCGAGACAAAGCCCCGCTTCGAGTTCTTCGGCGCTGCGCTTAAGCGGCTGGATAGCTTCCGAGAACCCGAAGATACGAGCAAGCCGGCTCAAGAGCTTTAAGCGCCTGCTTAACATCTTCGTCTTCGGCGTGTCCTAAGAGATCGATAAAGAAGACGTAGTCCCAAGCTCGAGTACGCATCGCTTTTGACTCAATTTTAGTAAGAGTAATTGACCGCTGCGCGAAGGGTCCGAGTACTTCCATTAGCGCTCCGGAACGTTCTTTCACCGAGCAAAGCAGCGAAGTCTTGTCTCGGCCCGTCGGCGGTGAACCGTTTTTTCCAATAACGATCATCCTAGCTGTTCGTCCGGCGTCGTCGGAAATCATTTTTGCTAAGATATTCATATTGTCGTCAGCAGACAGTGCTTCTGTCGCTACGGCGGCGGCAAACGGCTCATGGGAAGCGGCATTAATAGCCTCGCCCGGACTGCTGCTAATAACGAGCTCCGCTTCTGGAACATTGCTGCCAAGCCATGCACGGCACAGCGAAAGGTGATCGATATCTCCAAAAACGCGCTTGATGTTCGCCAGTCCGGCGCCGTTTGAAACCAGATTGAGTGAATAAAGCGATTCAATCTCGGCGATAATCAACAGCTTCGACTGCATCAGCATGTTAAAAGTAGCAAGCACCAGACCTTCTGCGGCTGTTTCCACGGGAACTACGCCGTAATCCACATTGCCATGTTCAACTTCTTCAAAGACTCGACTGATCTGCGTGCAGCTGTCGACTCGTACGGCATCGCCAAATTGCTTACGAGCTGCTTCGTGACACTGTGAAAATGGGGGGCCTGACGCCGCAACTGAAATGTCGCCGACAAGTGCGCGAGTTGAGCTGAGTACTGTGCGCATTATGGATTCAGCGGAGGATGGCGGGAAAAGACCTTTCGCCGCTCTTTCCCGGGCACTATCAAGAATTTGCTGCTCGCGGCCTGGTGCGTAGGTTTCTGCGTCAGAGGCTTGTTTTATGCCGCGCACTTCGACCGCCAAATCTGCCCGCTCGTTTAACAGGTCGATCAGCTTTTCGTCGATCGCATCCAGCTTTTTTCTAATCTCTATGAGAGTCGACATGCTATCCCTTAAGTGCAATCACGGAAATTTCAACCTTTGCACCCATTGGCAAATCCTTGACGGCAACGGTCTGTCTGGCCGGTGGTGCATTGCGGTTAACCGCTCCACTGTAGAGCTCATTAACTGTAGCGCCATCTTTAATGTCCGCCAGAAAGATAGTGGTCATGACTACTTTGTCCCAGTGGGACCCGGCGTACTTAAGCACAGCAGCGATGTTTTCTAAAATTTGCTTAGTTTGCCCTTCAACGTCGGGAGAGACGAGTCCGCCTCCTGATGGGGATATTCCGATTTGGCCGGAGAGGAAGACCAAGCTCCCGGCATCGATTGCTTGTGAGTACATGCCGACAGGTGCCGGCGCGTTTGGGGCGTTGTTAAGTGCGTACATGCTGCCTCCGAAGTAATGATGTTGCGGTTGTCCTCGGTTATACCAGCATTCGCGAACAGGTGAATCCCAAAGCAGGACAGCCGCTTCAGGCGGGGCAATTTAGTCGATTTCAACCGCCAGGAAGTAGAGATACGCGCCGTAGGGCTCTTTCTCCGGCATTGTTGGTAGAATGATATAGCAGTCCTGCGGCGCAATTAGGATTTCACCGCCTTCAGTGCCGATGATTTCGCCCTGTTTGAGGTGTTCGAAGCTGCGAAAGGGTTTGCGAAAATGAAAGTCGTCCGTTTGCTTCGTATGCATCAGAAACTGTTTTAATACCCGAGGCGAACCTATCTGCCGGTCGCCGTTGGGAACTAGTCCTTCTCGCTTCAGGAAATCGATAGAGACTTGAAGCGCGTGCTCTCTGCTTCGCGGATCTTCGTGTTGGCCGTTCTCTACGGTGTAGGCTTTTGCGCCGCGGCGCCGAGCGAAGGACTGAGTTGTGCCGGCGAAATCCTTGTGCATTTCACTGCTCTCCAGCGTAACCACAAACGGAATGTTGATGTTGGATATCTCGGCTCGATTCTCATGTTCTAAGAAAATAAACGGAGTGCTGGGCTGGCTAGTTGAATGCAAATCAATATGAATATCTGAGTCTTCGAGCAGACTCTTAAGAGCTTCAGTTCGCCGAAACAAATAGCTCGTATCGACGTGTCGTTCATCCTCAAACATGCGGTTCATATTCAGTCCGGTTGCACGGACTCCATGAAACACAGCTTGTTCGTTTGCGATACAGAGCAAGACGCTTCCACATTCCAGCGGCATTGCACCGCTAACAAGTCGACGCAAAAGTTCACAGACTGCATAGATGCCGCAAGGCTCATTTCCGTGCACACCGCCGAAAATACTGACAGCAGGACCGGGGTTGCCGGAATTAATGCGCCATGCACTCGGAGTCCATAGTCGCTCAACCTCTACTTGCACTTCGGGGTCGAAAGCAGACTGCACGATCGAGCGCATTAGAGCGTCGGTGGAAAGTCCGGAATAGCTAGGAAAGGTGATTCTTCTTGAAGTTGTTGAGGATTCGGATTGTGGGGTGCTGCTGAGTGCAGGGATGGCAGGTGTGACGGAGGTGCGATGAGTCTGGTCTAAGCCCGTGGGCGACTTGCGCATACTGAGTCCCTAAAATAATGCGCCCCTAATCTGAGCTTAATATTCGTATAAAAGTTGAATTAATAGCAATAATATGCCATTTTGTTCAAAAATTCATAGTGGAAGTTGGCCATATGCGAATATCAGAGCGAGAGGCAAGGGTCGCCGCGTCCGTTCAACTGCGCGGACCAGGAAGTCTGGCAGATGTAGCACGCGACACCGGATTCCAGCCGGGCACCGTGCGTTATGCAATCAACCGTTTGCGCGATTCCGGGATGATTACGCCTTATCCGCTGATCGATATTTCGCGTCTCGGTTACACAGAGCACTTAGTTTTCTTTACACCGGCGCGCGATAGTCGAAAGGAACGCGGTCGTCTCGAAAAGGAACTCACGCAGTCCCCGCAGGTCTCGTGGTTTTCGCGGCACTATGGCGGCTACGACTACATGGTAGTTGTTGCTGTGCGCGATGTTGTTGAAATGGCCCATTTCGTTGACGGTCTCTCAGCTAGATTTAAGGAAGTTTTTTTCGACAAAACTACGGGAACGATCATTTCGTGGTCGATGTTTACGCGTAGGTATCTTTGGCCGAAAGCAGTCCCCGCCTTGACGGGGGTGACGGTGGCCCGTTCGGAGCGCACGGTCGAAATTGACGACCTCGACCACATGATTCTGCGAATGCTTGCCAACAGACCTTTCGACTCATTTCGCGGTGTGGCCAGGCTGCTCGGGATCGCGCATTCAACATTGGACTATCGTTTACAGAATTTGCGCGAACAAGGTGTGTTTAGGGGTTTAATTTACTCTATCGACCCGCAAGTCATCGGAGTCCACGCGATGCGGCTGCTCTTGTATATGCGGGGCACGAGCGCGCAGCAATACGAGAAACTGCTTGCTTACTCCGATGAGCACCCTAACATTATCAGCATGATTCGGGTGATTGGCAGCTGCGACTATATTCTTAGAGTTGAAGTTCAAGATCCTGCGGATGTCTCGGATATCACGCAGTCAATCTACGAGCGGTTCTCAGCTGAGATTCAGACAATTAAAGTGATGACGTTGATGCAGGACCTTAAATATTCAACATACCCGTTTGACGCTTAGTCCGCCTCTCCAAGAGTGACGTTCGCACGCTCTGCGCCGACGGTCTCGCTGCGCAGCAGGCTGCTAAACAGCTGCCCTGTGGTTATGAAAAATCGCGGATTGAATTGTTCGGAGCCGTCTGGACCATCGCGAAGCGGGAAGGCTATGTCGAAGCGCACAACTCCGCCGCCGGCTGTGCGAGGCACGCCGATCCGTAGACCAAAGCCGATGTCACTGTACATCTCGTCGCCAAACAGTGTCCCGTAACTGTCGAAGGTGCTGCCTCCGACATCGGTAAAGACAACACCGCCTAAGCTGAACAGACGCAGCACGTCTTCCGCTATATGAAAGCGGTCCTCGAGGTTGAGCACGACTCGCTTGTCTCCAGTAAACGTGCGGTCCTTATACCCGCGCAGTCCGTTTGCGGCGCCAAGTAAGAACTCTCGATCGAGATCCAGGTCGTTGCCGTAGTCCATCTGAAGGTTTACTGCCAGCGTGTGCTTTCCCACAAAAAACTGAGGCAGAATATTCCCTAAGACATTGTAGTAGCGCATCTCTCCGCGGAGAATTGTGTTTTCAAATCCGTCGTTGTCCAAGCGCGACGCGGCCCCGAGCTCACCGCGCAGGAAAGCGGTTGGACTGAAGGCCAGACCCTGACGCGAGCTTGCGGTAACAAGCAGCGTGTCGTCGTATGAGCCGAAAATTTCCGGTGCGACTTGGGCCCGCAATGAAGTTACGTTTCCCAGGTTGTAATCTTCGATGCGCTCGAAACGATCAATGTAATTGATTGAAATGAAATCTGGAACGATTCGGTCGTACACGAAGAACGGGCCGCTAAACCTTCTGTCTTCGGGCAGCATGCTCGGATCGTTTGAAACGCAGCATGGACTGACATTGGCATCTTCAAAGTCCTGCTCGTCTGCAACGGTGAAGTCGTCGTTTATATAGGCGTACCCGCCGGAGTAACGATGCAGCAGCTTTTCCGGGTCACCGCGCGAGATTACGTAGCGTGCGCTGATGTCCTGAGCCTTGTCACGAAAAATGTAGCGCTCGGATGCATTGGCGAATAATCGGTGAACTAAGTCCGATGCGTCGACAGATGCGCTCCAGGAGCTAGTGTCCAATAAGCTTCTAAACGGGCGTCCGAACAGTGATACCGTTCGGTAGCCGTCTGCTCGCAGGAGCTGACCGAAAGTGAAGCGGTGATAGGTCCCGAAAACTCTTCTGTCATCCCAGATTCCGCGGAATGTCTCCCGACCTTCGTCGTCGAGATACGCCAGTTCGACACTCTTGCCCCAGCCGAGCAGGTTTTTCTCAAGCAAGCCGATCTCGAGCTTTTGTGTTCCGCCGCCCGATGAAAATCCCAACTGGGGGAAAATAGTCCAGGTGTCCTGCACGCTGACCAGGATATCTACAAATTCACCATCCGGTATCGGAGTAATTGATACTTGGCGAATGAAAGAAAGTGCACGCAACGCGCGTTCGCTCTCTTCTAGGACAAACTCGTCGTATTTGTCGCCCGTATTGAATAAGAGCTCGCGCCGTACGACTTCTTCTTTAGTTGAAATTTTTAATCCGTTGGCAGCCCGGTAGAAGGTTCCAATATCTGGGTCGTCGAACATTTCCCGAACTTCAATCGAGATGTTTCTGATTGTTTGTTCCCGGGGGCGTGCGGCGGCGAAGTCCGGAAGCGCGAATGATGCCGCTAATCCAGCGAGCAGTAAGTAAACCCAGCGAAATAAACCCCTTTGCACGGGCGCTACCTCATTCACGGCTTCTGACGAAATAGGGTGAAAACAGCAGGCGTAAGATACCCTAATTAAGATGTCATAATGTCCTGAAACTATTTTGAGAAATTGATTTTGTCCGCCGCGAATTTTCCCTGGAATCAAGGTCAAAAGCTTGAGTTTGAAGGTAAATTACTGCAGAAATAGATTCGGCCGCGCCGATAATGCTAGATTTTGTTGCAGTCTTGGAAATATCTGCGCACCATTACGTGCTGTTTATATTGAGCGCTGCCGTGCAGCTCGATTTAGGGAGAGTTGATGTATATCGCCGCATTGGAGCAAATCGCGTCTTCGAGCCCGGTTGGGATCTGTCACCCGAGTTCTAAGCTGCCAGCGCCAGAAGCAAGTTGCAGCGGAAATGGTTCACGGCGTGCCTCTCCTTCGAAAGAGACGACGCTCGGCCATTACCGCAACATCGGCAATGCCCTTTTGATCTGCGAAGCCTCCAGCTACCGAGTCGGCATTCCATGGATTCTTCCAATAGGGGAGGTGGCAGCGCGGCGATACGACGTAGGAACTCAGCCAGGAGACTATATTAGAGAGTCGCTCGTAACAGTCAGTACAAACTGCCTGCAGATGTATATTGAAGACCTCGAGCTTTCCGGAGAGAAACAGCTTTCAGACAGTGATCTGTTTATCGATTTAAAAACTTGGGTCGAAAGATCTTCGTTCACAGCGGCATGCATTGCTGCGTTTGCATTTTTCGGATCTGCCGGCGCGGCGTACTTAGCGCCGAGTCCAGTTACTTGCTTCATTTCCGGGATGGTGATGATGGTCTGCGGCTATATGTTGGGGCAGAGCTATACCACGTCCGAGTGGCGACGTGCCTCATTTCACAAGCTGTTAAACAACGAAGCGATGCGCAGGCGTGGGATAGACCCCGACGGTCCCTCCGGAACGAGAGTTTACACAGGTCCCGCTACACCGCTGTCCGAGTAGCAAGGTCAATTCATGAAACGTGTCATCAGTTTGCCGGCATCCGGCTCACTTAGCGGTGAAATTGTCGTTCCTGCAGACAAGTCTATTGTGCACCGCAGTGTAATGTTTAACTCTTTGGCGAAAGGGAATGCGCGGGTTTCAGTTCCGATTCTTGGGCGGGACAATTTAGCGACGATTCGCATAATGCGTCAGCTTGGAGTTGGGATTGACGTTCAGGTTCCGCAGGCGCTCGGTGAAATTGCATCTGCGGAACTTGCTGGCGATGTGACCTCAAGCGACACCCACGAATGTGTCTTGAAAATATCTGGCGCTGGAATTGCGGGGCTTAAGCCGCCGACTGATAACCTAGATTGCGGTAACTCAGGCACAACCGCGCGTTTGATGTGTGGTGTCCTTGCTGGGACTGATTTCTCCAGCACGCTTGATGGAGACGCTAGTCTGCGCAAGCGGCCGTTCGGACGGGTCACGCTGCCGTTGAGTAAAATGGGTGCAAAATTTTCTGGAGAGCGCCTGCCGCTTAGCGTCGAGGGCAGCGAGCTTAGTGCTCTGGATTATGTTTCTCCCATTGCGTCTGCTCAAGTAAAGAGCGCGATCTTACTCGCTGGGCTCCGAGCAAATGGAACTGTTTCTGTTCGCGAGCCGTTTTTGTCACGCGACCACACTGAACGAATGCTCCGAGCGATGGGCGTCGACATCAAGCAGCGGCTGCTGCCTAGCGGAGAGTGGCTTTCTACGCTTGAACCGCTCAAGCCTGGCCAGGAGCTGCGTGCGATTGATCTTAAAGTTCCAAGTGACATTTCCCAGGCAGGGTTCTTCTTAGTGGCCGCACTGCTCACGCCGGGCTCTCAAGTATTAATTAAAAACATTTGCTTTAATCCGACCCGCAGCGGTTTGTTTCATGTGCTGCGCCGAATGGGGGCCGTGATCGAAGTTTCGCACGAGCGAGTTCTCGGTGGAGAGGATGTAGTGGATTTGACGGTAGAAACTTCTGCGCTTCGTGGCGTAAATGTCGATCCTGGGGAAGTTGTGTCTTGTGTCGATGAAATTCCGATTTTGTGTGTGGCTGCGGCAGCCGCAAAAGGCACCACCAGAATCGATGGTATCGGTGAGCTTAGAGTTAAAGAAAGCGACCGGGTAGCGATGATTGAATCGCTGCTGCGCCGTTTTGGAGTGAAGGTCAGCTCTGGGATTCAGCACATAGAAGTCGATGGAGTGGGAGCTCTGACTGGGCTGCAGCCGAGTGCGTCAGCTGAGCAGGATTGGGCGCACTGCGGCGATCACCGAATTCTAATGTCAGCTGCGGTGCTTAATTTGGTCTGCTGCGGCGAGGCTGAAGTCGTGGATTTGGCCGCGATTGAGACCTCATTTCCTAACTTTTTAGATTGTTTTCAGGAGCTTGGCTGTGAGCTTCAGTCGACCGAGGACTAGCTGTTGAAACGAGTGATTACTATTGACGGACCCGCTGGGTCGGGAAAGTCGACAGTGGCAGGTAAACTTGCTAAAAGACTAGCCTTCGTTCACCTCAACTCTGGCGCATTATATAGAGTAATCGCCTGCCAGGCTGATTTGCAGGGCGTGAGTTTGGAGGACGAAGAAGCGGTTGCGAAGTTGGCGCAGCAGATTGAATTTACCTTTGTCGTAGCTGACAACGGCGAAACAAGGCTGCTGGTTGACGGTAGAGACATCGCTTCCGAAATTGCTACTAACGAAGCAGGAAAGAAGGCCAGCTTAGTAGCGGTTCTCCCGAAGGTCCGGAAGATTCTTACCGAAGTTCAGCGTCGAGCGGCGCAGCATTCTTCGGTGGTGGTTGAAGGCCGTGATGCCGGAACCGTCGTTTTTCCCGACGCAGACTGCAAATTTTATCTCGACGCTAATGTCGAGGTTCGTGCGGAGCGTCGTCATCGGGAGTTGGCGCAAGCTGGTGAGGCGGAAGCTGAGATGAGTCGTGAACAAGTGCTCAGCGAGCTTCAGGCGCGAGACCATCGAGATGAAACTCGATCGATTTCGCCTCAAAAACCTGCTGATGATGCAATTATCGTCGACACTTCGAAGTTGAATGTTGAAGAAGTTGTTGACGAGCTGATTGCTCGAATTGATTAACCCTAGAACTGTGCATGCGACTGGCCCAGTGCAATTATTAAGTATTATTTGGCGATAGCTATGATTCAACCAGAACTGCAAGTAGACGATTCAGATAAGCGCGAGTTTGAAAAACTCCTCGAGGATTACGACTCATCCAAAGCCGGTGACCTCGTTACCGGATCAGTAACCAGCATCGAGCGTGATTACGTGAGAGTGGATATTGGCTTCAAGTCAGAAGGGCTAATTCCGCTGTCTCAATTTGCGGACAGAGATGGAAAAATCAATGTCGAAGTTGGAGACGATGTAGAGGTTCTGCTGGTCGCTCCAGAAAACGAATATGGCGAGGTAGTTCTTTCGAAAGATCGCGCCGTTCTTTACAAAGTTTGGTGTGAGCTTGAAGAAGCCTACAAAGAAACCAAAAGCGTTACCGGAAGAATCGTTCAGAAAGTTAAAGGCGGACTACAGGTCGACGTTGGAGTTCCGGCGTTCCTTCCCGGCTCGCAAGTCGATGTTCGGCCGCAGCGCAATCTCGACAAGTTTGTCGGCGAAGATTTCGAGTTTCGAATTTTAAAGTTCAGCCGTGAGCGCGGCAATATCGTTCTGTCTCGGCGCGTGGTGCTTGAGGAAGAGCGTAACGCGCTTAAGCAGGATACGCTGGTCCACTTGGCAGAAGGCGTCGTGATGGAAGGTGTTGTTAAGAATATCACCGACTACGGCGCATTTATTGACCTGGGCGGAATTGACGGCCTGCTGCACATTACAGATATGTCTTGGGGCAGAGTAAATCATCCGAGCGAGATTTTGCAGACCGGCCAGACCGTGCCAGTAGTTGTATTGAAGTACGATGCTGAGCGTGAACGTGTCAGTCTCGGAATGAAGCAGCTTAACGACAATCCTTGGGAAAACATCGAAGAACGCTATAAGCCGGGTCAAACAGTTAAAGGCTCTGTTGTTAGCCTTGCTGAATACGGCGCGTTCGTTAAGCTCGAGGAAGGTATTGAAGGACTTATTCACGTTTCAGAAATGAGCTGGACCAAGAAGGTCCGCCATCCTTCTAAGATGCTGAATGTCGGCGATGAAGTTGAAGCAGTCGTGCTGGAAATCAGCGGCGAGCAGCAGCGCATCAGCCTCGGCCTTAAGCAGCTTACTCCGAACCCCTGGGAAGAGCTTGCGACCCAGTTCCCGGTCGGAACAAAGATCAAAGGATCGGTTCGCTCCGTTACCGACTTTGGCGTTTTCTTGACAGTGATGGATGGAATAGACGGCCTGGTGCACGTATCCGACCTTTCCTGGACCAAACGCGTTAAGGATCCGAAGGAAATTGGCGAGCAGTTCGCGAAAGGTGATGAGGTTGAGGCTGTAGTTCTCGACATCGATCCCGAAAACGAACGCTTAAGCCTTGGTGTTAAACAGCTTACCCCGGATATCTGGGATTCTGTTCCACACCGTTACCCGACCGGCGCTCGCGTGAAGGGCACAGTCAACAGCATCACGGATTTTGGTGTGTTTGTTGAGCTGGAAGAGGGAGTGGAAGGTTTAATTCACATCTCTCAACTCGGTTTAGACAAGGGTCAGGACCACCGCGAGAAGTTCAAGGTTGGCGATGCTCTTGAAGCTGAAGTAATCAATGTTGATCGCAACGAAAGACGAATCAGTCTGAGCATGAAGCCGTCGCGCCGTAAGAGCGGAAAAGACGACTATGCGCAGTACCTCGAGGACAGCAACTCAGCTGTTACTTTCGGCGACCTGTTGCAGCAGCAAATCGACCAATCTCGTGGAGACGACGACAACTAAGCGTTTGTCTCAACGCTCTTTAAGCGCCTCAGCCGCCTTGGCGGCTGGGGCGTTTTTGTTGCTCGTTGCGTGTGCCGCCTATTTTCACCGCGTCGCGGTTTACAGTGTTAACTGGCCGAACGCCGACGATTTCGACATTTTCCTTGCCTATCTGATTCGCTACGACGGCCTGGGCAGCGCCGGAGCAAAATTGCTTTCCTGGTTTGAGCCCCACAATGAGCACCGCGTGCTGCTGAACCGACTCTTGGCTGTGCTCTTGTATAGCACCCATGGCCACGTCAACTTTTTTACCCTGATCATACTTGGAAACATGGCCGTTGCCGCGTCTGCTCTGCTCGTATTGTCGCTGTTGCCGGCTCCCAGGAGCAGACTCGATCTAGCGGCGGC
>JAGRAN010000077.1 GCA_020434585.1 Bdellovibrionales bacterium
GCCTGATTGTGCTTAAGCTCCTGAGGTACTATCGCGTCAGAGGTAAAAACTTTCGCAATGTTCTAATAGTTGGAACAGGCAGGCAGGCGAGGGAAATTCATACCGAAATTGTTCGTCAACCGGAGTTGGGAATTCGGGTTGTCGGCTTCGTTGACTTGCGGGGCCGGGTCGAATCTGAAGCGGAGCTTGACGAAGTGCGCGGACGCGCTTACCGAATTTACTCGCAAATGCAGCAGGCCGGGGAGACTTCTATGGTCTATGACCTGCCAGCGCGCGTAGTCGCCGATGCGGGGACCTTTGAAGCTGCATTAAAGAAATACGCTGTCGATGAAGTCCTGTTCACTGATCCGATGCTGTATGCCCCCTTTGTAAAAGAACTCGCCGAGATTGCCGTCGACGAAGGAGTTGGTGTTACGCTAGCGGCTGACTTTTTTGCCCTCGGTATAAAGAACTCTGACACCAGTTACTTCGGCTCGACTCCGCTGATACACTATCGCCCGTCTCCCGGTGACACTTCGCGCCTGGTGCTGAAGCGAATTATCGACTTGTTTGTATCGGCGATCCTCCTGGTTGTACTGTCGCCGTTGTTTTTGCTTGTCGCTGCCGCAATTAAACTAAGCAGTCCAGGTCCGATATTCTTTCGACAGAAGCGCATGGGGCTTAACGGGAGGACTTTTATCCTGCTTAAGTTTCGCTCGATGAAGGTCGGCGCCGACAAAATGCTCGAAGAACTGCGCAAGCATAATGAAATGCAGGGTCCGGTGTTTAAAATGACTGAAGACCCACGGGTGACGCCGCTCGGCAAGCTGCTTAGGAAATACAGCATCGACGAACTGCCTCAGTTGTTTAATGTTTTGCTTGGTCAAATGAGTTTGGTCGGTCCGCGGCCTCCGCTACCCGAAGAAGTGTCGCTCTACATGAGAAAGCAGCGTCGGAGGTTAAGTATGCGCCCCGGCTTGACCTGCACCTGGCAGGTGAGCGGCCGCAACGAAATACCTGACTTTGAAGAGTGGGCGAGGCTCGACCTTGAATACATCGATAACTGGTCGCTCAAGCGCGATTTTAAGCTGATGCTTAAGACCATACCCGCGGTGCTTTCAGGATCTGGTGCGAGCTGAGTTACGCTGCGATGCGGCGTGTTAGCCCGTGATCGATTTCGTCGATAAGCGAGCGGATATGGGGAACCCAGTCCTCAATGGCTCGGTGGGGGAGCGGGTCCTCGTCGATTAGCGCTTCTAGGCAGTTGTCGCGCATCGGAACAGCGGCCGTTAGTTTCTCCTCCGCTATCAGCAGCTGAGAGTGCCCACCGTTTTCAGTTAGTTTTCGAATTAAGCGCAGATGGTTTTCTGCGGACATAACGATTCTACGTAAAGTTCCTAACAGCTCGATGCAGTGCGGTGAAATCGAGCGAGTTCCTGATTCCAAGGCAGACTCGAAGCGCCAGATGTTGGCTTTCGCTTCGTCAATCAGCTGTTCTAATGGCAGAAGTCGGCTCTGAAAGCCTCGGCGCAGCTGCTTTTTTGATGAGCTGCCGAGAACCAACATATGGATTGAATAACCGACAATCGACAGCAGGACGACAGCAAGCACGGCCAATAGGCACAGCGCAAAGACTGTGTGAGTGCCGGGGCCTACAGCTAGCGCAGAGCTAACGCCGCCAATCATGGCGCTAAACTCAGCCGAGCCTCGCTCGGAACCCCAAGTTGGGTTTTTGCGTCTTGGACGCGTCATCAGTAAGCACTCCGCAAGTCGTATCTGAAGCAGCTAAGCACCCCAGAATACTATAGTTAAGCCTGCTGCTATATGAATTGCACAATCCGTGCCGAATCGGTTGGAACCTGTCCGGATTGTCAGGAACCAAAAGGGAATGCCTGGCAAAAAATAAAAAAGCCGGGCTCTTTTGATTGAGCCCGGCTTTTTAAGCTGTATAGGAGCGGCCGGCTTACTTCTTCGCCATGCGCTCTTTCCACTTGTCTACCAGCTCTTTGAAGTATGGCAGCGGACGGGCGCCTCGCACCTGTACGCCGTTTACAAAGAAGCCCGGAGTTCCGCGGACACCGAGCTGAGTGGCAACGGCCATGTCGTCGGCGACCTGCTTTTCATAAGCTTCGTTGTTCATATCCTTCTTGAACTTATCCACGTCTAGCTCAAGCTTGGTAGCGATTTCAATGAACTTTGCTTCCGTAAGAGACTCTTGGTTCTCAAAGAGTTCGTCGTGAAATTCCCAGAATTTGCCCTGCTGCTGAGCTGCAATTGCTGCTACGGCTGCTGGCTTGGCTTGCTGATGGAACGGAAGCGGCAAGTGCTTGAAGACGATTTTTACGTCGTCGGGGTATTCTTTAAGCAGGTCTTTCATCACCTGGTTGCCACGCTTACAGAATGGGCATTGGAAATCGGAAAATTCAACCACGGTTATCGGAGCGTTTTCCTTACCGATTACCGGGCTGCCGGCAACGTCAATTTTGACTGGATTTTCGAACTGCTCTTCCATGCGCTGCACTTCCTGCTGCTCAGCAAGAGCTTGCTGCTCTTCGCGCTTTTTGCGGAAAAACTTTTCCAGTGCAGTTCCAACCTTTTCCAGATTCTCATCACTTTCAAGATAAGAATCCATCAACTTGTTAAACTGGTCCTGATCCATTGCTGCAGCACGGCGTGGAACGCCCGTGATGAGAAGCGCTGCTGCACAGGCGGCAATCGTTAGACGTTTTGAAAACATGAGATTCATGAATACAGTCCTTGCGTTGATTAAAACATCGAGCTGCCCGCAAGCGGCGTGCAGCCCATTCTCAAACTATGAAGATTCGACGCATAACGCGTCAATTCGCTTCACTTTTTCTTATCGCTAAGCCAGTTCTTGCGCAATATTAAGCTCAATCATCGCCTTAATCAGTAGCCTGGACGAGCGCTCGCGGATCCACTCATCCAAAGTGCTTTGATTGTAAGGGGTTGAGTGGGTAAGCACTCCTAGGTCAACTCGAGCCGCATCGTCCGGAGATCTGAGTAATTCGATGGCCAAATGCGGGCTGCCGATCAGTTCTTCGTACAATTCTTGGCCGACTTCGCAGTTTACAACGAGGGGTCTCAATTCTTCCTGGCAAAGCACACACAGCGCGATCCCAGCGTGCGCTGCTGCGGAGAGTTGGGTGCGCAGGCGCAGCAAATCAAGCAGACCGTCAGACTCAGCGACAAAGCTAAGGGCTAGGTCACAGTTGCTAAGCACGTACATCAAGGAATGTTCAAATGCTGCTTCGCCGAGTCCAGCTTCGTTGCGCAGGTCAATAATGCGCAAGTTGAAGTTGTCTTTGAGACCGAGGTTAATTCGGTCGGCAAATTCGCGTTCGGCTGCGTTTTCACAAAGCACTACAAAAGTGCATGAGCGTTGGGTGCTGATTAAGCTAATCGCCGCATTGAGCTTCCACGGGTCAAGCTCAGCCGGAGCGAATATCAGCGCGCAGTTTCGGGTGCCCTGAGCAGGATTGACCGAGCGGTAGTCGCTGTCTCTAGCCCGAAGCAGGAGAGGGCGCGAGAGCAGTGGCGGCAGCAGGACCGTCTGAGCACCTCGTGCGGAAGAAAGCTGATAAATTTCTGACTGCTCTGCGACGAACAGGCGCTGAGCCGCACTGCGGTTCTGCGTCATCTTCAGAGCCACTCGCACTTGCAAGCCTAGCTTTTCGGCAAGACTCTGGACTTCGGCTGCGTCGTTTAGGTTATGCTGAGAAAGCAGGTTCTGCTTTAGCTGCCTGGTTCGTAGAAAGGCCGTGCTGAGCATGGCGGCTTCGCCCGAAACTTTCTCAGCGGGAAGCTTTGAGGTGATGCTGTTGCTATGCAGTCTGTAACTGTAAAGCATTTCATCGCTGTCTAAATGTGCCAGCTCTGCGAGCAGTGCAAGGCGCAGGGCAAATTCGAAATCCTCAGTGCCGAGTAGTTTTTCGTTTAGGTTTCCGGCCATCCGCCACAATGCAGTGCGGCTTAAGTTGCAAATGCCAACGAAATTATCGCTATCGAAACCCAAAGAGTCCGCGGCTATCGGCAAAAAAAGCTGACTTGGTGCGCTTAGACTATGGTTGTGAGGACGGTAACTGCCGTCGACTACAGCGTCGCCGCTTGCGTTGATTAGCTCCATGTTGGCGTAGGTCAAGCCCACAGCGGGGTTGGACATCAGGAAGTCTGCCATTTTGTCCAAGGCGCCAGGTTTGAATGCGTCGTCAGCAGCGATCCTTGTCGAAAACAGCCCCTGCGCAAGCTGTGCGGCCTTGTTCATTGCAGCGGCAGCTCCACGATTTTCCTGATAACAATACTTAACGTTGGGTCGCCCCAGCAGCGGCTCGAGTGCTGTTTTGACTTCTGGCCCTGAGCCGTCATCGACGATGACCAGTTCTACCGGGTAACGCTGAGTATCTAGTGCCGACTGCGCGGCGTGGATAACCGTATGGGCGTGATTGTAAACAGGAAGCAGCACGCTGACTTTCGGCAAAGTCCAGGGCGGGGTGCGCAGTGCGGCGGTTAGGCGCGTAAATTCGCGTCGGCGTTTCATGGAGGCGTATTCTAATCACGCCCGCGCAATTTGGACAGTCGGTTGTGTTAGAGCAGTCCATCTGAGATGTATTGAAGCGAAAAGCTAGATAGGGCGCCAGCGGATCAGATTTGGTTGGGTGTCATGCCTACTGTTCTCGTCGGTGGCTCCGCCTGGCGGCGGAGAGCCGGACAAAGGCCGCTGGCGCCAAGAGAAGATACGTCGTAACTTGCCGGAAACTTTAACCGAAACATATAAGCGGCTAAAATCTCTTATTTTTGTCAGCTTTGCAGCTTGAGAGTGTTTGAATGCGAATCGCGATCTGTGGAACTCGGGGTATTCCGGCCTGCTACGGCGGCTTCGAAACCTTTGCCGAAGAGTTGTCGATTCGCCTAGTCAAGCGCGGGCACGAAGTTCGAGTGTATGGCCGTAAGCACGTCATTGATTACGATGAACCGACCTACCAAGGCGTGGAAATTTGCCTCCTGCCTGCTCCTCGTCACAAGTATTTCGAAACACCAGTTCACTCGTTGATTAGCTTCTTTCATTTGCTGTTTCATCGCGTTGACGTTGTTTTGGTCTGTAACGCCGCAAATAGCCCATTCGTGTGGCTGCTGCGTCTGGCAGGCCTTCCGGTGGCGGTAAACGTCGATGGGATCGAGCGCAGAAGGGCGAAATGGAACTTTGTTGGTCGGCTATGGTACTGGCTCGGAGAGCGCTGCTCGGTGTGGTTTGCTACCAGAATCGTTGCTGATGCGGACGTTATCGCAGAGTATTACCGCGAGCAGTACGGAGCAGACAGCTCTGTAATTCGCTACGGATATTCGCTGACAGCTGAAGCGGCGGCGCAGTCCAAGGCGGATGGTGACGGGAAACATCTCGATTTCCTCAACGAAAACCCGCTGTTTTCTGAGCTGGGTATCCGCGTCGATTCATACATTCTCTTTGTCAGTCGACTGGAGCCCGAAAACAACGCCCACGTTGTGATTGATGCCTTTAACGGCCTGCCGGAAGAACTGCGCCGCCGCTGTCCGCTGCTAGTTGTAGGGGATGCTCCCTATGCCCGGGAGTACATTGATTCTCTGCATCAGATGGCCTGCGACGAGGTCGTTTTTGCAGGGTATCGGTTTCGTGAGGCTTATATCGCCCTGCAGCTAGGTGCGGCAATCTATGTTCAGGCTACCGAAGTTGGCGGAACTCACCCCGCACTTGTCGAGGCGATGGGTTTTGCGAATTGTATTGTTGTTAACGGAACGCCAGAAAATACTGAAGTGATCGGCGATGCAGGACATGTCTACTCCAAGAACGATTCGCAGATGCTGCGCCGTACTTTTTCACGACTGCTTTCTGATGTTGATTCGATCGGAGCGTCGCGTCGCGCGGCGCGCACTCGAGCAAAACAGCTCTTTTCCTGGGACAATATAACCAGTGATTACGAACGCTTATTTGAAAGTTTGCGCTGCAGCTCACGCGGAGTACCTGCTGCGCATTCCGATCAAGCGACTGACACCGCTCAACGCTGACCCTCGTTTGAGCCCCTATTCATGGGGTTAAAACGGCCTCGCGCCGTCTTCAAAAAAATTGTTTTTTCTGTTCAAAGCCTCTTGACCTTGTGTTCGCAAGCGTTTACGAAGGGTTTTGTTAGCTTTGTTTATGCCCGTGAGAAGCTGCTCGAATGCTTTTTCAGCCTTTTCTCAGGGGAAATCAGTCCAACCCATTAGACGAGGTGCTCTGTGGCTACCAAGAAAAAAGCAACAAAACGTAAACCGGCAGCGCGTAAAAAGACTGCCATGAAGACCACAGCGCGTAAGAAACCAGCAGCAAAAAAGTCTGCCAAGAGCAAGTCCAGCACCCGCAAGAAGACCGCGGCAAAAAAGACTACTCGCAAGTCGACAGCTGCTCGTAAACCTGCGCGCGCGAAAACCACTGCGAGCAAAATGGCTAAGAAAAAGCCTGCTGCAAGCAAGAAAATGGCTGCGAAGAAGACTGCGAAGAAGCCGGCTGCAACTGTTAAAAAAGTTGAAGTCAAACAAGTCGCTGTTCCAGTTCCTCCGAAGAAGCCAGTACTTGTTAAGCCGAAAAACACGGCCACTAATCAGTACACTCAGAGTGAATTATTCGACTGCATTCAAAATTACTGCGGATTCAACTCTCGCAAAGAAGCGAAAGAGTTTTATGAAAGTTTCGCAGGAATGCTGCATGCCAGCCTCAAGGGAGGATTTAAGATTCCTCTGCCGGGCCTCGGAAAGCTCCAGGTTCGCCGCACTAAGGCTCGTATGGGAATTAACCCGGCGACTCGCGAGCCGATTAAAATTCCGGCGAAGAAAAAGGTCGCTTTTACGGCAAACAAAGCGCTTAAAGAAGCAGTTCTTTAGGTCATCGCCGACTGCGATTTCTCAGGAAACGGCTCGAAACCGCTGGTTTCGGGCCGTTTTTCGTTAGAGCAACTGTGTTGTCATTCATCGTGCTCCCATGTTTAGATATGGGCGCCGTGGATAATGAAGAAGGGGGGATCAATGGCAAACCGACTATCACTTCTCGCTGTTGTCAGCGCATTGTTTATTTGGACCGGAACAGCAAGCGCAGCCCCCAGAGGCAAGGTCTATACAGCTCTCTCAGTGCGGCACGCCGATGTATCTACAGCGAAGCTCACTCAGCTAGCCGGTGGGGAAAACCAGCTCGTTTCGGAACTGCTAACTCTTCGGCGCGACGACTCCCAGCCCTTCATTTCGACGCGCAGCGAGAAGCTGCTGCTCGAATTCGCTGCCCGCGATGAGGTTAGCGCGGCACTAGAGGCTGACCTGCGAGATCCAGAGATGGCCGGTCTGGCCCGAATTATCGCCGTGTATATCGACGATGTGCCTAATCCAGAAATACGTAGGAACCTCGCTCTGTTAGCTATCGAGCGCAGTAAACGGGATTCAGCCTTCCTTCCTTACGCGCGCGGGTTAAAAGGCAGTAAAGACAAGGCCGTAGCTGAAATGGCCCGCAAGGCGCTTAACTAGCGCGAGTCTGACATTGCAATTATCTGGAATTATTTTCATTCCCTAGTTGATTAAGGGGTCAAGGGCCCGCTATCCTTCCCATTCATGTGCCCGGTTTTCATCCTTTACGGCGGCGCGCCGTATCGCTAATTGCTTATTAAATTTGACAAAAACGCGCTATTCCTGTAGTAGCTTAGTCGGAAAATAGGACTTCGGACGGCCGATAATTTAGTGAAATCGATTCTGCGAAACGCTATTTTTTTCGTATTTGGTGCGATCATCGCAGTTCTACTCGTGCGCCAGGGCTTCTTCGCCGACGCAGCCGATCAGATTTCCGCCAGTCTTAGTCCAGCGCAGTCGACTGCTGAATCAATTGATTCTACCCCAGCCCCAGAAGTCGCTGCACCTGTTGAAACCGCGGCTTCCAGCAGTGATGTTTTGATGTCTGCCAGCAGCGTCGCTCCGGAACTGCGTGATCCGAAAACCGACCCCGCCAAGCGCGTTCGAATTCTGCGAGCGGCCTTGGAGGAGGGAACAATTGATTCGCTCGAATTGGTTGCTGAAGACTTTGTTGCGAGCTTTCCAGAATATCAAACCCGAATTCGACCTGCACTTGAAGAACAGGCGCTTCAGAGCTTGCTATCGCGAATGACCTATCAGGACCGCTGGGCTTGGCCCCAGGCAACCCATAGCGAAAATGGCTCTCCGAGCGAAGCCCGCCTGTATGTTGATGATGTTTTTTCAGTGAATCCTTGGCTGGGCCGGAAGCTCGAAACTACCGCAGTTTTACTCTATGGCTTGGAGCGAGCAACTGCGCAGGGACAAGTTTTTAACGAGCGGATTTTCCTTAAGAGTGCACAAGCTTCGGCGCAAGAACTCGCCGCTAAGTCTCACCGGTTGCCGCTGCAGTCGGCCGAGCATTTGTTCGATCCTAGCATGCTGAATGACCCGGGCTTTATTACAGTTTTTGAGCGCGAGCGTGCATCAGCCGTTGCGCGTCATGTTCTGCGTGGTCCCGGAGATATCTCGGCGAACATGCTGCTGCTGCATTCTGTTGCTCCGGAGTCGATTACTCCCGCGTTCGAACGCGCTGTTACCGCCGTTGTGATGCATCTGGCTGAGAATGCGGATGCTAAAGAGCGGATGGCGATTCTGGACTGGGAGTTAGAGCATGATGCAATGACGCGCTTTGTTGACGAGCTGCCGCAGCTGCGAAAAATGCTAGCGGAGCTTTACATCCTAGGAACATTGGATGCGGTTGCGCGCGAGGATCTTGATCGTTCGGTGGCTTACATTCGTGAGTCTTTGACGATTAAGCGCGGCCTATCTTTGCAGCGCGAAGTGCTTGCGAAACTCGGCATCAACGAACGTCAAATTATGGCCACACCGCTTGCCGCTGAGGAGCTCGCTCCTGCCGAAGTTCTGGCTGAAGCGCCGCAGGCTGCCGCTGCGGAACCAGAGGTGAAAAAGGCCGAAGAGCCGCGCCAGACCAGTATGCCCGAAAGCATAACAGCTTCGATTGCCGCGACAAAAGCAGCAGTGGAAGAAGCTGCGACGCAGAATTTCGATCCAGCGAAGGACGGTGAAATTAGCTGGTTCTTCATGGCAGTGATGCTGCTGATTTTCATCGGTGTTCCGGCTGGAATAATGTATGCCGTGAACAGAGTTCGCGTCGACGGCACTCCGTCTGCACAGCACGATGACAGTTTCGAAGACTTGGAGATCGACCCAAGTTGGAACATTGGTACCGCCGCTAAATCCGCTCCTGCGCCGAGTGTAGAAGGCGGATTTGATGACGACGACTTGTTCGGACCAATCGCCGCTGTCGACGTGCGAGACATCGCAGTTGCTGCGAAGAAGAGCCGTGACGATGAGCGTTCGTCTGGTCGAGCGAAGAAGCGCGGTCTGCGTGATGAAATCGAAGTTGAGAACCCTTCTAAGTCGAATGGAGCTAGTTCAGCGCAGAGTTCCTCAGGCGGTGGCCCAAAACGCAAGGCCCCGCGAACCGAAGAGCACGCTGATGATTCCGAGTCTTCTCAGGCCCTTCCCAGGCGCCGAGGAGCCATGCCGGGGCCGCGAAGAAGAGCTGCCTCCGCGTAAGTGCCTATAATTTAACACAATAAATTTTCACTAAGCCCAATAATTTCCGCGCTAGATTGCTAAGTTAAGTCAGCGCTAGGACGTTAATATTACTGTAGGAATATGCAGTGGGCTGTCGGGCCTTCAGGTCCATGCCGGCAACAAGGATGTGCTGCTAAGCGATGACTTTAATTAACAACATTAACGGGTCCTTGATTACGAATCTCTCGGGAGGGAGTTCTGCGTCTTCTGCATCTGGCAATTCTACCATTAACGGCAAGGGAGTCAGCGCTTCTTTCGGCGGCGATCGGGTTAGCTTGCAGTCGGGACTTGCTGCTGCGAAACAAGCTTTTACTAACTCCTTCATCCGCACCGGCGATGCATTTTCGAAGTTTCAAGTAACTCAGCAGGCCGTTGGTTCACTACTCAAGCTCACTGATGAATTGATTGACCTGGCAGAACGTGCGTCTGATCCACAGTCTACTTCTCAGGAACGCTCTCGCATAAATTCTCAGTTTCAAGTTAAGCGAAAAGATTTCACCGATATCCTCGACGAGACAAAGGTTGGAGGCGTGGATTTGCTTGACAAGTCCGACTTGGCCGGAGTGCTGAAAAATGCCGGAATTGACCCGGAAGCAGCGACATTCCTATCGCAGACATTTCGCAGCGTGGCCGGCTCAGACAATGTTGTTGGATTCGCAAGGCTCGTTTCAGAGCCGCTTGATGCGCCAGTTATAATTACTGGCACCAATGAAAAAATCATTGTGGGCACTGTAACTACGTCGCGCATTAGCGGAGAAACGGGAAGCGGAGGTGCTGGTGTTGTCGGCGGACAATTGCTCGACAACATTTCGCTTTCCGACACTTTAACTTCCTACTTTAATACAGCAACTGATTACGGCAGCAATCCGGCTGAAGTTTTGTCGATTCAGCTGGCGGACGAGAACGGTGTTAGCGGTGATTCCGTTATAAAAAGTTACAACCAATCAATCGTAATGCTCGACAGAGCCGATACGGGTGTTGCTTTAGCTGTTATCGGCGATGGTGAAAACGCAAGACTCGAACTGTACGACACGACTACGGCGAATGCGGCCGCACCAGTTTTCGAAATCGGCGATTCCGCTACTTTGCAAAACGTTAGCGGAGCGATCGATGACGGCGGAAACTACTTTGCGTACTACGACGGGGCTACGATTAAATTCGGAAACACTGTCGAGTATGTCGACAACGGAGGAGCCGCAATTTATGGCTTCGACGGCGCTGTGGACGGAGGAATCGTAGTGGGTGAGGGCGGCTTCGCGTTTGTTAGTTCGTCCGTCGATTTTGGCGGGGACGGCGTAACTAAAGATTTGTTTTTTGTTAACGGCTTTGACAACAACGCAACGATTACCAATGTGACTAACGGAGGCTACGGCGATATCGATTTAGACACAGTTGATATCTCGAGCACCGGCACTTCGCTTATCTTCGCACCAAATCAGGGCACGCTCAGTGTCTATGATATCGAGGCACAGAATATTACTGACTTGGTAGACATCGACGGAGTTGAGGCCGCTGCAATCAACAAAAGTGGTTCCGGTGTATCTGTAGCAGTTCTTGGCGACGACGGTGATATTCATGTTCAAATTTTTGCAGTTTCAGGTGGAACTGCGACTTTGCAAAGTGAAGTCGATTTAAATCTGGGTTCTGAAAGCGGAGTCGTTCAAGATGTGTCAATCAACGATGCCGGAACTTCAGCCGCTTTCGTTATCGATGGCAGCTACTTGGAAGGAGCGGATGAAGTCTTTCTCCTGCAAAATTCTGGAGGTGGTGCCCGTGAGGAAACGATTGATATTAATGGCAGCACCTATACTTTCGACGAGGTGGACGGCGATATCATCCGAGTTGAGCAGCTTACTGAGAGTTCCGGCGATGACGAGGTAAATAAAGCATTTATTGATAATTCTTCAGATGATGTAGTGTATTTTTCAGCGACCGCGGAACTAAACGGTACAGTCGCGCCCGGGCTGGCTAAAGTTACAACCTCTGATTTAAATGTAAACGGCGCGACTCAAGTAACAACTGATCAGCGCGCCTTTGCTTTTCTGTCGCTTAGTGACGACGGGCAGAATGCAGTTACAATACGGCGAATTGAAGATGGTTCGTTTAAACTAGATTTGTTTAATTTAAACACCCAAACAGTTGTCGATAGTTTTGCGGTTACTACTGAAAATCCTTTTAACCCGACCAGTGATATTCAGACGGCAATTTCAGCAGACGGAACGAGCGCAGTTATTCGCGGAATAGGTGCCGTTTCTGATGGCTCCGATACGCTGTATTTTGCCGACGGCGACGTGCAAATCAACACCGGAGAAACTGAGGGAGCTATTGCGCTCAGTGATGTCTCCACGGTTTTTTTCAGCGATGCGACGGAGTTCGGTGCGAGTGACGGGGTTTATGACCTAATAGTTGGTTTGGGAAACACGGCTACTGATCTTAATACGAATACGTCTTTCGACCGCTACACCTTATCAAGCGGCGATACATTTAACACTGACATTCTGTCTGTGTCGCAGGATGGATCAAAGATCGCGACTTCCGCAGCTGAATCGGGTGCTTTGGTGATAGTTGATACTAACACTGGCGAGGTCCTTGAGTTTGAAACCTCTAATACCGTTCAAGCTGTCTCCATCAGCGACGATGGATCTCGTGTGGCGGTCATCGGAGGCACGGATGCTAGTCAGACGCTAGTTGTTTACCAGGTTTCTAACGAACCTGGGACAAATGACTTGAAAGTAGAGGCTCTGTATGTTGAGCGAACCGGAACTCATCTGTTCGACAACGTTCAGATAAACGGGGACGGAACGATTGTTAGCGCAACCGGTCATTTCAACACAGGCACTCCGACTCAAGAGCTTTTTGTCTACTCCTCGAAAGAAGATTTTCAACAGGGCTTTGAGCAAGTAAGCAGTGTCGAACCACCAGTCGATCCGCAAACAGGCAGCAACCCTTTAAATCAGGATCTCTCTACGATTGGCGGCGCACAGATTGCAGCAAAAACTCTCAACGAACTACGAGATGTCATCGCGGACGATTTGGCTAAAGTTGACTCAATAGTTGAAGAGCTTCGCGGTGCGGTTGAGTTCGCCTTGGCTGGCGCTAGGGCATTCGACGCAGCTTCTGGCCGCTCCGATGTGCCAAGCGCTGAGAAGTTAGCCAGTGACCTAGTATCCCAAATCCGAAACGCGACCGGCGATTCGCTGCTTGGTACTCACAGCGGCTTGGACCAGCTGCTCGCCAAGGAACTTCTCGGCTAAAGCACCCCTTAGACCAATCCTCGATAGTAGGCTAAGATACCGCCAGTTTTTGGAGTATATCTATGCCGCGAATAGCGTGGTTCTCGCCACTAGAGCAGGGAAAAGGCCTAAAATCCTCGTCGTTTAGCCGGGCAGTTCTCGCTCGTGCACCGCAGGATTGGGAGCTTGAGTTATTCGTGGACGAGTCGGGTCTCAAGGCGCTTGGTGGGGGAGCTGCGCCGCAGCTGTATGATTTCCCGGTTTTTGTCTACCACCAGGCGTTTCTACGCGACAGCATCAAACCCTTTGATGTCTTTTGCTTTCAACTTGAGAACGACGCCCGCTGTGCCTATGTGCGCCGATCGCTCCAATTGTGGCCGGGCGTAGCGATTTGCCACGATGCCGGTTTCAGTGAACTGGAGCTGAACGCTTTTGGTTATTCAACAACCGGAGCTGCGCTCAATGACCGCCTACTTGAGCTCCACGGCGATGCAGCTCCTGCTCTCGGGGACTGGCAGGCCCGCGGCTGGTCAATTGAATCAATGTCTTCCAAGTATCTTTCTTCAGCTGACTTGAGTGGCTGCACAGCATTGGTTGCGACAACTGAACGCGCTAAGCAGGAGCTTGCAGCGGGTAATCCCCGCACTCCGGTGGGTATCACAGCGTTTCCCGTTAAAGCTGTGCGCAAAGAGGCAGTTGCTGCGAACCGAGCAGAGCTGCGTCAGAAGCTTGGACTCGAGCTTGGAGTGCCAATTGTAGCAACATGTGCCGATGTTTTTGTCGAGGAACGCATGATGCTTATCTTGGAAGCATTTGTGCAGCTGCACCAGACGCTCGCAGCCGGTAAGACCACTGCGCTGGCTCAGCCGCTAGTGCACCTTGTTTGGATATTAAGCGACAGCACCAAGGTGAAGCAGGTGCAGCGCCTCGTCGAGAGCTATGGCGCAGATTTGCCAAAGCATTCTGTGCATATCGTTTGTGCTGACGGAGCGCTTAGCAGCTTGAGTTGGATCGATGTGGGCGACGTATTCCTGGCTCCGCGTTTTAGTGCTGTGCGCGGGATTTCGCTCGAAGTTTACGGGGCGCTGGCTCGAGGCATTCCGAGTATCGTTCCGCGGTTTGGAGCCGAGCTGGATATACCGACTTCGTCTGCCCTGCATGTTTCGGTCGGAGCATCGGAGTGCGCTGAAATAGCGAGCTGTATTAACGAGCTTCTGACTAACCGCGATTTGTATCAAACGGTTTCTGATAATGCTCGCAGCTTTACTGAGATCGTTTGCGATCCTGGGGCTGTGTGCGAAGATCTGCGAGTCTTGTTTGCTTCAGATCGACAGCGGCTGCATCGAGACTTGGCTCGCCGCCGCACGCAGTACGGTGAGCATCGCCGAGAATTCAGCGATGAACTCTTAGCCGAGCTAGGTGAGTCAAATTTGGCTGAACGTGCGGTCAGGGATTTTTCCTGGATGCACTTTGGGAGGCAGTAGTGAATAGGGTTTGGCCGAAGCGTATTGCCGTCGTGCTGCCACGTTACGGCGAATCTCTGGGTGGCGGAGCAGAAACTCTGACTAAGGCCGTGCTTGAGCGGATGGTCGAGGACGCTGCCGGCGAAATCGAGCGTGCCGAAGTTTGGACGACCTGTGCCATTGATCACCGCACTTGGGAGAACGAACTGCCAGCTGGCAGCTGTGAGATCGGCGGCATCAGAGTTAAACGCTTTCCCGTGGATAAGCGTAACCTCGAGATTTTTATTCGCGCTGAGCACTCGATGCGTGACGGTATGCCGCTAACCATCGATCAGCAGCTGGACTGGTTGGCCAATTCAGTGAATTCCAATTTGCTTTACGAACATATCGCCGAGCATGGAAAAGAGTTCGATTTGATTTTATTTGCGCCTTATTTGTTTGCCACAAGTTTCTGGGGCGCTTTGATTCATCCTGATCGTTCCGTAATCATTCCTTGCCTACACAATGAGCACTACGCGTTTCAGGAAGTATTCGCGTTCTTGTTTTCCCAAGTGCGCGGTCTACTCTTTAATGCCGAACCTGAGAAGGAATTGGCAGAACAGCTTTACGGTCGTGCGGTCATTTCTGATAAAGCGACAGTTGTTGGAATGGGCTTCGACCGACCCGGCGATAGTCAAGGTCAGCTGCCCGACGAACTACGTGGAAAGCGTTTCATATTATATTCCGGGCGCAAAGAGACGGGCAAAAATCTCGACTTGCTCATCGACGGCTTTGAAGGCTTTTCGCAGCGCGAAGAGTCGGAAGGAGTCTATCTTGCGATTATTGGTTCGGGCTCGATTGATTTTCGACCAGAACTTCCACCGCGCGTGTTGGACTTAGGGTTTGTTTCCGAGGAAACAAAGGAAGCGCTGATGCGCGAGGCGATGTTTTTATGCCAGCCGTCGGTCAACGAATCCTTTTCAATTGTGATGATGGAGGCTTGGCTGCGCGGCACGGCCTGCGTTGTGCACGCAGACTGTGCAGTCACACGAGACCATGTAGTTCGCAGCGGGGGTGGGCTGTTCTTCGCCGGTCGCGAGGAATTCGAAACAGTGCTGTCCGAGCTTGTTGCAAACCCCGAGCTGTGCAATACCCTAGGAGATGCGGGGAGAAGGTATGTGGAGCGCCAGTATTCCTGGGATGCTGTTCTGTCCCGATTGAGCTCCGCGTTTGACGTCTGCGGTTTATTACCCGCAGATTCGGATGCAGGCGATGACCAAGCAAAGCAAGAATCACAAACAGATTTCGACGCGGCTCGAGGAGCTCTATAAATCCATAGAAGAGGCTAATCGGCGTTATTACGTCGAAGACAGCCCGACGATCTCCGACGCACAATACGATCGCCAATTTAGAGAATTAGAAGAACTCGAGCGAGAACACCCCGAACTTGCGCGCCCCGACTCACCGACAAAAAAGGTCGGCGCCAAACCCAGCGAAACTTTTCAACCAGTCGCCCATCGCGAGCCAATGCTCTCACTGGCCAACGCCTTTACGGAAGAAGAGTTTTTGCAGTTCGACGAACGCTGTCGCAAACTCTTAGGAGAGCGTGCCAGCGAGCTAAGTTATGTCGTAGAGGAAAAGTTTGACGGCCTGGCTGTTGAAATTGTCTACCAAAACGGCATGCTGCACACTGCCTCTACCAGAGGCGACGGAGAAGTCGGAGAGAACATTACCGCTAACATTCGAACGATCGATAATGTTCCCGAGAGGCTCCCCAAAAAGCTTAGCTCAAGCTCGAACACTCCCGAAAGAATTGAAGTGCGCGGTGAAGTCTATATGTCGCTTGAGGGCTTCAAAGCGCTCAATGACGGCCGACTAGCGGCAGGCGAACCGGCCTTTGCAAATCCGCGCAATGCCGCGGCCGGCTCGCTTCGACAGCTCGACCCCGCCGTCACTGCCAGGCGACCACTCGAGTTTGTGGCGTACGGTTTGACCTCCCCGGATGAGCTGCCGTTCGAGACGCAAGCGGCTTGCATCGCGGCGCTTGCCGAACTCGGATTTCAAGTCGATCCGGAGCTGCTTCCGTCCGCTGACGCCGAGGCGGTCCTGCAGCACTTTCGGGAGCTAGGAGAAAAACGGCACGCGCTTCGCTACGAGATCGACGGAATTGTCGCCAAGGTCGATGCGTTTAATCTGCAGGAGTTGCTTGGTGCGCGCTCGCGTACGCCGCGTTGGGCCGTGGCGCTGAAGTTCGCGCCCGAAGAGGCATTTACAGTGCTAAACGATATCAGCGTCCAAGTTGGTCGAACTGGAGTGTTGACTCCTGTCGCCGAGCTTGAACCTGTAGAGGTTGGCGGCGTAACCGTGAGCCGGGCGACACTCCACAATCAGGACGAAATAGATCGCAAAGATATTCGTATCGGCGATACAGTAGTCATTCGCAGACAAGGTGACGTAATTCCGGCGGTAGTTGCCGTAGTTGAAGGTAAGCGGACCGGTAAGGAAAAGAAATTTCATCTTCCTGACACATGCCCGGTATGCGGGTCGAAGGTTGGGAAGGAAGGTGA
This sequence comes from Bdellovibrionales bacterium, assembly GCA_020434585.1. Taxonomy (GTDB): domain Bacteria; phylum Bdellovibrionota_C; class UBA2361; order SZUA-149; family JAGRAN01; genus JAGRAN01. Next base: position 16,861 of record JAGRAN010000077.1, read on the forward strand.
AGATGATGTCGGCCTGCGCTGCTTAAACTCGCACTGCCCAGCCAAGCTGATCGAGCGACTCAAACACTTCGTCGCGAGGCGCGCGATGGATATCGACTCACTTGGCTCCAAGCTGCTTGAGGCCTTAGTTGATTCGGGTCAGGTCAGCAGCTTCGCTGATATTTATGAGCTCGAGCAAGAGCAGCTCGCTTCAATGGAGCGCATGGGGGAAAAGTCCGCTGCGAATATCGTATCTGCGATTGAGAACAGCAAGCAAGTGTTGCTTTCGCGCTTTCTGTTTGCGCTGGGGATTCGTCACGTCGGCGAGCGCACTGCGCAGCTGCTGGCGGAACACGCAGGCAGCATAGATGCCCTGCGCGAAATGGGACAAGACGAACTTGAGCAGATACCAGACGTAGGACCGAAAGTAGCAGCTTCAATCCGAACGTTTTTTGACGACCCGGAAGAGCAAGCAGTCATCAACGAGCTCCTACGCCGCGGAGTTGTGCCTCGTGCAGAAAAGCGCAGTACTTCCGGAGCTTTTGCTGGGGAGACTGTAGTTCTGACCGGCTCATTGACTTCGCTTACGCGAGATGAGGCGAAGAGCCGCATTGAACAAGCTGGCGGAAAAATCAGCGGCAGTGTCGGCAAATCTACGACCTTAGTTGTTGCCGGTGAAAAGGCGGGCTCGAAGCTTGCTAAAGCCGAGAAGCAGGGGATTCCCATAATTGACGAACAAGCGCTGCTCGCCAGACTCGGCTAACAGCGGAGCGAGCCGATTATGAAAGAAAAGCCAAAACAGGTTTTGAGTGAAGAACGGCTGAAGCAGCTGCCTTCCGCGCCAGGAGTCTATTTGATGAAGGACTCCAGTGGAAAAGTTATCTACGTCGGCAAGGCTAAAAGCCTGCGCTCTAGAGTCCGCAGCTATTTTAGCGGCAGCGATACTCGTCTCAGCATTCCATATCTACTTGAGCGAATCAGATCGATTGATACTCTGGTTACTGAAAACGAGCGCCAGGCCATTATCCTCGAGCAGGATTTAATCAAAAAATACAAGCCTCGCTACAATGTTCGGCTGAAAGACGACAAAGCTCCGTTCGTAGTGCGAATCGACTTCAACGGCGAATGGCCGCGCGTTGAGCTTGTGCGGAAAATTGCCGACGACGGAGCGAAATATATTGGGCCTTTTGCGTATTCGTATGAGTTGCGTTCGCTGCTCGACGTTATCCGCAACACGATACCGCTTAGAACTTGCAGTGACGCAGTGCTGCGCAACCGGGTGCGGCCGTGTCTCGAGTACCAGATCAAACGCTGCGCCGGTCCCTGCTGCCTGGATGTCGATCCAGCCCAATATCAAGACTGGCTCAATCAGGCGGTGCAGATTCTTGAGGGCCGGGACAAACAAGTCGCCGCAGAACTAGAAGCGCAAATGGAACGCGCTAGTCGCGAACTTAGATTCGAGGATGCAGCTGAGATTCGTGATCGACTTGAAGTTCTGCAAAATGTCGGCGATGACGAGCACGTGGTGCGATTTAAAGGTGGTTCGCGCGATGCCTTTGGTTTAATGCGTGATGGATCTCAGGCGGAAGTATCGATTTTGGCTGTGCGCCGCGGCAAGCTGTTTGAGTCGCGCACCTACGGCTTTTCGGAAGTAGAAGAAGATGACCAAGAGTTAATCGGGTCGGTGATGCTCCAGTACTACGCAGGTACAGGCGATTTACCAGACGAAGTGTTTGTCCCCTTTGAGCTGGATGATGCGGCTGCACGCGAAGAGGTCCTATCCGAGCAGCGTGGTAAAAAGACCTTTATTAAAGTGCCTCAGCGCGGCAGCGGCCGTCGGCTTTTAAGTTTGGCAGGAGAGAACGCGCAGCAAAACTTTAAAGCTCGCTTTCTGGGGGCGGGAGCTAAGGAAAAGCCGCTCAGTGCACTGCATAAAGCACTTCAACTCGACGAGGTCCCTCGAACAATTGCCTGTGTTGACATTTCGCACTTCCAGGGCGGCGAGACCGTTGCCTCAGTTGTATTTTTTAAAGACGGAGTTTCTGACAAGGAACATTACCGCCGCTTTAGACTGCCGGAGCTGGACAAGCCTGACGATTTTGAAGCAATGCGTCAGATAGTAAAGCGCTACCTAAGTCGAGCTGCTGAAGAGAATGAACTTCCCGACCTGATGATCATCGACGGCGGAATCGGTCAGCTCAACCAAGCGTTAGATATTCGCAGTGAGCTTAGTCTGGATCGTCCAGCAATGGTTGGGCTTGCTAAAAAGCGCGGCATTCAGTCAGGCTATCGCGATGCTTTGCTGCCAGCGCCGAAGCCGGAGCGGGTTTTTATTCCCGGTGCTCAGACGCCGATAGTGCTAAAGCCGGGAAGCTCCGAGTTGCATCTAGTCGAGCGAATTCGAGACGAAGCACATCGATTTGCGATTACATTTCACCGTGAGCGCCGCAATCGACGCACATTTACCTCAGAATTGGACAAAGTACCGGGGATTGGAGAGAAACGACGGCTCGCGCTGCTGCGGGAGTTTGGCAGTGTCCAAGCGATTAGAGAGTCGTCTGCGCAGGACTTAATCGAGCGCTGCGGCATTCCGCAAAAACTCGCCGAGCGTATTCTGCTCGCTCTTAATCAGGAAAAGCCGTAAGCGAAGCGTTTAAGCTGGCTTGTGAAGTATCGCGAACACCCGTGCCTGCATGCGCGCAAAATCTCGAGAGCGTATTACCCCAGGTGTCAGCGGCCGTGTATGAGAAAATACTTCGAGATAGCTTCGGCCCAGGCGTTCGTTGGCGAGTTTTCGGTCGGCCGTAACAACATTTGCTCCGTGCGGACGATATAAACGGGCGAGGCTCATTAGTGTGCCCCGTGCGTCGTACGCAGCGTGGTTAATTATTTGAATCGAGAGTTCGTCGGCAGCCAGTTCGTGTTCCGGCTCGAATACAATATTTGGGCGGGGTGAGTTATCAGTCGGGTATTGCTCCCGAGTGTGTCCCAGCAGCTCATGCGCCATCTCGTGAGCAATCACTGCGGCCAGCTCGGCTTCGGTGTCCAAGATAGTCAGCAGCCCCGTGGTTACGACAATCGTTCGCGAACCAAGTGAAAACGCATTCGGTGATTTACTTTTCGCAACTAAGATTGTCCAAGGCTTTCCATTAGTGTGCCGCGACGCGCCATCGGAAGCTCGCTCATATTGTGCTGAGCGATCGAGCCGAGATGTCAGCTCGTCAAAATACTGCATCACTTGTTTGTCGTGAATGAGTTCGTAGTTCTGCGCAAACCAATTGGCAGATCTCTGTGAAGCAGCTTCATATTCCTGATCGCTTAGCGTTTTACTGCATGCGGCAAGCATTAGAAAAAGCAGGAGGCAAAGATAACGCATATTGCAGAGACCCAATCCCAAAAGAATAATGACACAGACTTTTGGCAGTATAGCGGCAGGACTTACGCCCCCGCAAGAACAACGATAAGCAGCAAACTTCTGTGGTATTTGGCTGCTTTGGCACTGCTTAGCTCGTCCTTCTACGGGCTGATTGAGAAGCATGAGCTTCGCACACAGTGCATTGCACTCGAATCCCATCTTCAGCAAACCAAACGTGATAAGCGCAGTCGCAGCAAATATGTCAGCCTCAATCTGAAGGGAATTGTAAGCAGCAGGCCGCGCTTCTCTAAGGGCAGCTTGAATTTTCAAGTTAACGCAGTTATCGACGAAGAAGTTGCAGCTTTAGTGCAGACGAGGGGATCGGCCAACCCCTGGGAGCACGGCGCATGGCTTAAGCAAGGCGATGCCATTAACGCAGAAGTAAGCATGCGCAGTGGCGGTGCGCTTGATAGCTTTAATCGCTTTGGCAACTGCGGCTTCGCCTATGTTAAGCAGACAAATTATCCAACTCAAACGAAGTCCGCCAGAACCCGCTGGAGCAAATTGCTCACGAGGTACTACGAAGCGTTTGGCAGAAGGCCCGGGCTTGATACAGCGCTGGCGATGTTTTTCGGGGAGCGCGATGTTCTGGACGATGAGGTAACCGAATCGTTTGCGAGCCTCGGCATGTCGCACGCACTCGTTGTCTCGGGTTTTCACGTTGGCGTCGTATACGGTCTGCTTTCTTTGGCCGTGGTAACTCTGATGCGAATTTCTCCTCAGCTAATGCTTTTCAGTTCAGTTCAAAGTCTGTCTGCGCTGTTGGGAATGCTTGGTGTTACGCTGTATGTCGCGCTGGTAGGTTGGATGCCGACTGCAGTAAGAGCCGCCGCAGCCGCGTATTACCTAAGCACCGCCCAAATATTCGCTCGACGTACCTGGTCATCGCGAACCATTGCCGTAGCCTTAATAGTGGTGTGTATGTTCTGGCCGGGAGCTCCATTATCTCTTGGAGTCCAGCTTACCTTCAGCGCTTTGCTCGGCATATTGGCTGCGCTAAAGATCGCTGCACGTTTGCATTTTAACGGCGTCGTCTTGCGCTGGCTTACTTCAAATCTCCTTTGCTGCTGCGGGGCATGGTTGTTTACAGCCCCGGTGCTACTATACTGGTTTTCGAAGATCAGCGTTTGGGGAGCGCCTGCGAACGCACTGTTTCTCACACCGCTTTGCATTCCAGTAATTGCCGTTTGTGGACCTCTACTGCTTATTTTTGCATTGCTTGAGCTGACGGCAGCGCCAGTGTTTCTTAGTAGTATTGTATGCGTGATCGGCGGCTGCGCATTTTTCTGCGTAGAGTGCGTGCTTAATTTGATGAAGAGGTTTGCAGTATTTGCCGGGCCGCAATTAGAGCTGTCACCTCAGTCAGCAAAATGCACGGCTGGACTTATTCTTTGCATCTGTATGCTTATACTAACATTGGTTACGCGGGCAGAGGCTCGCGGTCCCCGAGAATTCGAATTGCCAGTCCAACCAGCAGGAACGGAAGACTAAGCGAGGCAAAGACCTGCCCCCCAAATGTTACAAGCAGGTAGAAATCCAGGCGTGCAACCGCGGTTTTTCTGCGCTGGTAAGTGCGAGATTCCGTAAGCTTCGCAATTCGGATCCTGCGCAGCGGCGAAGCTTTCTGGAGCACTGGAGGCAGTTCCGGGCTGCCCAAATTCGCGACCACCTGCTTATACTGCTCGGCCTTGTAATTGCCGACGACAATATTGCCCGCGCCGAGGAGCAGCAGGAACAGCCCCGGTAAAAGAAATGTCATCGGTCTTACTCTAAATTTAGTCATAGTCGCCCCGGCCCGCTTCCGATAAGCTAGCAAACTAATACATCGATTCTAAGAGGAAATCATTGCAGATAAGGGCATTTTGCAGGCATAAGACGCAAATAGCCTCAATTGCTAGCTAATTTCGTCTTCAAAGATCCAATTTCGCGTATTATAATTAGAGATAGGAGGGAAATTCGGTCTAATGCGGTTTGGCAAGTTCTCTGGGGGTAGAATTCATCGGCAGCGCGGGATGTCTCGTCTCGGCGTTCTCCTGTTTATCCTGCTGCTAGTTGCCGGGCTGTACACTTCCTTTCAGCTAATCCCTATCTTTTACGCGTTTCAGGAAATTGAAGGCTTCATGGAAGCCCAAGCCAAAGTCGCCACGATGCACTCAGATGCGAAGATACGGCGATTCCTGCTTAAGAAGATTAAAGAACTCGATCTGCCGATTGACGACGAAGATGATTTAATTATCGCGCGCTTCAACGGAAAAATCGTGATTGAAATGGAATACGATGAGGTCTTCTACGTAGAATGGGGCGATGATTTTTATTACGAGTTGTGGGTATTTCATTTACATCCTCGGGTTGAACGTCCCCTATAATTAATTGTAAATTGCCGGTAAAATAGCGTTTGGGTTTCTTCAGCTGCGACTCAGCTGATTCCTCCGAACATTCCAGTAAAACACATAAGGTCGAATGAAAGTTTACGATTCAGTGCTTGATCTAATCGGGAAGACTCCGCTCGTGAGGCTAAACCGGATGACAGATTCCAGTATGGCGACAGTTTACGCCAAAATGGAGAATTTGAATCCGGCAGGCTCAGTTAAAGACCGCATGGCGGTTCACATGATCAACTGCGCTGAAAAGGAAGGCCTAATTAAGCCGGGATGCATGATCGTCGAGAGTACTTCCGGCAATACTGGACTCGGCTTAGCGATGGCCTGCGCGGTGCGGGGATATCGTATTACGATTACGATCCCGGATAAGATGAGCCAGGAAAAAATCGATATGCTTAAGGCGTATGGCGCGGAAGTAATTGTTTGTCCGACCAACGTCGATCACGACGCCCCGGAAAGCTATGTCAGTATCGCCAAGAAAATTGCCAAAGAGACGCCGAACTCCTTTTATACCGACCAATATTTCAATATGCACAATCCCGAAGCCCATTACCTGACAACTGGGCCCGAGATCTGGGCCGACACTGACGGCAAAATTGACGCGCTCGTCGGTGGTATCGGCACCGGGGGAACCATTTCAGGAGCCGCCAAGTATTTGCGCGAGAAAGCTGCGGAAGCTGGGCGCACAGTGCAAGTTGTTTGTCCCGATCCGGTTGGCAGCATGTATTTTGATGCTTTCAACAAGCGCGACATCCGCGAACCTAAAGTTTACAAGGTCGAAGGCATTGGCCACGACTTTATGGTCGGCACTCTCGATTTCAATGTTATCGACGAGGTAATGGAGGTTAGCGATCGCGATTCTTTTGTCACCGCTCGCCGACTGACTCGAGAAGAAGGGATTTTTTGCGGAGGCTCCACCGGAACCGCTGTCTACGGCGCGCTCGAAGTGGCAAAACGCCTCGGGCCCGGAAAAATCGTGGTCGTAATTCTTTGCGACAACGGCGATCGCTACATTGGCAAGCTGTACAATGACGTATGGATGAAAGATAACGGCTACGTTAACGGCGATGACCGCCTGGGCTTTATCCGCGACGTGCTGCAGTTCAAAGGCAACGCCGTAGAGTTCGCCGGAATTGACGAATCAATTGCGTCAGTTGCTCAGCGGATGAATACGCTTGGCATATCCCAGATGCCTGTGCGCAATGGCGAGAAAGGCGTCAAGCACATGGTGCATGAGTCAGATTTGCTGCGTAGTCTGCTGGAAGGGCAGTGCAAACCTCAGGATCCTGTCAGCAGTGTTGCCGCAGAGCTTCAGGGGATTGTAGCCGTAAGCGATAGCGTTGCGAAGCTGGAGCGGATATTCGAACAAAACAACGTTGCGGTAGTGTTTGATGGCAGTACCGTTTCCGGGATTATTAGCAAAATCGATTTAGTTCGCTATCTAGCATCGCGCAAGTAAAACTCAATGAGCCGGATCATTGCCTGAAGCAAGCTTTGCCGAAATACTGCTTGGGCTGCTGCTGGGCGGTGTGCTCCTCGTTCTGCTTTGCTTTAAGTTTATTCCTGAAAAGTTCGTGCGCGGTTTAAATTGGCTGTTAATGCACAGCGTTTACCGCATGCGGGTTGTCGGAGCAGAAAATATCCCCGCTCAGGGTGGGGCGTTGATTGTCTGCAACCACGTATCCTTCGTTGATCCTGCCCTTTTGTTGGGAGCAGTCAGGCGGCCAATTCGCTTCTTGATGTTTCGCCCGCTGTACGAGGCTCCGCTGTTTCATCCCTTTGCTCGTGCGATGCAGGCGATTCCGATCTCCGGATCCGATGGTCATGAAAAAGTTGCTGAGGCCTTGGCTGAAGCGCGGCGCCGAGTGGAGCAGGGAGAATTAGTCGGGATTTTCGCCGAAGGCGGCATTACCCGCACGGGCCACCTGCTGCCATTTCGCAGCGGTCTTGAAACCATTATGAAAGATGTCGATGCGCCAATTATTCCCGCCTATTTAGACCAGGTGTGGGGCAGCATTTTTAGTTTTGCTCAGGGCCGATTTTTATGGAAACGCCCCAAAGAAGTTCCGTATCCCGTAACTGTCGCGTTTGGCCGAGCTATGCCAGGCCCATCTTCTGCAGAGCAAGTTAGACAGGCAGTTCAGGAGCTTGGAGCGGACGCTTTTAGTTATCGACGCACCGAATTTCAAAATATCAAAGATGGAGTGAAGCGCAGTGCTAGACGGGGTCTCAGCAAGGTTTGCGTTGTAGACAGCATCGGAGGCCGGGCGTCCTTTCTTGAGCTTTACTCGGCGGCTCGAGTGTTGCTTGCGCAGATCGAGCGGGAGTTGGGAACCTCAGAACGAGTTGCAGTAGTCGGTTGTCCATCAGTTCAGACTCTCGCCGCTAACATTGCACTTGCACTTAGCAACCGCGTATCGGTCAATCTTGATCAAGCTGACGAGGCTGGGCTTACGCTCCAGCTGATGCAGGCAGCCGAGGTTTCGTCGGCGATAGTCATGGATGAGGCGACAGCTGCCAAGTTTAGTGATTCGAACGTAAAGGTGATCCAGCTTCCACCGAAGCTTCGAACTAATTCGCTGTTTACCTTGTTGCGGCTGTGTACACCATTTCTTGGTCGCGGAGGAGAAGTTGACCGGGACAGGGAAGCAACAGTTGTGTTTACCCGCGGTCGTACAGGTCGGCGCAAAGCTGTGCGATTGTCGCATGGCAACATTTGCGCAAACATCGAAAGCGTTTTTGATGTGCTTCAGCTTAGCAGTCGCGACGTGTTAGGAATCGCCGTTCCACCGCCGAATGCCTTCGCGGTTACCTTAGGTGTCTGGCTGCCGCTGCTTGCCGGCATGCAGGTAGTTTATGGGAGGAGCGAAACAAGCGCAGCTGATTTTGCTGAAATGATTTTCGAACACTCTGTGACTTTACTTCTTTTGCCCGCTGATTCGCTTGAGGCCTTCACCGAGCAGGTTGCACCGGAAAAGCTCGCCTCGGTGCGGCAGGTCTTTGTTGGCGGGGCTTCAGTTTCTGAGGCAGCAGCGATTGAGTTCCAGTGTAAATTTGATGTGCAGCTCTTTGAGGGATACGGTGCCGCTGAGCTGGCTCCGATGGCGCTGATTAATGTTCCGGACTACGACTATGGCAAGGGGAGGCAGGTCGGCCGCAAGCTTGGCAGCGCCGGACATCCTCTGCCCGGAGTAGCAGTTAAAGTCGTAACCGAGGTAGAACTCGAGCCGGTTCCGGTTGGCGAAGAGGGCTTGCTGCTGGTCAAGGGGCCGAATGTTATGCTTGGATACGTAGGCGAAGAAAATGGCTTGAATCCTGTCAATAATGGTTGGTTTGATACAGGCGATCGTGCTTCACTTGATACCGACGGCTTTGTGACAATTTTGAACTAGCGAAGGTGGTTTATGAATTTGCGAATTGTGTTGATTAGCTCGTTCCTCGTGACAGCTCTCCTTGTCCCAGTTCAATTAAGGGCAGAGAACAGCAATTCGAAATCAAAGTTTATTACAGACCTTGATTCAGCCAAGGCTGAACGGCGGCATGCTGAACGAGAAGCCGAACGCACCAAGCAGCAAAAAAAGGTCGAACTTTCAGAGCTGTCGCAAGCTGCGAAGAGCGGAAAACTTAGCGAGTTAGTTACGCTGATCGGCAAAGGCGTCGACGTGAATTACGTGGACGGGCAGGGCAAGACTGCGCTGCATTACGCAGCAGCTTCGGGTCAACTTGGAGCAGCACAAGTTCTTCTTGAAAATAAAGCATTGGTTGATACCAAAACCAAAGAAGGCCTCACCCCCTTGCTAATCGCTGCAAGGGCACGTGACGTTGCAATGGTTGAACTGTTTGCCGACAGAGGAGCCAATGTGAATGTCCAGGATGAGCTTGGTTCGACACCGCTAATTTTTGCTGCAAGCGAAGGCGACTCAGTCTTGGCTCGCGTTTTATTGCGCCATGGATCGCAGATCGATGCGAAAGATAAGAACGGCTACACTGCTTTAATGTTTGCCGTGCTAAACGACGACGCTGCACTTGTGTCAGAACTAGTTCGTTCAGGGGCAAACAAAGACCTAATGAGCATGACAGGCAAGCGCGCGCAGGACTTGGTTAAGGTCGACGGTTCTGTGGCCGACTTGGGTTATTTTGAAGTTAAGGAGGCTGCTCCTTCTTCAGCGGCTGAACCCGAGGCCTCCCAAATCGATGATGCGCAGGACGATTCCCGTTCCGAATCGTCGCAGTTGACCCGCCTTCGTGCGCGTCGCCCCGAGGGGGTTTTCATCAACAGCAGCAACGGACTCAAACTTAAATCGGCTCACGCAGAGGTACGCAACGTTGGTTCAGTTAAAGCTGACAATATTCAGGTCTACTTGATCCTGCCCGGTGGAGTTCGGGTAAAAATGTCCGGTCCAAGCACCCTCAGGCGCAATGCGGAGGCAATCTACGTATTGGAGCAGGACACTCAAATGACCCGGGAGGGCCGACTGCGAGTCGACCTGCTGTGTGACAACTGCCGCCGTTAGGCTTGCATTTTTATTCATACTACTTTAGATATATGTGAATATATACAGGATTAGCACGCCTTTGGGCGGCGGCGCTGACTTATTCCCAATAAATTTAAGCTGTTAGCCGATTCGCAATCCAGTGGATTTTCGGATTTTTTTTATCGTTATGCCTTCCTGACGGCTCATAACGCGGGGAACACGGCTCTTTTCACTTTTCGTATTGGTAGAAGCAGACAGCGTCTCTCAAGCTGACTTAGGTGAGCTCGAGAGACAGCCGGCAAAATATCGCCAAGGTTTTGTTTTTATACTGTCTCAACATTGCCTCCAGAGCTCCGGCGCTGCGGGGATGTGAATCGCAACTCACTGCGTTTCACACCCCCGTAGCTCCACCGTAGGACCGGGAATCTCTGACCCCAACCAAGACTCCCGTTACGGGGAGCAGGAGGTAATACATGCAACGCAAGACTGATCTGCGGATCCTCGCCGTCGGACCTACGACGCGCGGAGATCAAACCTGGGAGCGCTGCTTCAATCCGGACGGAAGCGTCTGTCCGGAGCGAGTGCGTTCCCAATTCGTCGGGCTCTACACTTCGCTCAGCGGAGTAGAGCTCGTGATGCACGAGGGAGCCGGGGACGCTGTGTTCGCACAGGATCCTTGGACTCCGATCTACACGCCCAACGGCACCGGTCGCCCGCGCGTCATGCTCAATCGCATGGGCGTCGCGAGTCGGTCCGGTGAAGCGGAGGCGCGTCTCGGCACACTGCGCCGATTCTTCCGCGAGGACGAGATCCTGCGCATGCCCGAAGGTGCCATGCATGAGGGCGGCGACGTCATCATCGCGTGGTCCAACGAGCATCACTGCTGGGTCTACTTCGTCGGACGTCCGTGCAAGTCGAAGGGACGCACCAACCAGGCCGGCCGAGATGCACTGCGCGTCGCGGTCGAAGCCAACGGCAACCGCTTCGAGGAGGTGGACTTCAACGCCTGCTCGGCCAGCGGCGGTGCTCTGCATCTGTCGACCTGCTGCGGCTTCGCCGGTCCGAACTCGGACGGTGTGCTCCACGTCATCGCCGGTCAGAACCAGCTCCTCGACACATCTCCGTTCGAGGCTCACGGCATCAAGGTGCTGTGGGCTCCGCGAGGTGAGGAGTGGGGATCGAACGTGCTGCGGCTTCCGATCCAGGACGCCCCGCTCAACGTCCAGTCGGGCTACGACGGGGTCGTTCGGGTGCTGATGGACAACGGCTACGACAACGTGCCGATGTCGATCCTCAACTGGGACGAAGTGCGCAAGATCGACGGCTCGCTGACGTGCGCGCTCTGCGTCCTCCAGGTCGCGGGGTAGCAGTCATGGGCAAACACGTCGTGGTACCGCCGTGAAAGAGTTGTGTGAAGAGGATTCGCACATCTCTTTCCAGAGACGGCGGAGGCAGTCAGCGGTTTGTTCCCTAAGGTTAATCACCAAAGGGTCATACTGCCGGCTGTCTCCGCTAGATATAAATACCTTTCCGGAATATTTTGCTTTAGCTGTCTGTGAGCAGCAGGGTGCCGCAGCCTTCGTTCGTGAAAATTTCTTTTAGCAGCGAATCGGGAGTCAAGCCGTTGACAATGTGGGCTCTGGCAATTCCTCCTTCGAGCGCATCGATGCACGCCTGAACTTTCGGCATCATCCCGCCTCCGATTGAACCGTCACGCACGAGCTGTCCAATCTCGGCGATGGTCAGCTGTGAGCAGAGAGAATCGGGATTCTTAACATCGCTCATTACGCCGTCCACGTTCGAAAGCAAAACGTATTTTTCTGCTTTGATTGCCCTAGCTAGAGCGGATGCAACGGTATCTGCGTTTATGTTAAGCACCTGTCCGTCAACGTCAGCTGCAAGCGAACAAACCACAGGGATGTAATCTCCGGCCAGGAGCTGGCTCAGCACTTCGGTGTTAATTTCGACGATGTCACCGACAAAGCCGAAATCTACATTCTTAGTTTCGCCCGTAGCTTGATCGACCAACTGAGTAAGTGGACGTTTTACGGCGGTTATCAAATTACCGTCAACACCGCTTAAACCCGCAGCGGGAGTGTGATGTTTGCGAAAAGCGGCGACTAAATTAGTGTTAACGGTGCCATTGAAGGTCATTTTCGCGACTTCAAGCATTGCTGCCGAGGTAATGCGTCGGCCGTTAATCTTTGGCGATTCAATGCCCAGACGCTCTGCGAGTTCCGTCGCCTGTGGTCCGCTGCCGTGAACTAAAACAATCTTAATTCCAACTTGATAGAGCAAAGAAAGCTGTTCGATAATATTGTCGAGCGCAGTTTCGTTCGAGCAAATTTCTCCGCCCAGCTTAACTACAAATACCTTTCCTTTGTAAGCACGAATATACGGCACCGCAGTTTTTAGCAGTCCAATGTCGAGCACGCTGTTTACTGAAGTCATCATCGGCTGTAATCGCTCTCTAGCTTCTCAATCACTTTTAGGACTGTTTCGGCGCCCAGTCCTTCATCTACGCAAATAAACACAGTGTCGTCACCTGCGACAATGCCAAGCACACCCTCAATAACGCCGCGATCAAGCGCTGCAGCGACAACGTTGGCGTGACCTGGGGGAGTCTTGAGCACGATCATATTGCCCGAGGCTCGTCGGCTCGTGACATAATCTCGCATTACCTGAAGAAACGAAGCACCTTCACGTGAACCATCGACGACAGTTGCATAGCGCACGTTGGCGCCGTCACGAATTAAAACCGCTCCCAAATCCTCAAGGTCGCAGTGAACAACGAGCTCCGTGACGTTGTATCCGTTCTGGTTGAGTAAGGAGACTGCAGATTGCATCGAGTCAACTTTGCCGTCATCGATCAGCTTTTTTAGTGCTGCCTGCCGATCAATTTTCATTTTTTTGTTCCTCCTGTTAGTGACGCGAGAGCCTCACATACTTCCGGAGACAGCATAAACAGAAACAAAGCTGCTGTGGCTGGAAGTCGGTTATGGGCTTGCGGAAAAACTCGAGACTGTTTGCCCTCAAATACCTCAGTGCTGATTTCTTCGTCGCGGTGAGCTGGGAGACAGTGAAGCGCAATTGCCCCTGGCTTAGCAAGTTTCATCAGCTTTTGGTTTAGCTGGTAGGGTGCGAACACAGCACAGCGCTCGGCCTCTTGCCCTTCATCTCCCATCGAAGTCCAAACATCTGCATAAAGGGCGTCGGCATTTTCAGCTGCGGTCTGCGGATCCGCCTCAACTGTCACGCTTCCACCTGAGGCGGACGCGAGTTCCTGAGCTCTAGTCAGGACAGCTTCGTCGGGTGAGTAAGAATGAGGGCATGCCGCGACGACGTGCAGGCCAGCCATAGCACCAGCGAGCATCAGCGAGTGGCAGACGTTGTTGCCGTCTCCAAGATAAACCAGCTTGCGACCTTTGATGTCACCGTTCCATTCTTGATGCATCGTCAGCAAGTCAGCTAGAGCCTGTAGCGGATGAAAACGCTCAGACAGTCCATTCACGACTGAAAGAGTATTTGGTTCAGCAAATTCTTCCAACAGGCTGTGGCGGTTCACCCTCGCCATCAACAGGCTTAGGTAACCGCAGAGCACTCTTGCACTGTCTCCCGCGGTTTCGCCGCGGTGAAGCTGAAGGTCGTCTGCTCGAAGTTGCAGCGGGTGAGCTCCCAAATTTACCGAAGCGGTTTCTGCAGAGACGCGCGTGCGCAGCGAAGGCTTTTCGAAAAATAGGCCAATCGAGCTGCCGCTAAGCGCCCGTTTAACCGCGGTGGGTTTTACGGAGAGCTGTGCGGCGGCAGCGAGAACCAAGCGCTGCTCGGCAGGGGAAATGTCGTCGTCTCTGAGGAAATGCCGTGTTTTCATAAGCTTTTCACGAAGTTCTACAAGATCTCCTCTAGGGCGACCGCGAGCTGTTCGAAGTGTTCCTGCTCGACAATTAGCGGAGCCAAAATTCGTGCGACTTTCGGGTCATCGCTTGTTCCGATGAGAATGCCTCTGGCGCGGAGTTCGGCCACGATTGGTTTCGCATCCGCCTCAAATTTAATGCCGAGTAGGCAGCCTCGTCCTCTAACCTCCACGACGCCGTCAATCGCCGCGATGCGCTGTTTTGCAAATTCTGCAAGCTGGTAACCATGCGCGACAAGTCCTTCGGAAGAAATCGTGTCTAGCGTTGCTTCAAGGGCGGCCATTGCAAGCGGATTGCCGCCGAAGGTCGAACCGAGCTGTCCTAGGGTGATCTGACTCGCGATAGTGTCCCGCATCAGGACGGCTCCGACAGGGAAGCCAGAGGCCAGACTTTTTGCTGAAGTAGACATATCGGATTGAACTAGCTCGCTTCCAAGGTAGGGAACTCCGCAGCGTCCGACACCGGTCTGAACTTCATCAAAAATAAGGATAATCCCGTGCTTGTCACAGGTTTCCCTCAGCGCCTGCAAATACTTTGGGTTTAGTTCAACCATTCCAGCCATGCTCTGTATTGGCTCAACGATTACCGCAGCCGTCTTGTCGGAGAGGGTACTCAATTCACTAACGACGTTTGGCGTAATGCGCGTAACAGGGCCAAACCATGGTCCAAGCTGTTCGTGCCAGGCGGCGTTATCAGTTGCTGCGGAGGCAATGCCAGTTCGTCCGTGAAATGCTCCTTTTAGCGCGGCAATCTCGAAACGCCCGGTGAGCTGCATGGCTAGCTTTAGCGCTGCCTCATTCGCTTCTGCTCCGGAATTGCAGAAGAAGACGCTTTCGAATTCTCCACCGGCAAACGCAATTAATTTGTCGGCTGCTCTTTCTCGTACTTCAAGTGGTGCAACGTTGGAGTAGAAAAATAGCGTGTTAGCCTGTTTGTTGATTGCGTCGATTACAGCAGTTGGCTGATGGCCCAGGATTGATACGGCGTGCCCACCATATAAGTCTAAATACAATTTACCGGAGTCGTCTTGGACGAAGGGTCCTTCTCCCGAGGCGAGGGTAAATGGATAAGCCGCGTATGTCTTAGCCAGATGTGTTTTCATAGCTGGTGCGCCTCAACAAGGTCCGAGAGCCGGCTGCATCAATCCGGTTGTTTCTTCAAGTCCAAACATAAGATTCATGTTTTGTATGGCGGCAGAGGCCATGCCTTTTCCCAAGTTGTCGATGGCTGCGCAAATAATTATTTGGTTGCCGCGGGCCGCACCTGAAATATCGCAAAAATTTGTACCGACTACTGGACCAATTTCAGGAAGTTCATGCAAAACGCGTATAAATGGCGAAGTGGAATAAAATTTCTCCAAATGTTCGATTAACGCCTGGCTAGTGATCTCATTTTCTAGCTGAGCGTGCACCGAAACAAAAATACCGCGCGCAATGGGCAGGCTCTGGGCCAGGAAGGACATTGGCGGAAGTTGGTTGGTGTAGGAAGGAGCGATAGCTTGCTTAAACTCGGGTTCATGCTGGTGGGCAAGGGGTTTATAGCCGCGGAAGTTACCGTGACGAGTTGGGTGATGAGTCGTTGACTTAGGCTCCTTGCCTGAGCCGGTTGAGCCAGTCTTTGCATCGACTGCGATTTGTCCAATTGGATCAAGACTGCCGATAGGCGCTGCCGCCAGCGCACTCGCCGTAGCTAGACAACCGGGATTTGCTAGGAGCGAGCAGCTTGAGATTTCATCGCGATAAAGCTCGGTCAGGCCATACTGGAATTTTTTTCTAAGCTCAGCAGCGATCGGAGACTTTGGGTAGAACTCGCTATGGAGCTCAAGGGACTTAAGACGCCAATCACCAGACAAGTCGATAACTTTGAATGTGTCGCTGTCCGTTTCCTCAAGCAGATTGATGATGGTCTGACCGCTGACTCCGTGCGGGAGAGCCGAAAAAATCACGGCTTGATCGTAAGAGCTCAACGCGCCAACATTAACTTCTGTGTCGAATAAGTCACTGTAGAAGCCGTTTAAGTGAGGGTGAGCGTCGCAGATCTTGCCGGCTTCGCGTGACGTAACGCTGACGACATCTATGTTTGGATGCAAAGCGCAAAGTCTAAGCAGTTCTCCTGCGCCGTATCCGGTTCCGCCTAAAATTCCTACACCAATTGCCATATCTACTTTTCTACAAAGTTAACGATGAAATTTCCGAGTTTCTCGGGGTCCAGTCGGGCATTAATTGCTTCAATGCCAAGGTTTTTTGCGACAAAGTCAGTGCCCGCGCTGTTGTCTGTTACCGGTCCGCTGACAACATCGACTTGCAAATCAAATTTCTCTTCGAGAAATTTCTTGCCGCCCCATGTTCCCACGGGGTCTGCAGCGCAGAGTATCAAAGCAGCTTTGCGGGCCATTAAGTCGCTGCTGCTGAGAATTTCCTGTACGCCGTAGGTTCCCATGATACCGTCGCCCAGTTCCGCTACGATAATCTCTGCGCCGTTTTCAATCAGGTGAGCGAAAATGTTTTTAGTAGTCTGTACCGCGCATTCACCGCTAGTGGTGACAATGCCTGCGTCGACGAAGGATGCGGCGGGTGCTGCACCGAAATCCTGCATTTCTAGCAGGTCGCGCTGCAGGGAAACCCCAGTCAGCTTGCAGCCGCCGACCTTCTTGCCGGTCTTGGCTATTGCGCGAACGAGCTCGCAGGCGACGCGGGTTTTTCCGCTGTTCATGCATGTACCCGCGATGTAAACAATTGGGACAGGTTTGTATTCAGAGAAATTCTTAGCAGCGGGGAGAGCTCCTTGCGAAACGTGCGCTGGAATTCCGGAACGGCTGCCGAACTCGGGAAACACCAAAACAGATCCCAGAATTTCTACGTCAAACGGCTTGCCGAAGTCGGGGTTATTCGACGTGCATTTGCCGATTACCCCGCCGGTATTCAGTACCTGGAGCGTATCTCCGACCGCAACGCTTTGCGGCACAACTCCGGCGTAGCCATGAAGAGCGTTACGCTTTCGGAGAACACCGACAATGATATCGCCTTCGTGTAGGGTGACGAATCGACCGCTGCGGTCCTCAAGCTTGTCATACACAGCTTTATTGTGAAGGACTTTAGCGGCAACGACGTAGCCTTCTTCTGCGGTTATTTCATCTTGAACGCGCAAATCGCGTTTAAGCGGAACGTTCTTGGTGCTGGACGCAATTTTATTGGCAATTACTCTTTTCATGATGGAAACTCTGCGCCGGGAAGGGCTGCGTGTTTTAGGTGGTTGGCAATTTGTGCTTGAGCAGACTTACTGCCTGTCGCAATGAATATAGTGTCGTCTCCCGCAACGGTTCCAACGATGCCGTCAAGGTCCATGTCATCAATCGCGGCGGCTACAACAGCAGCAGCTCCGACCTTAGTTCTGACAACAAGCATGTGTGGTCCGGCTGGAGCGACCGAGTGAATCATGATCGCCGCGCCGCTGCTCTCCGCGCTTGTAAAGCTGCCTGCTGGGATGTATTTTCCAGAGAGCTTTACTACTCCCAGTTCTTTGAAGTCCCGGCTGATGCTGGGCTGGGTTACGGCGAAGCCCTGGCGCTGCATAGCTTCAACGATGTCGGCCTGACTGAAAAAATTGTTTTGTTCCAGTAGGTTAACCAGCGCTTCTTGTCTTTTTTGCTTCTCTTCCATCGCTCTGTTTCTACATATTTATTCAATTTGGCTGCGGAATATTTGCATAGTTATGCAAAATCGGGTAAATAGTCAAGCCGATGAAGCGCAGCGGCGGTCTTCAGTTAAAGATTTTCAAAATGCAGCCTTGATGAGGAACAGAAGGAAAATGGAAAAAGTAGTTTTAGCATACAGCGGCGGTCTCGATACTTCGGTCATCGCAAAGTGGCTGATTGAAAAAGGCTACGAAGTCATTGCGTATGTAGCGGACGTTGGACAGCAGGAAGATTTCGAAGAAATCAAAGATAAGGCTCTGGCAGTCGGCTGCTCTAAGGTCTTCGTCGAGGACCTCAAGGAAGAATTTGTTACTGACTACATCTTTACTGCGCTCAAAGGGTCGGCGATGTATGAAGGACGCTACCTGCTGGGAACCTCAATCGCGCGTCCGATTATCGCGAAACGTCAGGTTGAAATCGCGAAAAAAGAAGGCGCAAACGCAGTCGCCCACGGCGCGACCGGCAAGGGTAATGACCAAGTGCGTTTTGAACTTTCCTGCTACGCGCTAATGCCCACAGTTAAGGTAATAGCACCTTGGAAGGACCCTGAGTTTTTGGCGCAGTTTAAAGGTAGAACTGACCTGCTGAACTACGCTGAAAAGCATGGAATTCCCGTCGAAGCCACTAAGAAAGCGCCTTACAGCATGGACGCCAACTTAATGCATATCAGCTACGAAGCTGGAATTCTCGAAGATCCGAAAATGTCTCCTCCGCAGGATATGTTTAAGATGACCAAGAGCCCTCAGGATGCTCCGGACAAAGGAACTAATCTCGCGATTCACTTTAAGGACGGTCTACCAACAAAGGTCGTTAACCAGGACAGTGGCAAAACTGTTGAAAAGCCGCTTGAGCTTTTCATGTACCTCAACGAAGTTGCCGGTGAGAACGGCGTTGGTCGAATCGACATCGTTGAGAACCGCTACGTTGGCATCAAGTCGCGTGGCGTTTATGAAACTCCGGGTGGAACAGTCCTCTGGAAGGCGCACCAAGATCTAGAAACGATCGCGATGGATAAGGAAGTTTTCCGCTTAAAGGAAAGCCTCATGCCGCGTTTTGCAGAGCTAATTTACAACGGCTACTGGTTCTCGCCGGAAATGGATTTTCTCGTAGCTGCGTTTAACAAGAGCCAGGAAGCAGTTAACGGTGTCGTTTACCTCCAACTCTATAAAGGCAATGTAACCGTTATTGGCCGTGAGTCCGAGAGCTCCCTCTATGATCCAGAACTATCGTCGATGGACATCGAAGGCGGTTATAACCAGAAGGACGCAGAGGGCTTCATTAAGATTAACGCCATTAGGCTAAAAGCTCACAACGTTATTCTTAAAAAGGTCGGCATTACTCAATAGTTGACTCGCTTCTCGCACCCTGAAACAATCCCCCTCTGCTTGGAGGGGGA
>JAGRAN010000078.1 GCA_020434585.1 Bdellovibrionales bacterium
TGGACAGCAAGGTGATCGATTCCGTATTGTCGCTTGACCGTCATACCGCACATGTTGATATGATTTTTGACAGAGTCTTTGGAAAAGGGGCTGCCAAATGAGAGCAAAAATCTTGATTCGGCTTAAAGAGGATGTGCCTGATTCTGCAGGTCGTGTGCTGCAGGAGCGAGTTGCGCATTTGGGATTTACTGACGTGCTGGAAGCTAGAGTCGGAAAGCTGGTCGAACTCGAGTTTGAAGGTTCAGATCGCGACGGCGCGATAAACCGCATCAAGAACATGTGTAAGCAGGTATTGGTTAACGCCAGTATCGAAGATTACGAAATTCTGTCGGTAGAATAGCGAAGTGTATCGAATAGCGGTTCCGAAATTTCCTGGAGCATCTGGCGCTGAAGACGTTGTCTATGCGTATTCTTCTGTAATTGGTGATGTGGAAGCGTATACGGTCGCGCCGGAAGCGGAGCGGCTCGGCAAACCTGACGCGGTCATCATCCCAGGCGGCTACTCCTTTGGCGATTACCTGCGGCCAGGCGGCCTAGCGAAAACCTGCCGCGTCTCAGGCGCGATCAAAAAGTTCGCCCGCGACGGTGGACCGATTTTAGGTGTTGGTAATGGTTTCCAGATTCTTTGTGAACTGGACTTGCTGCCCGGCGCGCTGATTATAAATTACTCGACCAGCTTTATGAATGAGCAGGCGTACATCAAAGTCGCCAGCAATTTGTGCCCGTTTACGAAGCATTTGGCCGAAGAGAAAGTTCTGCGCATGCCGATATCTTGCTACTACGGAGCATTCTTTGCCGATCCGCGGACCTTGCGCGAGCTTGAGCAAGACGATCACATTGCTTTCAGGTACTGCAATCATTTGGGAGATACCGACGATCCGATCGGCTTTAACGGCTCCCTGAATTCCATAGCTGGAATCATCAGCCGCCACGGCAACGTGATGGGAATGATGCCTCATCCAGAGCGTGCGGTGGAAGCTGTTCGAGGCGGGACAGACGGCTTGGCAGTCCTTAGCTCTGTTTTGATTCCAGATTCGAATCCTGAGTCTGCGCAGTCAGCGGACGGACCTTCAGAAAGTACCTAATCCCGAAAATACTGCTGTGCCAGCACGGCGCGAACATGGTCTTCCTGAGAGTTCCCGTCGGCTGATTTCTGCCCGGGCGCTGGTAGATTGGTGAAAGCATCGATGACCAAATCAAAGTAAGTCGACATGAAGTCCGGCGATAAGTCGTGAAATGTTTTGCAGGCATCGATGATGTGGGCAGAGATTGCGCGATTACTTTGACCCTTCTTGCGCGCGGCTGCAGTTGAATCTATTTCGGCGATAACCATTGACGTCATCAGTTCAATCGCTTCTATCAGCCGAGCTCGC
Source organism: Bdellovibrionales bacterium (assembly GCA_020434585.1). Lineage (GTDB taxonomy): Bacteria > Bdellovibrionota_C > UBA2361 > SZUA-149 > JAGRAN01 > JAGRAN01. The sequence goes on from JAGRAN010000078.1 coordinate 1,374, forward strand.
GAATTTTCAAGTTTAGTCTTTTGCGCGATTGTAACGATATTTTGCAGCGCTTCCTGAGTGTAAGGAGAAGTTAGCCAATGTTCGATTCCAAACAGTTCTTGATTTACTGGCTCGGCGGCATCGCTGACGGCGACAAAGACTGCATCTTCACCGACAGGCGTTTCGTTTGCGCCGAGGGTGAAGCCGAAGATTTCTTCGGCGTCGAATAGCTCTGAAACGAAGACGGCATCGCACGGAGTGTCTTGAGCCATTTGGGCGAGGGCACTGGTTAAGTCGGACACTATTACGGCTTTATAAAACGACGGCAGCTGAGCCAGCTCTGCCTCAAGCCGTTTTCCCGCTTCCGCGTCGGGATGGATAATTAGTGCCCTAAACCGCGTGGTCATGATTCCAACTAAACTTGCCTATTACGTGCCTCCATGAGTTAATCGGCTGGTTTAATTGAGACCTTAAGCAAGATAATCGAATTTTTCTGTGTAATTTCAGACCTTTATTCTTGGGTGAAGGAGCTGCCCCATGCGCGAACTGACTTTAGGTGAGAGCGAGTACTTAGCCAGGCTGGCCGGGGAGTTCGGAACCCCGCTCTACGCGTATGATGCGGCATGCATCAAATCTCAATTTCGGCGCTTGTCTGAGGCCTTTTCAGGCAGCGAAGCAGAGATTCGCTATGCGATGAAGGCGCTCCCCAACCCCGCTGTTTTGTCCCTGCTGGGTACCCTCGGGTCGGGAGTTGATGCGGTGTCACTGGGAGAGTTGCGGCTCGCGCTTCGAGCCGGAATACCAAAGGAGCGAATTTCATTTACTCCGAGTCTGGCACCACTGACAGATATTCAAGCTGCTCTGGAACTGGGAGTGCACGTAACACTGGATTCGCTGTCATTACTTGAGAAGTTCGGGCGCATTGTCGGTCCCGGAGTTCCGTGCAGCCTGCGAATTAATCCGCACATTAAGGCCGGTGCGAATGAGAAGGTGCAAACTGGTCATCGCGAGTCAAAATTCGGAATATCGATTGAGCAGATTGATGAAACGCTGCAAGTGGTAGCTGAAAGCGGCATTACTGTCACCGGTCTTCATGTGCACACCGGTTCCGATGTGGCCGAACCAGAAATTTTCCTGCAGAGTGCAGACGTGCTGTTTCGTGCTGCTGATAAATTTAAGGACGTTGAGATTTTTGACCTGGGTGGGGGCTTCAAAGTTTCCTACCACTTTGGCAGTCATGATGCTGATGTCGAGAAAATTGGCGCGAACTGTGCTCGCGTTCGTGACGAATACATCAGTCGCAGCGGCAGAAAGGCTCGGATCTGGCTTGAGCCAGGAAAGTTTCTCGTCAGTGCGGCAGGATTCTTGGTGGTGAAGGCCAACATCGTAAAGAATACTCCCTACGCCGTTTTCGTAGGGGTGGATTCCGGTTTGAATCATTTGATTCGACCGA
>JAGRAN010000079.1 GCA_020434585.1 Bdellovibrionales bacterium
GGAACGACGCGCTGCAGCGAGTTGGAAGCGAACTGCCTGTAACCACCGGGGAAGCAGCCTCGCAGCATTTCGTTCACGTCCGACAGGAACCTGTGCGGCGCCGAGTTGTCTTTGACCATGGTTGTTGTGGGTATCTAGATCCTGGTGCCTTGGTAGCGGCGAGCATTTCTGCAAGCCGGCAGCAACCGTTTACTGCTTCAGCACCGCTCACCATCCCTTGATCGGTTTGGCGAGCGGTGCTGAATTTGTAATTTCTACCTTAGCCGAAAATCAAAGAACGAATTAAGAAACTCCTGGCTGCGTATTCGCGAATTCTTGGCGGTCGCATGGCTGCGTGTTAGAGGCCGCAGCCAGGAGTTGTTTGAGGAGCGAAAACAAAGCTTGGTTTGTGGTCGGTCTAGGGTATGCAGTGGAGTAGCTTTGCTTTCGCGCACCTCGTGTGTTGGTTAGTTGTCGAGTAAATTGAGAATTTGGATAATATCCTCTTCTTCGGCCTCTTCACCGGCGTGCATCGTGGTTACGGGGAGAAGTGCCGTCGAATTCTTGTCTCCAATCGAGCCACAAGTAGCTTCTCCATAAACCCAGAAGCTGACTAGATATCCGGTAACGGTCGTCGGGTCTTGGCACCAAACCTCATAGGTTATATCTAAGCTAGCCTTAAAGGTTGCGCTGTTGTAATTTACATTTGAGACATTCAGGATCGAAATGCGTTCTAGTTGCTTACCCATGCTTCCGCAAGTTTCTTCGCCGTCTTTGCTCAGTTGACCTATGACTCTGCGCAGAGCGTCTGCCACAGCTTCTTTTTGAGTCCATCCTCCTCCCTGGGCTGAAATTGTTTTCTCTTCGCTCGCTGGACTCGATAGCGTCGCCGGATCGGTATAACTTATAACGTCATGTGTAGAGCTTTTGATTTCGTGAAAACACGCAGATTTACATTTGTCCCTTACACTCTTCAGCTTGCGATCTCGTTTTGCCATTTGCCCGACAAATGACGTCAACAAATCCAATGGCGTCCGCTCGCCATTTGCCTGCCATTCTTCGAGCGAAAACCGCTCGATGCTGGACCAGTCAAACTCCGCGTGCTGAGTCTCGCAGCTCTGCTCAGCAAGTGCTGCATTTGCTGAAACAGCGAGTAAAAGGCAGGCTGCTGCACATTGATATGCTAATGTTGTTAATTGTTTCATCTCACTCTCCTTCTAAAATTTAGCCAATTGAGAAGCTTGCCTGCCTGGACGTATCCCCACTGTAGACCAACTTCATTTGCTAAAGGTTATGTGCATCCTCGCAGAAAGCGTTGCACGAAAACTAAGCCCTTTACCGAGCTAGTAATAGGCTACTAGCCATAATATGCTATAATAACAATATTTTATGTGCCCTGGTCCTATAATTAAACTGAGAAAAAATTTCATTTATGCTTAACATCGACCACGCGATGATGCATAATAGAAGCATGGGCGAAGCGATTTTTACACCCTTCGAGCTTCGGCAAGAGGCAAACAATGAGAAGCAAACGTGCGCGAGCGCTTAAAACAATGCTTAGACCGATTGTGCGGTTCTGGATGCGCGACAGCGAAACGCTGCAGACATTTGTCGACGTGCTTAAGGTAGCGTTCGTAGAAATAGCAGTTGAGAACATGCTTAAGAGCGAGGAAAAGATTAACGTCAGCCGGATCAGCATGATGACGGGAGTGCATCGGAGAGACGCTGCAAAGATTTATAAGCAAGGCTCGGTGCCTGAGCGAGCGCTCCCCGATATCGTTTCAAGAGTAGTTACTACATGGCAGGAAGACCCCGAATTCTCCACCAATACCAAGAAGCCTAAGACGCTGTCGTTTACTGGTATGGATAGCGAATTTGCTCGTTTAGTTGAGCGTGTATCGAAGGGAGTTCAGCCCGGAACAGTTCTCTACGAACTAGAACGCGCAGGAGCAGTAACAACATCAAGGTACGGTGCAAGACTGATAAAGTCCGAATTCCGCCGAAGCAAAGATCTCGAGCGCGCGGTCGTCATACTCAGTCGTGATATTCGCTCGTTAATTACCGCTGTTGAGGAGAATATCGGCTCCGACGAAAGCCCAAACATGCACGCACGAACCGAATACGACAAAATCTATACCTCCGAGCTGCCGAAGATTCGCGCCTGGCTTTGGAAAGAGGGCCGTAAATTTCACAAGCGAGCCCGGGCTTATCTGGCAAAGTTCGACGAAGATTTTTCGCCCCGAGAAGGAGGGCAGGCGACGGCAGTGGTCTCCCTAAGCACATTCGGACTAGTCGAAGAGCAGCCTCCGCTTCGCTGGTCGGTAGGGGAGGCAAAGTAAGCTCATGATAAAGCGAATTGGATCTAATCTGTTTACATCTGAAGCAGCAATCTCGGCCAAATTGTCGACATTACGAAAGATTTGGAAGCAGTGTTGTGGTTCTACCGGATTGGTGAATAGGGAGAGGGGAGTAATGAATAATCGGGGTGCAACCTCAATCGAATACAGTTTGATGTCGTGCATGCTGCTCTATGTCGGCCTAAGCGTGCATGGATTCTTTAGCCTCTCTATTGAAGAGCCGTTGATTCTTGCCGCATCAGCAGCAACCTCAACTGGCGGGACGCAAAATCAAGCAGGAGCTGCTCCGAACGGACAGCAAGCAGGCGCTCAATGGGGCGGGCAAACTGACGAAACTGACCCATACGAGGCTACTGCCCACCGCGGAAATCAAAACAACACCCCTGGCAAACAATCCGGCACCAATCCGCCAAGCGAGGGGGAAGACCCCGGGGATTCGCCTCCTACTTTTTACTAATTAGGCTCTCCGCCTCGGATACCTACGGGAACATCATCGGTTAGTCCCCACTGTACGGTGCTGGATGTGGCGTATGAAGTAGACGAGTTCAGGATGTACCAATTGCCGTTGCTGGGACGCCAAACTGCGATGTCCGTTTTTCCGTCGCCGTCGAAATCAAGCGTGACTGGAATATCGCCATTTTCCCCCCAAAGCAGTGCCTGGGAAGTTAGGCCGCCGACTTTCGATTCGCGAATGCCCCACAGCGAATTGCCGCCGTCTATTTCGCGGTAGATCGCCATATCAACTACTGTGTCGCTGTCGTACAGTCCGGGAACCGGTATATCTCCTGCAAGGCCCCATGAAATTGTTCCTGATTGAAGATTGTCTTTCGAGGAAAGCAAAACCATCCAAGTACCATCGCTATAAACTGCAAAGTCGCACGTTCCATCTCCGTCGTAATCAAACGGAACAGGAATGTCACCGCTAGCTCCCCAGGCCCGGGTGTTAAATGTCAGGTATGTTGGAGACTCGCGGTAGTACCAAGTGCCTTCCGAGTCGCGGTAAATCGCTATTTCGTTTTTGCCGTCTCCGTCAAAGTCGCAGGGGACGGGAGTGTCTCCAGAAAATCCGCCCCATTGATACGAAGACTCAGTCGCAAAAGTTAAGCCCGCGTTCCAGTGCTTGATGTACCACCAACCTGTCGAAGGGCGATAGACCGCAAGGTCCGGACCTGCCGCGCCGGTGTAGATCCCAGAAACTGGATAGTCGCCATCTAATCCCCACTGAACCTCGACCGAAGTTGAGTCCATGCTCTTGCGGATGTACCAAATACCGAAACCTTGGCGATATACGGTCAGGTCGTCAGTCCCGTCTGCGTCAAAATCCGAGGTAAGCGTTGGACTTGCTGCGGCTAGGGCAGGCAGGGCAAGTGCCAGCAATAAAAGGGGCAAATACCTTCTAAGGGTCATGATTTCGGTCCTCTCTGGTCAAAGCATAGCCATCCTAGCGCCCCAGGCTTACTTATAGAAATAGAGAACTTACGAACGAATTTTGCCAGTAGTTTTATCGTTTGATACATCTAGCGGTCTTAAACGCGGCGTCCTGCGTTTGCTCTTCGCGACATTCTTATGTGGGTAGACCAACTAAGCACCTGACGTGCAGGCAGAAATCTGCGTGCGTGTCAGGGGAGCTGCTGAGTTCAAACAAGGTTTCACGAAAGGAGGTCATAGCACACAGCAAAACTCTCCATAGCCCCTGACTGGTTTCCATCAAAGTCGGTTGAGGGTCCCTGCAGACGCCCTCAACTAGCTAAACCCGTCTGCGACAGGAGCAGAGTATGCTGCTGACACGAATCGAAGAAATGGTACCGGGAGCAGTCGATGCGCAACGTCGGCTCCTCGCGGACCACGGCAAGAAGGTCGCCGCAACGGTCACCGTCGAGCAGGTCCTCGGTGGACTTGCCGGCGCCAAGGTCCTCAAGTCCTTCATCCCGGGATCACCGCACTTCGTCGATCCCGAGGAGAGCCTCCACGTCGGCGGTGTCGGGATCTTCGACATCTGCCGAACGCACACGTTCGAGTGGCTGATCTGGAACCTCTACACCGGCACCCCGCCCACGGCGGAGCAGGAGGAGTGGGTCCGCGGTCGTCTCGAGCAGGCGCGCAAGAATCTGATGACCGGGCCGTTCTACAGCCGGGTCTCGGACTTCCTTCTCGCCAACGCACGGTTCCTCGATCCGATGAAGGCCATCGACGGGGCACTCGCGCTGCTGGCGGAGGACTCGCGCATGGCCCGCAAGGTCGCGACCGGCGACATCCGCGAGATCACGTGGCAGGATCGCCTCGAGGATCAGCTCGACATCTTGGGCTTCCTCAGTGTGATCACGCCGCTCGTCTACCGCGCCAAGTACGGCGGGGCTCAGAGCATGGACGAGTTCCGCACGGATCTGCGCTTCGCGCAGGCGTTCGTCTCTGGACTGGGCATCGCCGACGGCGATGAGCAGTCCGTGCAGATGGCGCGCGTCGTCGACCAGCTGATGGCGACGATGTGCTACCACGGGCCGGGCAACGTCTCGACCTTCGACGCGATCGTCGCTTCCAGCGGCGGCGCGAACCCGTTCGAAGTCTTCGGCGCCATGGTCGGCGGCCTTCGCGGCTTCAACCACGGCGGCGCAGCGGAGCAGGGGGTTCGTTTCCTGTTCAGCCTGCGTGACGACGAGCGCTACGGTGTCGAGGCCTCGCTCGAAGCTCTCGAGCAGCTCGCGGCACTGCGTATCCTCGATCACAAGCTGCCGATCTGGTGCGTCGGTCACCGGGTAATCCGCGGCAAGAAGGGGGATCAGCGCGCCAACGCCACGATCGCCACGCTGCGGGAGATGTTCCCCGACGACGCGTTCTTCGCGCTGGCTCTGCGCTGGTACGAAGGTGCCAAGAAGATGGTCGACCAGCACACCGGCTCGAAGTTCCCCGACGTCAACGTCGACGGGTACACCGGTCTGCTGGCGCACCTCTGCGGCATCATCGCCGAGCCGCGCATGGCTCCCTACGCCGGGGCGTTCTTCGCAACGTCGCGTGCCTCGGGAGTCTTCGCCGAAACGTTCTGGCAGGCTGTCGGTCCGCTGCGCCTGCTCCGTCCGAGTGCGCACACGGAACAGTCGATCGAACTGCTTCCGGCGGCATGAAGTCACTTCGGTGGAAGTTCGTCAGAGTCCGGTCTCCCTGCTGCATCGCAACTGCGGTGCAGCGGGTGACCGGGCCGGTTGGTTCTGAGGTGCAGCAGCTTCCCAGACCCAAATCAGTAGATTAGCGTTCCCTTTTCTAAGGATTAAACAGGATCTGTGTCGGCTCAGGCAATGAACCGATGGGGGAGGCCATGGGAGATGCCATTGGATTAATTGGAGCGGCCGATTTAAACAGCCAGCCTTCGCCGGATGGAACTAGTACGATTTCCGCACTGCTAGTCTGACCTTCATATTCCTTTTTGAAGCTAATAACCTTGTTTTCACCGTCAGCACGGACAGAGGAAATCGTATATACGGTCCTTCCAATTCGCCTCTCCATTTCCGTCTGTTGCCGGTCCAGCTCTTGCCTTACGGTTCCGAGCGTCTCAATTGATTGACCGCCTGTTTTAACATTGTCCTTCTTTGCAAGCTTGGCGAAGCTGTCTAGGCGATCCTGACCGTTTACTTTGGCCTTATTGCGGTAATACTCTCGCATGGCGTCGCCGCTGCGAAATCCTAAGCCGCGTTTTTCCTCCGGTGACAGAGAATCGTAGTAAAGCGACCAATCGACAAAATCTACCAGCGGTTCAATGCTGCCCGCAGATTTCATCTTCTCAACCGCGAACTTAAAAGTATTCTCAGGAGCTTCAGCAAAAGACCTTCCCGGAAAGAGCGCAATCATCATCGCTCCCGTCAGCAAAAGTTTATTAATCATTTGCATTCCTGCTAGTTCTACAGTTCGTAATCTCTCACAAACAGCTCCTGCTTAATGTAGACAAACGCAGGTGTCATCGGAGGAAGCTGATCTGCATCATTGAACCGAGTATCGTAAGACCAAACTCGATTTGGTGCACTATAATAGGTAAACGGGCCCCAAGTAGACTGAGACTTGCGAGGTGCTCCCAGACTAACCATTGAACCGACGTAAGTGAAATCAGGTATCGACGACGATCCGACTCTAAACCATTCATTGAATCTAAACACGTTAATTGCACCGCCGCCGTTCGAATCGGCTCCGTGATCTTCTCCGGCAGCTCCGTTGGCTCCGCCGGTTCTAGCAATACCGCTCACCACCGCAACTTGCACAGTCGTCGCCGAGCCGTCACGATCGTACCTATCAGTAATATAAGAATCGGCATCAACCCAATCGTTTGACAGCAGCCAAACAGTGTCCGCCATGATAGCGGCAGGGATCCAGTTACTGCTGTTGTAATTGCCCCAGACCACCACTCCCTGATCTGAAATAACCGTAAGGCCCTTAGGAACAAGTGCTCCGCCGTCCGTTGCTTGAAGTCGGTAGCCGTTTCTTAGGCGAACAGAGTAGTTGTTCTGACTCCAGCTCGAACGCGGACCGGAGATCGCCATATGAAATACAAGTCCCTGTTCGGTTTCGTCATCCAGCTGCTTTCCGCCCATGATCGTGGGGTTGCGGTGGATGCAGTTAAGCAGGGCACGCATATCGACCTCAAGAGTCCGTTGAAAGTTGTTAACACTCGAATTGTACTGATATTCACGATAAAGCCGCAGTTGGTCGCCAGTCGTGCCGGGACCTTGAGTCCCTACCGACAAAGACGGGCCTCCTCCCGTTGAGATTAGCCCAGGGCAAGAAGCAGAATTGTGCAGAGCATTGGTTGCAGCAGCGATGTTATTGCCTGCTGTGTCAACAACCTCTACCCCAGTCGAAGAATTTGTAGTATCGGGATTGCCGCTCGCGTTCAGCCGAAGAACCAAACGCATATCCGCTCTCAACCAGTATTCACCGTCCGAAAACGAATCCATATCTTCAGGTGCCGGGACGGCGACCTCGTCAACATTAAGCATGATGTTGTCATTCCAATCTTCGACATCGTCAATGTGCACTCTACTGCTGGAGCAAGCCGGGAGGTTAACGTAGCTAACCGGATCCAAAACACGTGATGTACCAGTATATCCAGAGCAGCTCGATTGGGATTTCATCCCACGGTACATATCGCCAACCACTGTTACTTGTCCGACATAATTGGTTTGGCCGCCGTCCTGAGTGGCTGCGTACAAGTTGCCATTCGTGTGAACATGGCCGTCCACTGTCATGACCGCGCCGTTAAAGAACTCAAGATCTTCATGAAAGAAAATTGCAAATTGGAAGAGCGGCACAACGCGGCTTTTAAAGGTCAACGCCAGTACGGCTTCGTTGCTCTGCTGCTGGTTCCTCCCTACGGATGTCACCGTATAGCGATACTCCTGTGTGCTGAGACCTGAAAAAGGTTCACCGGGTGGAATAGTTGTAAAGTATGGATTGCCTGGCTCTTCTTGCACGTAAGTTACGGCCGAGTGTGAATTGTCAAAGCCGTAGGTTTGGCACTGAAAGTCACCTTCGCCTGTATCCCCCTCGTCGCAGCCTTCGATTCCATCCGGAGAACTTCCGCTAGGACGGTCGTAATCAAGAAAAATTGCACGTATGTCTTCTGCTCGCAGGTTTAATCCGGCTTCTGCAGCATTAAAGCCGCTAGCGCTATCTCTAGATGCTTTAACTTGAGCGATCTCTGTTCGGGTCAGCGTCATATAAGCGCCAATCAAGCTCATACTAACTACTATCAGGAGCATTACGCTGAAGAGGGCGATGCCCGAGCTGCTGTTTGTTAGACTTCGGTTTCTCATGACTTAATTCGACAACACATTTCTGGGAAAATACGACGCGGAAAGCGTGGACACTACCTCTTTGCCTTTCCACGAACCTCGACCGGTAAGCCTTAACACTACTTCCTGGATATCCTGCCATTCGTCTGAGCTGTCTGGATTAAGTTCAGATACGGTAGAACCATTTTGCATTTGCAGTGACACTTGAAAATCTGTCACGGAGAAGGCGACTGCCTGCGGTTCATCGAACTTCTCATCGACATAGAGGAGGAACGTTTCTTCGCCTGATTCCACTTCGAACAAAAACTCTTCCAGCATGTAAATGCTCGTCGTTTCCGCGTTGTAGTCCTGAGACAAAGATGACACATCTAGATAGTAGTCAGTACCCCCGATGTCTCCATTCCCCGTAAAGTCTACGAACTCGCCTTCTTTTGATATTCGGTCATACACAAAGACGCGCACTGTATCCTCGTTTGCGCTGCGATAGTCCGAAAATTCAGTATGGGCTGCGACGACATTGCTTGCGATGCACTCTGGCTCTGTCGCAGTAGAAAGAGATACGAACAAGCGCGTCTGACCAGCGTTGACGTCTTCGCAAAGAGTTAGCACATCGGAAATCAGGTTCCGTCGTAGCACAAGCGAATCACCATCGTCGGCACTGTCTGAGAGAAGCAGGGAAGGGAAGGAGCCCTCGAGATTTTCTCCGGCTTGTCGGACGTTCATTGAGACGATGTCCATCGCGGAACGCAGATTGCTATTTACCCTCAGACGGACGATGTCTTCGAGGTAGGCCTGGCGCACTGTAAAAATGTTCGCCATCGCCATGCCCATAAAAATTCCGGTAAGCATTAATGCGACCAGCAGCTCCATTAAAGTGAAGCCGCGATCGCTGCGAAGTGCTATGGGCGCACTGATATTCATCGCGTTGTTCGACTCCCTCCGCCAAGTGCAATTTCAATGGTTCGGAGTTCTCCGTCCTCGCGCTGAAGCTCGAAACTACTTGCTACGTCGGCAAAGCCTCGTTGAGTGAAGCAAACAGACCAGTCCGTGGTGACCAAACTGGCGCCCCTTGGTAAATCAAGAACAAGATCTGACACGGGCGTTAGTACTGCATCCTCAGCACAAGAATCCGCATAAGACGCTTGAAGGCGCAGCGATGACGTTGGCTGAACTACCACGGAGATAGTTCGCGACATGGCCTGTCCTCGGGTTAGCCGAAGAAAGTGCTCCACCGCAAAGGAAGCGTTCGTCAGAGGGTCGTCCAGAACTTTCATATTGCTGACAACCGCACCTGAAACAATACCAATTAGCGAGATTGCTACAATGAATTCTATAAGCGAACTACCAACGTCGTTTAATCGTTCTCCCATCTAGCAACCTCTCCACCTTCTACAGCGGCGCTCATCTCGACCACTGCTTGACGAGCTGGAGGAAGAGCTTGAAGAAGACGCCGAACTTGATGACGAGCTGGAGGAACTCGACGAAGAGCTGGAAGAAGAACTTGATGACGACGAACTCGAAGAGGAACTTGACGAAGAGCTGGACGATGATGAGCTGGAGGAAGAACTGGAACTAGAGCCCCCAACGCTCTCGCCGTGGGCCGATGCCATTCGCGTAAAAACGGTTTCCGTGTTGTAAACTTCCTGTCCGAGGTAGTTTACCGTAACCGAGAGGTGGCGAACCTCCTCCGAAGTGCAATACTCGTTCTCTGCGCAGTAAGTTACGGTTACATCGAAATTTCTGCCGGACTCAATTTCTATCGACCGGGCGGAATCCGAACCGCTTTCCGGCATAGAGCGCACATCGACATAGCGCAGCTGATCTAGCACAGTCTGTGCCGCTTCCATCCCCTCTGCCCGAATTTTAGCGTTCCAGTTTGCGCCAAGGTAGGTGACGATGGAGGTGGTGGTCATCGCGGTAATAATCGCGAGTATTCCAAGCGCGACAAGTATTTCGATTAATGTAAAACCGCGATTTTGAACCGCTCGAGTACTTTTAAAGAGCATATGCCTATCGGCGAGCTGCCGGGTGATTGTTGTTCACACTTTACCAAGGGAATAGTCGGAAATTTATGGATTATTCTTAACTGTTAAACTGGCGTAATCGACCTAATATTTGGAAGATCTGGCCAAATTTTGGCTAAGTTAACATATTAGTATTACTTATCTTTCATAATGAACCCTGTCCGTATCCGATCGAGACAGGCTTCAGCAGTCATGTTCTCCTATATCAGCACCTTAGGAAAAACCGAGTGCATTTGGCTGCTTCTGCTGGTGAATACGTTGACCCTACTCGCGCGTCCATGAGGGGGTTAAACCTTGTCATTTACTAGGAAATATGTGAGCATGCCAGGCTCGTCCGCTCCCGCGGAGAGCTCATTTTTACCATCGCTCCGGTAGATAGGAATTTTGCTGCCGCTAGGGGGTTTCCAGCGCCCTCGTGGCAGCAGACCGCTTTGCAAAAGCGTTTGTTGTTTAGCGAATTCGGAGAAAGGGAGCCGTGTACGTATGCACGGACAAACGAGGCATCAACTTAGCACAAGGAGATTCATATGCCCGTGGACCTGAGTCGCTTCGCAGAGCTGACCAAGTCGTCAGCAACCGTCGGTCATGCCGAGCTGATCGCAGAGATTGCTCGCGGAGATCCCAACTTCTGCAACCTGGCAGGTGGGGACAACGTCAGCGATGTGTTCAGTGGTGTCGTGCAGGCGGGTCGTGGTTTCTTCGGCGGCGACAGTTTGAGGATCCCGTATCCCGTCGTCAGAGGACAGCCCGACGCCCTCGATGCCGTGATCGAGTTCCAGGAGCGCACTGCTGGCATCATCATTCCCGACGGTGGGAAGACCGATCCGGCAGAAGCGCTCAAGGTTCGTCGCTCGCACTGCCTGATCACGCCCGGCGGCAAGTACGGCGTCGCGCTCACCCTGTGGGCAATCGCGACGGCTTACCCCGGGTCTTCAGTGCTGGTGTTCCGCCGCAATTGGCCGACTTTCGTGTCGCTCGCTCGCGTCTTCGGTCTGACCCCGATCCTCGTCGGGTCGATCGAGGAGTTCGAGCAGCTTCCGAAGGAACAGGCGGAGAACATTCGCCTGGTGATCGTCAACAACCCGCGGAACCCCGACGGCTACGTCTACAGCCGCCGGCAGCTCCTGCAGATCTACGGCATCTCCGAGCAGAAGTGCCCGGGCTGCATCTTCCTCGCAGATGAGGTGTACCGCCTCAACGTCTACCCAGGCGTCGAGTTCGTCAGCATGCAGTCGATCGTCGGCATCAACCAATGCGTCTCGCTCTTCAGTCTCTCCAAGGGGCCGAAGATGGCGGGCTCGCGTGTCGGTGTGCTCGTCGGCCCCTGGCAGCTGATCGGCTGGATGGCAGGTCAGCAGTCGGAAACGACCGGCGGTGTGGCTCTGCCGATCCAGCACCTCATCCCTCCGGCATTGTCGGCTTTGGGATGCGGAGTTGCCGAGCGTCAGATGCGCGAGTTCGTCGAGTACCGCGATGCGATCACCAAGTGGGCCGGAGAGGAGTCGGCGTACGAGGCAATCGTTCCCAGCGGGACGATCTACTACTGCCTCGACGTGTCTGCCCTCATCGGTCGCACCGTGCGAGGGGTCAAGATCGAGTCCGCCAAGACCCTGGCGATGCTCGCTGCTCGGCACTTCAAGATGGGTTTCATGTTCAACGACCCATCCGGCGACCCGAACTCGATTCGCATGAACCTCGCACAGGTTCGCTCTCTCGAGCACCTGCTCATGGGCCTCGGCTACCTCTCCGCGCTCGCGAGGGAAGCTGCATGAAGCCCTCGACGCATCGACTGACATGGAACTCCGTTCCCACTTCGATGCGCGAATGTTCGTCGGGACCTGGCTCAGTGCTTCACCGCGCTGGGCCAGTGTCCTACATGGTTTTCACGCAGGCGGTCTGCTGAACACCCGAATTTTCTTGCCCCCACCGAACGGCGCAAGTCTATAATGGTAAATATGAGTGATATCAAAGATCGAGTAGACGCTTTTGCGGCCAAAGGTGTGATGACTCGCGCTGAGCATGATGCGCTGATTGCAGATATTCAGAGCGACGGCGTCGTCGACGACGCAGAGTCAGAACAGCTCAGTCGAATCTTTAAGCTCGTTGCTGACAAGAAGCTGCTCATCGTCGAGAGCGAGAAAGAAGCAAAGCTCGCAGCAAAAAAAGCGAAGGTTGAGCCGGCTAAGCCGGAAGCTGCACCGACCTCTAGTTCCTCTCCGCAGGACGATCCGTATAAAGATCTCCGCTTCAAAAGCCGCGGCACCAGACCCGCGCAGAGTTCGCTGGCAGCTTCCGCGATCGGCGGCGGGGGAAAAAGCTCCACTCTGACTCGAGAGCAGATGGAGAAACTACAGCAGGCGACGACTAAACCGAAATCTGAAACAGTTCCAGAGAGACCGGCCAAACAGCCGCAGCTAGCCCAAGAAGAAGAGCCCGCTGCACGCGTCTCAGTTCCCGACGATGCTGCTCCTTCAGATCAGACACTGGATGCGGATGGGTTCGACGAAACTCTGGAAGTGGAAACTCAAGCGGACGACCAGTCCGAACAGGATTTAGACGAAGAGCAGACTGCGCGTGTCGTTACCTCTGGTTCATCTATGACTATCGGCGGTCTGATGGAATATGCCGCTAGTGAAGACGAAAGCTTTATCCCTTTCGAGTTGGAAACCGACCGCATTCTGCGAATCAATTTAAACAGCTCTACCTGGGTAAAGACTGGATCGATGATCGCGTACTACGGAAATATCAATTTTGTCCGCGAAGGCATTGTTGAACACGGCCTAGGCCGAATGGTCAGCAAGGCTGTCACACGCGAGGGCACGAAACTCACCAAAGCCCAGGGCAAAGGCAGATTGTATCTCGCCGATCAGGGCAAGAAAGTCACCATTCTGGAGCTAAAGCAGGAAACTCTCGTAGTAAACGGCGACGACCTTCTCGCGCTGCAGAAAGGTATTAAATGGGAAATCAAAGCAATGAAGCAGTTTGCCGCGCTCATGGCAGGAGGATTGTTTAACGTCCACTTGCGAGGCATGGGCATGCTAGCAATTACTACGCACTATGACCCGCTGGTGCTTCGCGTCACTCGCTCGAAACCAGTCGCGACAGACCCGAACGCAACGGTAGCCTGGTCCGGCAGCCTCAGCCCTAAAGTGAAAGCAGACATGCAAATGAAAACTCTCGTTGGACGCGGAAGTGGAGAAACTATTCAAATGGTATTTCAGGGCGAGGGATTTGTAGTAGTGCAACCATACGAAGAACGCGATCGCCAGGGAGAGTAGACTTGATGAAGCCGAGCTACGGCAGCCCTCAGGAAATGCTGCTGCGCCTTGGGACAGCTGCGTTGCTATTTGTTTGCCTCCTTGCAGCGGCCTTTCAATACTACGCATCGATACCGCTCATCCCAAATCTAATTTACCTTCTTAACACCCTGAACTTCATCATCCACGAAATTGGCCACCCGATCTTTGGCATGTTGGGGGAGTTTATTGGGTATGCCGGAGGAACAATTTTTCAGCTTCTGGTTCCAGCCGTATTTGTCATTGTCTCGATATCTCAGGGCTACCAGCTTGGGATCTGGTTTTTTGTGTTTTGGTTTGGGCAGAACTTCATTCACATTTCTAAGTATATCGCGGATGCACGTGCGCACGAACTAACACTGTTTACTCCCGCAATGTTATCCCAGCCAATGTCGCAGCAGGAGGTTCACAAACACCATGACTGGTCATATATGCTCACGAAACTCGGCTTGCTTGAATTTGATATAGCCATCTCCTGGCTGGTATTCGGTGCAGGAGTTCTTATCATGCTCACCGCTGCGATAGGCGCTGCGCTTAACGGCGAAGGTTTCGTTCGCCGCAAATGGAACGAAAAATTTAGCCGTGAATAATTGACGGTAATCCAGCGGCTTAGACGGTCTTTTCGCTCTAAAGCACACCTTCCAGGAAACTTCGCATAACATACCTGTGGGAAACAATCCCACATTTTGACTACGTGGGTTATTATTACGTGAGCCCCCCTTGCCGTTCCTTTAGATTTCTGTTCTGAGCAGACAAAACTGCGGCACCTTCTTCAAGAATCGTTAGCTCTTCCGGATGTCGAAGAAGGTGCGAGTAGTGAAGTGCGCTAAATGGTTCACGTTGGTTCCTTTTGGAGGAAATTCAGTGGAGCGATTCATCACTCGGTGGAGTATTGTTGGGGCTGAGCTGCTTTGTGCACTTATCGTGTTCAAGGTGTCACAAAACTACAATCACGATCGCCACGCTCAAGGATTGTCGCTGGTAGTCTTCGGTGTATTCATCGTTTCGCTCGAGTTGGTGAGAGGCATACTTCTTGTTCCGAAGCCCGAGCCGCTCGAGACGCCTGTCTTCTCTCGAGAGCAAGATGAGACTCACGAGACGGAACATAGGCTGTCGAAGAAGTCACTCAAGCGACGGCGAGGCAAGCACAAAAAGAAGAAGGGGAAGAAGAAGAACTCCTCTTCTCACGACGAGACTTAAACGCCGTGAGAACGCTCCTCTAGGTTGGAAGGTCGGTACAGTAGCAATTCGTTGCTGTGTCGGCCTTCAAAAAGCACTAAATCTTACTCGCATCTTCGCTCTTTACAGGTCCAGCTTCGCAAGGGCGGACTTTCGCTCTAGTTATTCGAGCTCGTATTTTCGCACAAACAATTGCTGACGTAGGTAGACAAAACGCGGCGTCAACGGCGGTAAATTCGCTGCGTCGTTGAAGTCGGTGTCGTAGTCCCAGTCTCGGTTCGGCGCTTCGTAGTGTGAACCACCGTAGACCCATGAACCGTTGCTGTGTCGGCAAGTATTCAAACTAACGAATGAACCGCGATACAAGAACGTTTTGCCTGACCACTTCTCATGGAATCGAGGGTAGTTCTCAAGTCCACCGTTATATGCACCACCTTGTCCGCCAGCTCCTTCAACTCCGCCAGTCGTGTCCGTGCACGCAAGAACCGCCGCATTGAATGTCGTGTTAGACGCCACGCGGTTACCCAGACTCTGAGTGCTCTTAGCGTCATTTCCGCCCCAACCTTCAGACAACACGTTAAATGCGTCAGCCAGAATGGCGGCGGGAATTTTATTTATTCGGTTATAGTGTCCTTCGACAAATGCAGCTTGGTCGGTCACGACAGTCATGCCGCGCACAGAAGGAGCAGAAACACTGGCCTGCAGCTCATCGCCGTTTACTATGCGCATGCCGTAGCGACTTTGCTGAGCAGATGCATTCGGTCCATCGACCGTGAAGTGGAATACCAGACCGCCTTCTGAGTCGTCATCTAGACCCTTGCCAAAACCCATGAGGTTTTCACTGTGAATGCAGTTTAACAAGGCTTCCATATCGACTTCGAGGAGGCGCATATATCCGCCCTCGCGGTTACTGTAAAAGGACGTAGAATATCCCACAGGCTTGCCGCTAATCGAGCCGGGACAGCTGTGTAAATCGTTGGTAGCGCTGGAGTTTACGCTATAGTCAGCGTTGCGCACTTCTACACCAGTAGTACTATAGGTTGTATCTGGATTATTTGACCCGTTGAGGTGCATTACCAAGCGCAGGTCTGCTTTGTCCCAATAAACTTGTCCTTGCGTCGGATCGAGAGCTTCAGGTTCCGGCACAGTTACTTCCTGAACGTTCATCTGAACCATACCGTTGTAAGGATCGATGTCGCTGTCTTGAACGAGGGTCCGCGTAGAGCACGGGTTTATAAGTTCCACGTAGTTGACTGGGTCTTTAACTTGGATTGGCCTGCTCATGCATGAGCTGTCGTTCTTGCGACCGCGATAGATTACTCCAGCAGTAGCTACCTGACCGTCAACGCTGAGTGAGTTATTCGCGTTCAAGTACAAGTCACCATTCGTATGTATCGGGCCGCTGAGCAGCATCGTAGGACCAGGAAGTATTTCCAAGTCCTTGTCGTAAAAAGCCACAAATTGGAAGAGTGGAACGAGTCGGCTCTTAAAGCGCAGCTCGAGAGAGGCTTCAACTCTATCGTCCGGACCCACGGCGTTCGACCTAACGGTGTAGCGATACTCTTGCGCGCTAAGATTTTGATATAACTCACCCGGCGGGATGGTTAAAATCAGCGGATTCGAGGGATCTTCCTCGACGTAGGTGATAGAGGTATGCCCGTTAAGTTCGTACGTTGCGCAAGCGAAGTCGTCCTCCCCCTGGTTGCTTCCAATACAGGCATTTTCCGTATCTGGGCTAGTGCCTTCCGGTCTATTGTAGCCAACAAATATTTGTCGAATTTCTTCAGCACGCAGATTAAGACCTGCCTCCGCAGTGTAGAATCCGGTAGAACTGAAACCTGAGCGCTTGTTGATCTTCCACTCAATGCTAGTGATCATCGCATAGGCGCTAACTAAAGCCAGCATCAGCGACATCATAAATAGAGTCGAAATTAGAATGAAGCCTTGATTGTCTGCGGTAGAGCGTTTCATAGCGAGCCTACATCAGTTAGATAGAATATTTCGTGGAAAGAACTTCGACGTCAGAGAGGCACTAATATCCTGGCCTTTATACGTAGTCTGTCCACTCAGTGTTAAATCAATACTTTGAATATCAACCCAATCATCGCTGATTGCGAAGCCGTCCATCACCGTTGTGTCCTGCATCGCAACCTGAACTTGAAAATCCTCGATTCCGTAAACGATATTTCTCGGGTTATCGGAGTCCTGATTAACTACTAGCTGCAGAAAGTCTCCAACGACAGAAACGTCCCATTCTTCCAGAATGTAGATCGCAGAAAATTCCGCCGGATAGTCATGCTGCCAATTGCCCGAGTCGCGGTGAATCATTAAGTCTCCGCCAAAATCCTGCTCACTGTCATACTTGAAGAACTCGCCTTCGCCGTTTGCAAGATTGACAATGTACGCATCAACAATGCCGCCTTCGTCAGTGCGATAGGTTGACCAACTGTTGTAAGAAGTAGACTGAGACGGATAAGTGCACGCTGGATTTCCTGCGAGCGGATCAGACAACATTACCCAGCTATTACTAGAGCCAGACGTCAGGTCCTGACATACCACCAGCACTTCGTCGAGCAGATTGCGGCGAATTACCATTTCATCAGGTGTTGCGCCGCCGTCCGTAACAAGCAGAGCTGGAAATGTTGCCGGGAGGCGCTCACCTGTTTCGCGAGCGTTTGCAGCGAGAATATCCAGCGCGCTCCGAAGGTTTTGGTTCAATTCAGTGCGAACGATATCAACTTGATACAGTCTGTGGTTGGCCAGAATGACCGAATGCGTCAGCGACACGAGAACCAGCCCCACCATCGAAGCGATGAGGAGTTCGGCAATTGTGGCGCCTCTATCGCAGCTTAGTGAACACAGTTTCAACATCGTATCTCTCTTCGTCGCGGTACGAAACCGCAATGCGAATATGCCGGTTGTTATTGCTTGTGCAGAAAGTCGGCTCCTCGCAGTAAAAAGTTGTTACATCAAAGTCTCTGTCGTTGACGGTTACCGTTTCCGGACCTTCGCTGCCCGTGGTCGGCAAGTCTGAAGGATCCTGAAGTCTCAGGTAGTCCATTCGCTGTTTTGCGGCAGCCAGTGCTTCCGTTCGAATTTGACTGCGCATGTTTAGCTTCGTCTGAGTGATGAAGAAATTAGGCATCCCTGCAAGCACGATTGAAAATATCGCCAGTGCAAACAAAACTTCCAACAGTGAAAACCCTTTCTGATTAGACTTCATCAATCCTCACCGCTCCTCCAAGAAACACCTCAACCGTTGAAGTATTACCTTCTTTGTCTTCCATCGTTACGGTAATGTTGTCGTTTGCAATTCCGCGCGCTGAAAAGCACACTTCCCAAGCTGTGCTGGTAAACTCCAATTCAGTTGGTAAGTTGTAAGTTAGATCCGAGTCGAATGTGGTCGTTGCGTTGTCGCAGTTCACGCCGTAGGTCGTTGCAACCTGGGAGTTGCTGATTGCGTAAACACGATAGGCAGAAGTCGTGGCGATCGCTTTGGAGCGCGCTTGCTTGAAAAAGCCGCCCAGCTGGGCCGAGCCTGTCTTTAGCGGACGCTCAAGATTGCGCAGGTTGTATACACTAATACCCATAATGGTCATTGTCATCGAGACAACAACCAACAATTCGACTATTGTGTAACCTTTTTCAGACCTTGTCATCCGCCCAAACCTCTAAAATCGGCTGACTCCTTCGTACTGTAAATCAAGAATTGGGCCAGTTTCAGTGTGAATACGCACATCTGTGGCTTCCTCAATTTCCCAGCTTTTGTCGCAAGTTAGCTATCGACAACATCTTGCAAAGAAGTGACAAAAAACGGCAGCTTCAAACAGGTGGAAGTAGGGGGCCTGAAGTGGGAAAGTTTTTCGTAGTAACGGTGTAGAATCCTCGATCTAATCGACTTTTCATCTAGATCTCAGAACAAGTGTTTTAGTGAACCCTACAAAACCCAGGCTGGATGGGTATTCCCGGTGCTTGCCATATCAAGCTCGCCTTGGACGACTGAAGGCACTGCAGATATTTTCTACCCCATGTCCCGCGCTTATAGTGATTGGCGTTATCCACTCAGCATGGGAGAAATAGTATGAATGTTTCACGGCGAGAGTTTTTTAAACGATCGATTTTGAGCGCGGTTTCTGTTCCAGCTTTAGCGCTGCTGATGAAGCCGCGCGTAGCTTGGGCATCTCCGGACTCTCCCGTCCCAGCAGGCGATCCGACAGCAACAGCCCTTGGGTATGTGAACGATGCTGCCTCGTCCGCTGAACGCAGCGCCAGAGGTGCTGAAGGTGCGAAGCAGCACTGTGAAAACTGCATTCTGTTCGCCACTGCTCCGCATAAAATCGACGGGCACGAAGGGATGTGGGGTAAGTGCAACGTAATCCAAAGCGGCCTAGTCAACGCCAAGGGATGGTGTAAATCCTGGGCACTTAAGCCAGGCATGTAAACTGCCTTGCTGCGCTGCGCCGAGTTTCACGGCGCAGCGTGTCAACTCCAACCTGTTGAAATTCCAGCAACTTACTCTCTTGCTGAAGCACTCACCGCGCCAGCCCTGACTAGTGTTTAGGCATCGCTGCATGAGCGGTGGTAGTATCAAGACGTGCTGGAGGTTTAGAGATGCCGCATTCGATAGTAAAAAAGTTATTCGATTCAATTGCGGAGCTGGAACGCTCAGTTGATTTAGCCAAGCGAGCCTTCGCTTCCAGCGCGATTGTTCGAAACGATCTTCTCGACCGAGTAAATCAATACGATTCCGTCCTACACAAACAGCGCCAACTAGTATCTCAACTAACAGACTGCGTTGAACGTGAAGACTGGCCAGAAGTTACTCGCCATATCAAGCTGATCAATGGGCTTTCGTCTCTTATTCACGAAGACGCAAGATCGCTGATTGCGGAAATTTCTGTGGACCGAAAGGACTCGAGTTCCGGAAAAGCGGCGCAGTAGCGAACCGCCTTCACTTCACAACAAAGTTGACCAAACGACCGGGAACAGCAATTTCTCGTATTATTTCTTTTCCTTCCAGATAGGCCGCAGCCTTCTCGCATTTGCGAGCTTCGCTCAGCATGTCTTCTTTGCTGATGTCTGCGGGGACTTCCATTTTGTCACGCAGTTTTCCATTGACTTGAACCGCTATCACAACTTGTTCGAGTTGGACCAAGTCGGGATCGTATTTAGGCCACGGCTCATACGCAATGCTGTCGTCATGCCCTAGGCGCTGCCAGAGCTCCTCTGCTATGTGCGGTGCAAAAGGAGAAAGGAGCTGAACGAATCTGCTTACTACGCTGTGCGAGAGGCTCGTTTCTTTCGCCGCGTCATTGACAAACGTCATCATCGAAGCAATTGCAGTGTGTAGCCGTAGTCCTTCGATATCTTCGGTTACCTTTTTAATTGTTCTTTGCAGCGAACGCTCGATCGGGGTGTCTCTTTCAGACTCCGCTGAGGCGGCCTCGATTGAATCGCGCAAGGTTCCGTCTTCTGAGATAATTAGGCGCCAAGCTTTGCTGAGGAACTTAAATGAGCCACTGACCGACTTTGTGTTCCAGGGCTTTACCTGCTCGAGCGGCCCCATAAACATTTCGTAGAGCCTAAGAGTATCGGCGCCGTATTCCTGAATTATATCGTCAGGGTTGATTACGTTGCCCCGTGACTTGGACATCTTCTGATTGTCCTCTCCGAGGATCATGCCCTGGTTGACGAGCTTCTTGAACGGTTCCTTAGTCGAAACAACGCCGATATCGTACAGAACGTGGTGCCAGAATCTAGCGTAAAGCAAATGCAATACCGCGTGTTCCACGCCGCCGATGTATAAGTCAACCGGCATCCAATACGACTCGATTTTTTTATCCCATGCTTCGCTATCGTTGGTGGGATCAAGGAAGCGCAAATAGTACCAGCAGCTTCCCGCCCACTGCGGCATGGTATTTGTTTCGCGCAGGGCCGGTTCGCCAGTTTCTGGATCTTTGGTGTTCACCCATTGCTCGGCTCGCGCAAGCGGCGGTTGCCCGTCCTCTGTCGGCTTAAAATCTTCGACTTCCGGCAAAAGAATCGGAAGTTCGCTTTCGGGAAGCAGCTTGGGGCCGTTCTTGGTGTGAATGATTGGAAACGGCTCGCCCCAGTAGCGTTGGCGACTAAACAGCCAGTCTCTAAGCTTATAATTTACCGACCGCTTGCCAAGCTGCTCTGACTCGAGCCAGTTGATCATTTTTTCTTTCGCCGCGGCAACGGTCAGCCCGTCTAGAAATCCTGAATTAACAAGCTTGCCTTCTCCGTCGTAGGCGGCTAGCTGAACATCTCCACCGGATACAACTTCTACAATGTCTAGGTCGAACTTCTTGGCGAACTCCCAGTCTCGCTGGTCATGTCCCGGAACAGCCATTATCGCGCCGGTGCCGTAGGTGATCAGCACGTAGTCCGCTACATATATCGGTATATTCTGCTGATTAACCGGGTTGATCGCAAAAGCCCCAGTGAATACGCCTGTCTTTTTGTTCGCTTCTTCGAGGCGCAAGCGGTCGCTCTTGTTTTTCGCCTCCTGGATATATTTCTCAACAGACTCACGCTGCTCATCGGAAACAATCGTCTCAATTATCTGGTGCTCCGGCGCAAGAACTGCGTATGTCGCTCCAAACAGGGTGTCCGGCCGGGTCGTATAAATCTCGAAAGAAACTCCTTCATGACCGGCAACGTGAAAAGGCATCTGAGCGCCTTCGCTTTTGCCTATCCAGTTGCGCTGCATTTCGAGCACACCTTCCGGCCAGTCTAAATCTTCAAGACTTTCAAGTAAGCTCTCTGCGTAGTCAGTAATTTTTAGCACCCACTGGCGCATCGGTTTGCGCACAACGTCGTGCCCGCCGCGTTCGCTTTTGCCGTCAATAACTTCTTCGTTGGCGAGGACGGTTCCCAACGCTGGGCACCAATTCACCGGGACTTCGTCGACGTATGCCAAGCCTTTTTCATAGAGCTTGCAGAATATCCATTGTGTCCACTTATAGTACGAGGGATCACATGTGGCGACTTCTCTGTCCCAGTCATAAGAAAAGCCGAGCGAACGAATCTGTCTGCGGAACGTATCTATGTTTTTGCGAGTTGTTATCGCTGGATGAGTGCCGGTTTGAATCGCATACTGCTCCGCAGGGAGACCGAATGCGTCCCAACCCATTGGATGCAGCACATTGAAACCGTTCATCCGCTTGTAGCGCGCAATAATGTCCGAAGCGGTGTAGCCTTCAGGATGCCCAACGTGCAGCCCCGCACCGGAAGGGTAGGGGAACATGTCTAGGATGTAATACTTTGGTTTCGACGAGTCGACTTTGACTGAAAACGTTTTGTTCTCCAGCCAGTAATCCTGCCACTTCGGTTCGATCTCTTGCGGGCTGTATTTGCCGCTTTCCGCTTCCGCCATCACCGCGATGCTCCGGTCCTTTACTAGCTGCCTGAGGGAGTATATTGTTTTCCCCTGCTAACAGGCAGTAATTATACGAGGTAATTTCCTCCCGTAATATTGCCGCAGGAACTTAAGCATATCAACTGCCAAGCGAGGTGTTTAGCCGAATGAAACAGTTCAGATTTGAGGGTATTTTGGCGGCTGCGGCCCTGCTGCTGTTCGGTGGATGCGGATACCAGTTTCAGGGAAGCGGAACATCTCTTCCGACTGATATTAAAACTATCGCCGTAGCCCCCGTCGAAAACGAAACTTTAGTAGCCGGACTAGGCAGGGAAGTTGAAGAATCCATCGGAACAATGATCGAGAGCTTCGGAGCTCTGCGGGTAGCCTCTAGTGAATCTGACGGGGACGCCGTTTTACGAGCTTCCATTAAGAATCTCGATACCCGAGTGCGCAGCGTTACCGGCGCAAATGATATCGCCCTAGAATATGACCTTACTATAACCGTTGCTGCCGAACTTAGGCGGCGCAATGGTCAGCTGCTGTGGAGAAACCCGGCCGTAATGGCTTCGCAGCAGATTGCAGGCACAAGCTCCGTGGTCGTGACATCGGGGTCAGACTTCGCACAAGGCGGAATTAGCGGCCAATCACTGTCCACTTTGGATGATAAGGAAGTCGAACGTGGGGCAGGGCGAGCCGCCTTAAACGATCTTATTGAAGAGATTTCCCGTCGAATTTATATCGAAGCTGTTGCGGAAGATTTCTAGACGTTCTGAGCGCGAACAATGTGAGCACGTAGGCGGGATTTGGTTCTCGCTACTGTGTTCTTATGCATGACACCTTGAACATCTGCTTTATCGAGCAGTCTTACGACCTTTTTCTCGAACTCTTCAGCCTTAGCGATGTCTTTGCTCTCAGCAGCAGCTTTCGCATTTTTCAGCGCGGTGCGAATGGTTGCCTTCGCGTTACGATTGCGATCTCGCTTTTTAAGATTTTGTCTGTGTCGCTTTTCAGCTGATTTGTGATTCGCCATTGTTAGCTGCTGTGGTTTTACTTTCCCAAAAATATCGGCGGCTTATTACCGCAAGAAGGCGTAATCTATCCTAATGCTCGCACTCTGTAAAGTCCGATTACCGCAATTATTTCAGGGACTTGCCAGTAGGATTTGCCAGTTGAGCCTTAACTTCCTGCCACTTTTGCTCCAGTTCCTCGTCGGAAGCGTCTGCCATCGAGCGCTCACCAAAAGATGTCTCCAGCACTCTGAACCGCGATTCAAACCGGTCGCATGCGCTTTTCAGAACTGACTCGGCGTCCGAACCGAGCCAGCGAGCAAGCTGCGCAGACGCAAACATCAGATCTCCTAATTCGTGTAAACGCTGCTTCCGCACATTCTGCGAATCCTCAGCTGTCTGCATTTCGTGCTGAAGCTCATGAAATTCTTCGTCGACCTTGCTCCACACATCTGCAGCACTACGCCAATCGAAATTCTTCTGACCGGCTTTCAGGCCCATTTGATGAGCGCGTGCAGCCGCTGGCATCGACTTAGGAACTCCGTCAAGCACGGACTTCGGTCCATCGGCCTTTTCGCTCTGCTTTATTTCAGTCCAGTTTCGAATAACCTGTTCAGCGGTTTCCGCTTTAACGTCCCCAAACACATGCGGATGCCTGCGCACCATTTTATCCGCAATTCGTTCGATTACATCGTCAATTGCAAATGCGTTACGATCTTTTGCAACTTGAGCGTGCAGCACGACCTGCAGCAAGACATCGCCCAACTCGCCGCATAGCTCCTCGTCATCTTCTCGTTCAATCGCATCGAGCAGCTCATACGCTTCTTCAATCATGTACGGTTTCAATGACACGTGAGTCTGTTTTAAATCCCACGGACATCCTGTCTCCGGGTCCCTCAGTTCCCGAATAATCCCCACAAATCTCTCAAACGGCTTTTCCGACACGACGCGTCTCCAAGGTGAATTGACCACCAAGCTGTAGCACACATCTTGATTGAGCACATTCTCGGCAGGGACAGCCTAACTTATTCTTGTATTTTCGTGCACGTGCACGTGCACGAAATCCGCCATTGCACAGCGGTGGAGGGCATCAACTTCGATATGAAAAGTAGGACTATCCCTGCTCCATTTGAAGAGAGAAGTCTTCTTCCTCGCCTTCACCTGGCTTGAAAGCCGAATTCTTCTTATCGAGCGAACCTTCCTCAGCAAGCTTAATCTTAAGCCGCAGGTTATTTGCGCTATCGGCGTTCCTAAGCGCCTCGTCGAGGGAAATCACGCCGTCGCGATACAATTCAAACAAGCTCTGATCGAACGTCTGCATTCCAACAGTCGTGCTAATCTCCATCGCTTCCTTAAGTTCAGCAATTTTAGCCTTATGAATCAGATCTCTTACGCGAGGAGTTCCGAGCAAGATTTCGACTGCAGCCGTACGAGAGCCGTCAACGGTTCGTACTAAGCGCTGACTGACGATTGCTCGAAGGTTCAGGCTTAACTGAAGGTAGAGCTGGCCGTGCTTTTCCGGCGGGAAAAAGTTCATCACTCGCTCCATCGCCTGGTTCGCGTTGTTGGAGTGAAGGGTCGCCAAACAAAGGTGTCCGGTTTCAGCAAAGTTAATTGCGGACTCCATTGACTCTAAGTCTCGAATCTCACCAACTAGAACGACATCAGGCGCCTGACGCAGAGCATTTTTTAGCGCGGTGTGATAGTTGGCGGTATCCATACCGATCTCTCGCTGCGTGATTAGAGATTTCTTGTGGGTATGGACGAATTCAATTGGGTCCTCAATCGTCACGATATGACCGGCCTGATTGGCGTTTCGATAATCAATCATTGCCGCCAAGCTTGTCGATTTACCAGATCCAGTCGCTCCAACCATTAAGACCAGTCCGCGCTTAGTCATCGAGACTTCTTTAAGCACCGTAGGAAGGTTTAGTTCATCGAGAGTAGGAACAATTGTTTTGATTTGGCGAATGACCATCGCCACACAGCCGCGCTGACGCATTACGTTAACTCGGTAGCGCCCAAGGCCTGAATAATACAACGCCAGGTTCTGTTCGTTCTTTTCCTCGAAGTCACGCTGCTGCGTATCATTCATTACGCTCATCGCCAGCATTTCGGTTTCTTCCGGCTCCAGGCATCGGTTGCCGGCAGGTCGAACCACGCCGTTTACCCGGTAGCACGGTGGACTGTCGACCGTGATGTACAGATCTGAGGAGTCGTGTTCGTTCATGACAGTGAGCAACTTGCGAATGTCGAGCATGTCTTAGCGTCCGTAGTTAGTTGCGCTGCTGCTTTGTGCAGCACCTTCATCGAAGAGATTCGGGTTTCCACTCTTCTCAATGGCGGTTTCACGCGTTATTAGATTGGCTGTCACCAGCTCAATTAGGTTCATTTCAAGTGTCTTCATCCCTGACGCTTGGCCCGTCTGCATAATACTCGGTATTTGGTGAATCTTGTTTTCACGAATCAAGTTGCGCACAGCTGTATTCCCGAGCAGTATCTCCAGCGCTGCAACTCTTCCTCCGCCAACCTTCTTGCACAAAGTCTGGGTGATAATGGCCTGAATCGACTCTGACAGCATGGCACGAACCTGCCCCTGCTGAGCGGAAGGGAAAACATCAATAATTCGGTCGACGGTTTTGGGAGCGCTTGACGTGTGCAGGGTTCCAAACACAAGGTGTCCAGTTTCTGCAGCAGTTAGCGCTAACTGAATCGTTTCAAGATCCCGCATTTCGCCCACGAGGATGATATCCGGGTCTTCGCGAAGCGCTGCACGAAGCGCCGATGCGAATGAGTTCGTGTGTGGACCTACTTCGCGCTGGTTGACCAGGCACTTTTTGGACTTGTGTACGAATTCCACCGGGTCTTCGATAGTAAGAATATGTTCTTCGCGCTCGCGGTTGATCAAATCAATCATCGCCGCAAGCGTTGTAGATTTACCAGAACCTGTTGGTCCGGTGACGAGGACTAGGCCTCTCTCTTTGCGTACGAGTTCTTTTAGAATATCCGGAAGACCGAGCTGTTCGATGCTCATGATCACGGAAGGAATAGTTCGAAAGACTGCTCCCATTCCGCGCCGTTGTCTAAAAATGTTTACACGGAAGCGAGCTTCTTCGCCGAGCTCCATCGAGAAGTCGACGTCGTTTGATTCTTCAAAACCTTTGCGTTGAGCGTCGCCCATGATGTCGTACAACATCGCGTGCGTCTGCTCAGGTGAAAGTGCAGGCACTTTCACTTTTTTCATATCGCCATCGACCCGAATAATCGGGGGCTCTCCAGCGCTGATGTGGAGGTCAGAACCTCCCTGCTGGTAGGTGAATGTTAGAAGTTGTGCAATGTCCATATCGCGTACGCAGCTATCCGAATCTGATCTTTTCTACCCAGTATGTAATGTCGAATGATTTTGCCTGCAGCTTGACAGTTGAGTTCCTAAACCAAATTTTAGCTAAAACCGATTAAATTTCAACAACTTACTGCCAGCGCTGCAGCTATGCCGTCATCTGCGCGCTACTTTGCTGGGGCGCCCAGCCAACTGCACTGCCTGCAGCAGAGAAGGTCTGACATAGATTTGCCTGAAGCAGGTAAATTCCGGTGAGCAGTCCGGTAACCATAACGGCCGCCACGATTACGTACTCGTACATAACCGCACCATCTTCAAAATCGCGATGTTGCTTAGACCGTTTAAGCATTCTTATTACCGTTTAATGACGGCTCCAGTTTACTGGGTGTTCACCGCTGAGCCAACCTTAGAAAATGTCTGGCTCATGTTTTGCCGTAGCAAGTAGACACCTGTAATAAGTCCTGTGACCATAATCGCAGCGACCAGAGAATACTCGATCATGGTTGCGCCCTTCTGGCCCCGTCGGCCAAGAAGCACTTTATGCTTTGATTGAGGCGTTTTTTCGTTCATTTTTCCGTCGACGCGTTTCTGGTGCATAGACCTACCTCTTGCTAACAGTATACATCGGCAAGCTGAGGACTAGGCTGAACCGAGTGAATAGCTCATAAAACTGCTGCCGCTAACTTATTGCAAATATGGATAAAATTAATTCTTCTGCTATTCGCTTTCACTCCGTTAACGAGAACGTTGTCGCGTATGCGGCCGCAGACTTAATTCAACGTGAACTCGCCGCAGCGGCCGACTCTCGATTCGGACCCTATGTCATAGTTATTCCAGATTTGAAGCAAGGTGAGGCTTTATTTCAGGATTTATCTTTTTATCTTAAAGGCTTAGCCAGCAGCTCTACAAACAAGTCCTTGGTCGTGCGTCGTCTGCCTGCTTGGGAAGTTCTTCCGTTTGACGCCCTATCTCCCGCCACAGAAGTAAGCGCGGAACGACTTTCCACCTTGAGCGCTTTCCGCAATTGGAACGAGTCCGAGCTGCTTGTTTGTCTAACCACAGTCCGCGCCTGCATGCAGCGAGTGTTTTCTCCGGCTCAGCTTGCAGAAATTTGTTTCGAAGTCAGCGAAGGAGCGCGGCTGCGCAGAGACGACTTTGTTGAGCGCCTGATTTCCTGCGGATACGTGCGCACCAGCATAGTGGAAGAGATCGGTCAGCTTGCAGTGCGTGGTGCGGTAGTCGACTTTTTTCCGCCGAACTGCGGTGGGGCAGTGCGCGTCGAGTATTTCGGAGAGGAAATTGATTCGATTCGCAGCTTCGACCCGGCAACTCAGCGCAGCATCGAGCGGCTAAAGCAAATCGATATTATACCGGCAACCGAATTCGTGGTTGCGCCAGACTCCGCCGCATCAACGTCACTTCCATCGCAAACCGCAGCGGAACAGCGTTTGAAAGATCGTGCGCTCGAACTAGAGCTGCCTCAGCGCAAAATTTCCGCCGAGCTTGAGGCCATCGCGAGCGCCATCCCTTGTGCTGGTATCGAGCACCTGGCACCGATCGTTAATCCTTCGATGACTGATGTATTCGAATACTTCCCAAGCGGGACTAAAGTCCTGGTCTTCGATGAGCCTGGAACTATTCGCAGCGCCGAAGATTTTGATGAAGTTATCACCGAACGTTATCAGTCTGCTCGACGAGAGGACCGCCTGATTTCTGAACCTGAGCAGGCATATCTGCCCGCCACAGAATTTTTAGAACAATTGCGTTCACGCGCGAGAGTATTTTTTGATCAATTAGATTTGATCGGAGCCGGCGGCGAAACCTCAACAAAATCTCCTGTCCATAGCAACGAGGACCTGAGACGAGAGCTGCAAAACACTTCTCGAACCAATGCTCCGCTTGAACCTCTTGCGCAAGCGCTGCGTCGCCGTGCGGCGCAAGGCTGTAATCTCGCACTCAGCGCTAGCACTAAAGAGCGAGCGCAGCGTCTGACTGAACTGCTGGAGCCGTATGGCTTCCAGTGCCAGTGGACAACCGAAGCATTTTGGAATTGGTTCCGCAGACATCAGCCCGATAAATCTCCCAGCTCTAATGTCGATATCTTCGTCACAGGTCTGAACGGCGGTGTATATCACCCGGAAAATCGCATTTCTTTAATCACCGAAGCTGAGATCTTCCCACAGCTTGCCCACCGTCGACCTCGATCTGCCGCTGCTCAAAGTGTGCGACGCTTCCTCGGCGAGACCTCGCAGCTCAGTGAAGACGATTATGTGGTGCATATCGATCATGGCATCGGCATCTACCGCGGCTTGAAGCAAATTGCAGTCCACGGAGTATACGGTGACTTTCTCCATCTTGAGTATGCCGACGAAGCTAAATTATTCCTTCCCGTCGAGAACATCGGCAAAGTGCAGAAGTATGTTGGCGTTGAAGGCCGCAAGCCCACGCTCACTAAGCTGGGATCGAAAAACTGGGAAAAATCTAAAGCCAAGGTCAAAGAGCGAGTAGCTGAGCTAGCTGGTCAGCTAATTAACCTCTACGCCGAACGACAACTTGTTCATGGGATTTCCTTCGGGCAGCCCAGCGTTCAGGACGCGGCGTTTGCCGACTCATTCGAGTTTACAGAGACGCCGGATCAAGAACGAGCTATCAACGACGTAATGGACGACATGGCTTCGGAGAAACCGATGGATCGCCTGGTTTGCGGAGACGTGGGCTACGGCAAAACTGAAGTCGCGGTCCGTGCCGCATTCAAAGCAGTCAGCGCTGGCTGGCAAGTCGCCATACTCGTTCCTACGACAATCTTAGCAGACCAGCACTACGCTACGTTTTCAGAGCGTTTTGCCAGTCAACCGTTTAATATCGCCGTAGTCAGCAGATTCTCAACTCCTCAAGAAAACAAAGAAACCATCGAGCGGGTTGCGGATGGCCGAGTCGACATCATAATCGGCACCCACCGGCTGCTGCAAAAAGACGTCCGCTTTAAGAAGCTGGGGTTGATTGTAATTGACGAAGAACATAGGTTCGGCGTCGCTCATAAAGAAAAACTTAAAGGCATGCGCAAAGAAGTGGACGTGCTTACGTTAACGGCTACTCCAATACCCCGCACGCTCCATATGTCACTGATTGGCATTCGAGACTTAAGTCTAATTGAAACAGCGCCGAGCGACAGACATTTCGTTCGCACCTATCTCTCTCCTTACAGAGATGAAATCGTTCGCGAGGCTATTATGCGGGAGCTCGGACGAGGCGGACAGGTGTTTTATATCCACAACCGCGTACAAACGATCCACCAAATCGCTGACGAAGTGCGTGCTTTGATTCCTGAAGCAAGAATCGAAGTCGCTCACGGACAAATGAAGGACAAAGAGCTCGAAGCCGTAATGCATCGTTTTGTGCAGCACGAGTTTGATGTGCTTGTGTCCACTACGATTGTCGAATCGGGCCTGGACATTTCGAACGCCAACACAATCATTATTCGCAAAGCTGATCATTTTGGCTTAGCTGAGCTTTACCAACTGCGCGGCAGAGTCGGGCGCAGTTCTAGGCGCGCCTATGCCTACATGTTAATTTCAGATCCCAAAACTCTCGGCCCAGACGCAAAGAAGCGACTTGCCGTACTTCAGTCCTTAGACGACTTGGGACAGGGATTCCGCTTGGCCTTGCAGGATATGGAGATTCGAGGGGCGGGCAATTTGCTCGGCAAAGATCAATCCGGCCAAGTCAACGACGTCGGATTCGAGTTATATTCAAAAATTCTGCGCGAGGCAGTGGACAATCTGCGGGCAAAAATGGATTCGCGTGAATCCAACGCCTCGAGAGTTCCGGACGTCGATCCAGAAATATCAATCGGTTTCCCGGCGTACATTCCGCGCGACTATATACCCGACGTCGCACAGCGCCTGATTCTGTACCAGCGGCTGGCTGCGCTAGACAACAAACAGGCTGGTCTTGAGCTCGCAGAAGAAATTGAAGATAGATTCGGAAGAAGACCTGAAGAGGTCGACATGTTTATCGAGCTGATGACTATGCGAGCCGCGGCGAAAGCGGCCGGAATTGCTGCAATCACTTTTAGGGAAAATATTTTATCCTTTAGCTTCCACCCGGAAATGGCAATTAACGCAGAGGATGTGATGCGGCTTGTCGCGTCGTCGGCGGGCAAGCTCAGCGTTACTCCAAACATGACATTAAAATTGCGAGTAGAAACGCATTCTATTGAAACACCCGCAGATTTGACGAATCAGTTGATGAAAATCTTCAAATTCCTGGATGTTGGTTTAGGCAGAGAGTCAATTGTCAACAACGAGGGAATTAGGGTAGAGTCGCCCTGATTTTCGCAGAGGAGTTTTGCTGGTGAAACACAAACGTTTAGCAATATTGGTCCCCGTTTTAGTTGCAGCCCCGCTGCTGTCAACAAACGCCAGTGCACTCGACGGACCTGAAGAAACCGTCCGAGTGTTAGACAACGTTGTTGCCGTAATCGACGGCGAGCCAATAACTTCCTCTGAGCTGCAGGAGTTCAAAGCTTCCCACGGGCAGTCTGTAGACGAAGCCGCAAGCGGCGCGGGAGCTCCGACCGATAAGAAAATGCTTCAAGATCTTTTATTGTCACGCATGCTGGAGCGGGAAGCGCGAGAACTTGGCGTCGCTGTAGCGGACATGCAAATTGATACTTATATCGATCAAATTCAGGCCCAGAATAATGTAGACCGTGAGGGTTTAGTCGAGCTTTTAAAAGGTCAAGGCCTAACCCTCGAACAGTACCGCGAACAAGTTCGTGGAGACATTCTGCGAGCCCGCGTCCTATCAATGCGTGTGACAAACAAGATCAACATCGTCGATGAGGACGTAGATCGATTCCTCGAAGAGCATCCCGACCGAATTCCAGATTCAAGCGGATTGTTTATTCAACAACTGTCATTCATGTACGATCCAGACGACGACGACGAAAAAGCTGCCGCCGAAAAGAAAGCCCAATCCGCCGCTGAAAAACTCGACAAAGGTGAAGACCCCAGACAGTTCGGGCCGGACAAATATGTCGACTTAGGACTAGTAAATCCATCGGACTTGCGAAGCGATTTTCGTGAAGCTGTTGAAAACCTCGATGACGACGACAAAACTGCATTAATCGAATCAGCGGAAGGTTTTTATGTCTTGCTGGTAAAGGGCGGTGTCAAAGAAGGAGAGCTCAGTGAAGCTTTCAAAGATCAAATTAAATTCGAGTTGAAAGAAAAGCGCTTTCGCGAAGCTACCGAGAAGTACATTCTCGAGGCGCTTCCGGAAAAGTATCACGTTGAAATGAAGCTTTAGTATGGTGATCAGCATGCAGGTGAACCCCAAAATTTTTAGGGAATACGATATTCGCGGAGAAGTCGGTAAGGACTTTGACAGCAGCTTCGCTCGAAATTTAGGCAAGGCGTTTGCTGTCTTCGTTAAGCAGCGTCTGGGCCGAGATGACCTTACTATTGCGGTTGGCAGGGACTGCCGACTGACCGGACCCGAGATTAGCGAAGCTCTAATCGAAGGACTCTGCGACGGAGGGATCAACGTCGTCAGCAGCGGAATGGGAGCGACTCCTCAACTTTATTTTACCGTTTTTTCACGGGACCTAGACGGCGGCATACAAGTCACTGCAAGCCACAACCCCGCACCAGATAACGGCTTTAAGCTGATGGCTGGAAAGCACACGATGAGCGGAAAAGACATCGCTGAACTGAAGCGAATTCTTGATTCCGGTCCGGATTCCGCCCCCAAACGAGGGACAGTGGAAGAGTTTGATGCAGCGCGAAGTTACGCGGACTACTTAGTTGAAATATCACAAGACCAAGTAAATAAAGATCGCACTATTAAAGTTGTTGTGGATGGCGGCAACGGAGCAGGTGGACCGGTCGGCGTAGATGTCCTTAAGCGCCTGGGGTGTGAAGTTATCGAGCTCTATACCGATCCAGACGGCAGATTCCCCAACCATCACCCTGACCCGACAGTCCTCGAAAATATAGCTGAACTTCGCTCCCGTGTAGTATCCGAGTCGGCAGACCTCGGTATCGCCTGGGACGGAGACGCTGATCGTATTGGGGTGGTCGATGAGCGTGGCGAGGTAATCTGGGGCGACATGCTGCTGCTTCTTTATGGGCGAGCCATGTGCGAAGAAGTTAATTCGCCGACGGTGATCGGCGACGTTAAATGTTCCGAACTACTATTTTCCAAATTGAAGGAAGCCGGAGCAAACCCTGTGATGTGGAAAACCGGGCACAGCTTGATCAAAGCCAAGCTAAAAGAGCTTGGGGCTGAACTTGCAGGTGAAATGAGCGGCCATATGTTTTTCGTCCACCGCTACTACGGATACGACGACGCAATTCACGCGAGCGCTCGCCTGGTAGAAATTTTAAGCAACACCGACAAGAAACTCAGCCAGCTTCTCTCCGATGTACCAAAAAGCTTTGCTACTCCGGAAATCCGCAAGGAGGTGCCCGAAGATAATAAGTTTGAAATCGTTGCTGAAGCTCAGGTTGCATTTCCTGAGTTTGAAACTAACACTCTTGACGGCATCCGAATCACCTTTGACCACGGCTGGGGGCTGGTGCGGGCATCTAATACGCAAGCGGTGTTGGTCCTAAGATTCGAAGCCGACTCTCAGGAGCGCCTCGACCAATACCAAAACCTCGTTGAGGAACGTCTAGAAAATATTATTCAATCTATTTAGAATAGCTGGGGCAGAGTACAGTTCAGCTTACCTGGCGAAGCCAAGGAAAGATGATTTTAAGCGGTACTATTCCGATTCTTCTTCGTAGAACTCCGTTACCGGCATATCTACGTGTTCAGGATCCAGCGGCTCAAAACCGTCTGTAACCGGAATTAGCACCAACGGAAGCATCCCAGAGTCGACTGGAAAATAATCTGGGCGCTCGTATAGAAAATTGCTGATCAACCAATCTAAATCTGGGTCATCAGCTTCATGCGGATAAAATGGGCGGGCCATAACCTACTCTTCTCTTCCGTGAGACAAACTCTACTGCTTTGCGCCTGACTCCGTCTGGCGAACACAACCACAAAAAACCGTTCGTTGTCAGAGACACCTCACTCAAGGGATATATCGTCCTTGGGATGATCTGACTTTAGAGAAGGATGATACAAAATCAAACAGCATCTCGTATACAAACATCAGTATAGCACGGGGTGCTAAATGTGATAAATTAAACGCTTTTTCTCGATTTTTGAAATGTACAATTTCGAACAGATCCGCACAGAGTTCGCGAATTCAGGCCTAAGCGGAAAGAAAAGTTTCTAATTAACTGCGGCGCAAAGCTCCAAGTAGACGCTCGCAGTCCTCCTCAGTGGTAAAGCCATGGGGTGAAACTCTGATACCGCCCGCACGTCCGGAGGCATGAGAGATTTGGTTTTCTAGCAGCACTTTTGATGCGCGATCCAGGCTCCCTTCGGGCACGAAAGTTACGATCGGCGACTCCCTTCCGCCGGGATATACTTTTGCACCAATCTTTGGAAGTTCTTCGCGCAGCAGGGACGCCATTCGCAGCGCGTGCTGATTGATGTTTTCTATTCCTTCGCTTAACAGCACTCTAAGCGACGCAGCGCTGCCAATAGAGCCATGCAGATGTGGAACGCCAGGCTCATATCGACCACCGATCTTCTTCGGAAGCTTACCTCGGTCAGGTCTATCTTCTGATGTTCCGTAGGTCATCGCTCCGTGGAGAATTGGATTTAACTGGTCGAAGCGCTCCCTAGTTAAGGCGAGGAATCCATGCCCCACTGGACCGAGAAACCATTTATGCCCACCACCGCAAACTGCATCCGCTCCGCTTTCTCGAAGAGAGAAGGGAATAGCTCCCAAGCCTTGAATGGCATCGACCACTAACCAGCAGTTGTTTTTCTTGCAGACCTGGGAAAGAAGCTGAATGTCGGTCATCGCGCCGGTTTGATACTGAACCCACGACACAGCAACCATGCGAGTCTTTGAAGAAATCGCTCCTATTAGCTTCTCGGTCGGAACAGAGAAATCCGGCTCCGAATCGAGCACAGTTACCGAGCAGCCAAACCTTCGGGAAGCTTCGAACCATGGAAAGGCATTAGACGGGTATTCTTGATCCCAAATTATAATTTCATCGTCGGGTTTCCAGTCGAGACCAAGTGCAACTTGGGAAATTGCACTCGCGCATGTCTGGAAAAACGCTACGCATTCGGGCTCACAGTCGAGCAATTTCGCATGCAGCTCTCTGGCTTCCTTAAACCTGCCGAGCAGCTCTGGCCAAGCAAAGCTTCCATTTGCACTGTGATACTGCAAATAGGAACTTATCGCGGACGCAGCTGCAGGCAGCATCGGAGACAATCCGGCGTTGTTAAAATGAACTCTTCCGGGTTCTGACTTAATGTGTCTAAGCAGCGGCGGTTCCATGGGCACCAAACTATCCAAACTTAATTCCTTGGGCGAGAGGCAAGTCAGAACCCCAATTTACGGTGTTCGTCTGCCTGCGCATATAAGCCTTCCAAGAGTCAGAGCCTGCCTCTCGTCCGCCTCCGGTGTCTTTTTCACCGCCGAACGCGCCTCCAATCTCAGCTCCTGAAGTGCCAATATTTACGTTGGCTATTCCGCAATCGGAGCCTGCATGAGACAGAAATCTCTCTGCTTTCCTTAAGTCTGAAGTAAAAATTGCTGAGCTTAAGCCCTGGTCGACTCCGTTTTGAACTGCAATCGCCTCTTCAATCGAATCAACACCGACAATGTACAAAATCGGAGCAAATGTTTCTTCCTTCAGCAAATCCATTCCTGCATTAGCTTTAACCAGAGTCGGCATCACATAAAGCGAAGACGCGGCTCCTTCTACTAATCTACCTCCGTAAAGAATCTCGCCGCCCTCCGCAGCCACTCTTGCTACGGCTTGCTGGTACGCCTTTACTGCTTGTTCGTTAACCAGCGGGCCCATTAGAGTGGAACTTTCCAGCGGGTTGCCGATCGGAACCTGTTTGTAAGCCTCAACCAAACGCTTTGTTACTTTGTCGAGAACTGTGTTGTGGACAATCAGGCGACGCGTTGTGGTGCATCGCTGCCCAGCGGTCCCAACGGCACCAAACAGCACAGCGCGTACAACGAGCTCTAAATCCGCATCATCAAGCACTATCACAGCGTTGTTGCCGCCCAGCTCAAGCAGGCTTCGCCCCAGCCGTTTCGCTACGGTTTCGCCGACGCTTCTGCCCATCCGACATGAACCTGTTGCACTGATCAGGGGGAATCGCCTGTCGGCAGCCATGCGCTGACCAATGGCAGGACCATCACCGGTAAGTAAGGTGAAAAGAGCAGGGAAGCCGTGGTGCTTCGCAACTTCACCGACGATTTTTGTTACAGCAATCGCGCAGAGCGGGGTCACTTCGGAAGGTTTCCACACAACCGTGTCGCCACACACAGCGGCGATCATCGCGTTCCAGGCCCAAACTGCCACTGGAAAATTAAACGCAGTAATGACACCTACGTTGCCTAGCGGGTGCCACTGTTCGTACATACGGTGCTGTGCACGCTCAGAGTGCATTGTATTCCCGTATAACTGACGCGATAGACCAACTGCGAAATCTGCAATGTCAATTGCTTCCTGCACTTCTCCGAGACCTTCAGGAAGGATCTTGCCCATTTCAATAGTGACAAGCTCGCCGAGTGCTTGCTTGTTGTCCCGCAGAGCGTCTCCAATTTCGCGAACAACATCACCCCGCTTAGGAGCTGGATAGGTTCGCCACTGTTTGAAGCAGTCGCTAGCGGCAGCGATTACCCTCTCGTAATCTTCATCAGTCGAAGTAGCGATTTTTGCTAATTCGGCTCCGTTAATCGGAGATGAGGTTGAGATTTGAGTGCCGGATGAAACCTTGGACCAGCTGCCGTCAAATGTACCAGCATTAAGAGGTTCAATTCCCAGCTTCTTTAGCGTCTGTTCCATCATATTTCCCAAGATAAAAATAGCACTTGTCCACAGGCTGTTCAGGCTAAATAATAGATAAAGAGTATTTCTCAAACAACTTTGTGTTCAGCTAGGATATCGCACTTTTCTAATGAAGAGGATCACCGCCGAAAACACGCGCGAAGTCATCGCCCAGCACATGCTGCCCGATGTGATGCCGATTGTCGTCGATCTGGAGAAGAGTAGGGGAAACTACATCCATGATTCGCGCAGCAGCAGGCAGTACCTGGATGTTTTTAGCTATATTGCGAGCAATCCACTCGGACATAATCATCCCGGACTCAGTGAACCCGAGTTTGAGAAAGAGCTGCTCCGAGCCGCGAAAGTTAAGCCCTCTAATGCCGATTTTTATACAGTTGAAATGGCAAAGTTTGTCGACACTTTTGCCCGTGTTGCGATGCACAAAGACCTGCCGCATCTCTTTTTTATTGAGGGCGGAGCGCTCGCCGTAGAAAACGCGATGAAAACAGCGTTCGACTGGAAGGTTCGCAAAAACCTGGCACAAGGCGCATCCAGTGAACTCGGCAGTCAAATCGCCCACTTCAGGCAATCGTTTCACGGCCGGTCGGGATATACGCTTTCGGTTACCAATACGCGCGACCCCCGTAAAACGAACTACTTTCCGAAGTTCGACTGGCCAAGAATTAGCAACCCCAAGATTACTTTTCCGCTTGAGGGCGAAAATCTAAGCAAAGTTATCGAACTCGAGCAGCAGGCGGTCGCGGAGCTGCGAGCGGCTTTCGATCAGCGCGCGCCCGATATTGCCGCAATTTTGATTGAACCAATTCAGGGTGAAGGCGGTGATAATCATTTCAGGCCGGAGTTTTTGTCAGAACTAAGAAAGCTGGCAGACGAGTTTGAAGCCCTGCTGATCTTTGACGAGGTTCAAACCGGCGTTGGGCTTACCGGAACCTTTTGGGCTTTTGAACAGTTGGGGGTGGTTCCAGATATTATTTCGTTCGGCAAAAAAACTCAGGTCTGCGGTATCTGCGCTTCTAGGCGAATCGACGCAGTGGAACACAATGTCTTTCAGGAAGCCTCGAGAATAAATTCTACCTGGGGTGGGTCCTTGGTTGATATGGTGCGCTGCCGCCGGTACCTGGAAATCATCGAAGAAGAGGACCTACTCAGCAATGTTCGCATCAATGGGAAGGCCCTGCTGGACGGCCTGAAGCAGATTCAGAGCAAATACGCCGCTTTGTTTAGCAATGCCCGCGGCAGGGGTTTCATGTGTGCAATTGATGCCCCAAGTGAAGAGATTCGCAATCGAATTCGCAAAGATATGCTTGACCGCGGAGTGCTGGTCCTATCCTGTGGGGAGCGCTCAATCCGCTTTCGTCCCTCGTTGACATTCTCTGAGAGCGATATAGCTCAGCTCCTTTCAACGCTTGAGGATACAGCAAAAACGTTGTAACCTCGCAACGTTGTAAGCCTGCCCGGCGAATTTTGTTCAGGAGTCCCTATCGAAACGGTAGCGTCGCAAATTAGTTTAATGCCGACCGAAGATCAGCAACCATTGATACTGTCACGCGATGAGCACTCGCTGTCTCGCAAAAAGATAGATCCGGACGCGCTAAAGGTACTCTACCGCCTGCATCGCAGCGGCTATAAAGCCTATCTCGTCGGAGGCGGCGTTAGGGATTTGCTTCTTGGCAAGCAGCCCAAAGACTTTGATATCGGCACGGACGCCAGCCCCGATACGGTTCGACGCCTTTTCAGGAACAGCCGCATCATCGGCCGCCGCTTCAAAATCAATCATGTATACTTCAAAGGCAACAAGATCATCGAGGTAACGACCTTTCGTGCAGAGGTCGACTCCGACGAAGAAACCGAAGACGTCGAACCAGTAGTCCGTGACAACCAATTCGGTGACGATGAAAGCGATGCGCTGCGTCGAGACCTGACGATCAACGGGCTGTTTTACGATATCTCTGATTACTCGATCATTGATTATGTTGGCGGCATACAAGATCTTAATGACGGAATAATCCGTATCATCGGTGAACCGGAACGCCGGATTCGAGAAGATCCTGTGCGAATGATTCGCGCAGTGCGCCACGCAGCAAGGACAGGTTTTGAAATTGAACCCGTCACTTATAATGCCATCCGTGATCTAGCGCAGCAGATTGAACTCAGCTCTCCCGCTCGAGTTCACGAAGAAGTGATTCGCGACCTAACCGGCTGCCACGCCCGCGAAGCATTCAAACTATTCGACAAAACCGGGCTTTTACCCTATCTGACTCCAATTATTTCAGAAGCGATTCAGCGGGATCCCAAAAACGTCTGGAAGTGCCTCGATCATACCCTGGCCCAGATCGATAAAATGAGTGCATCTGTTGGGCCTGGCAGCGTCGGAACCTACTTCGCCGCGATGCTTGTGGGCGTCGCCGGAGTCGAAGAACTTAGAGACCGCGTTCCTGAATCTCTTGCCGACGAGGTTGCTCCATTTTTTGTCGAGTCAGCCGGTGAGCTGGCGCAGTATGCTGCACTCCCTGAACCGCTTGAAAAACTTGAGCGGGCATCAGCCCCGACCTTGCGTGGACCCGTTCGGCGCAGTAGTCGGAAAAAAGTCAAAAAAAGCGACCTACGCAGAACGATAGACGCGCTTTATCTGCCGCTGCAAATCACCCGTCGAGAACGCGATGTTATGGAAGACGCACTAAGAATGCGCTTCGCCATGATCACCGCTACGATGAGCGCCGAGCCGGATGAACGCCAAGAAGCTCTTCGAGTTATTCGCAAATCCCCACTGTTTAGTGCGGGCCTTAAGCTGCTGCGGCTGACTGCTCGGGGCGAGAATGCTGAGCTGCTGGACGAGTGGGAGTCCGTATCTGCTGATCGACAGCATAAGTCAGCTAAAGACGTTAAACGTGAAAAGAAAAAACGTACCCGACGCAGAAGAAGGCGCCGCAAGCGAAGTGATCGAGCCGACTCTGAAGAATAAACTTGACAATAAAGCCAGGATATTTATATTTGCTCGTTTGTTCTGGTGCTTTAGGAAGGTCGATCGATCTCTGCTTGCTTCGGCCTGGTATTACGATTAACACCTAACAGAATAAGGTTGTTTGCCAAGGGCATATATGGAGACCCGTCCGACAAAATATATATTCGTCACCGGTGGCGTCGTTTCGTCACTGGGTAAAGGTCTCACCTCTGCTGCACTAGGCGCGCTGCTCGAAAGTAGAGGTCTCAGAGTTACAATCTGTAAAATCGACCCGTATCTTAACGTCGACCCGGGCACGATGAGCCCATTTCAGCACGGAGAAGTTTTCGTCACAGATGACGGTGCTGAAACTGATTTAGATTTAGGCCACTACGAACGTTTCATCTCCGCGACAATGAGTCGCAACAACAATTTCACAGCCGGCCAGGTCTATGACAGTGTAATCAAGAACGAGCGCCGTGGGGATTACCTCGGCGGCACCGTACAAGTCATTCCTCATGTTACCGATGAAATTAAAAGCCGCATTTTGCATGCGGGGCAGAACTTCGACATCTGCATCGGCGAAATCGGTGGAACAGTCGGAGACATTGAAAGCCTGCCTTTCCTGGAGGCGGTGCGCCAGATTGCCGCTGACGTCGGTCGAGAAAACGTTCTCTATATTCACCTGACGCTCGTGCCTTATATCCAGTCAGCCGGAGAATTAAAGACCAAGCCGACCCAGCACTCAGTAAAGATGCTGACCAGCCTGGGGATACAGCCGGATGTAATAATTCTTCGCACGAGCATGGAGCTCGACCCTGACGTTAAGCAGAAGATTTCACTCTTCTGCAACGTTGCAAAAAACTGCGTGATTACAGCGTCGGACGTAGACAATATTTACGATTTACCGCTGGTGCTTCACGACGAAGGCCTAGACTCACGAACTTGCGAAAAACTCAATATCTGGACCGGTGCCCCAAACTTAGATCCTTGGAAGCGCGTAGCTAACGTTCTTAAGTCTCCGAAAAAGGACTACGTAACCGTAGCCATGGTCGGCAAGTATGTTGACCTCACCGAATCATACAAAAGTTTGAACGAAGCTTTGACCCACGGCGGTGTAGCCAACGACTGCGGAGTAAACGTCGTATATATCGACGCCGAATCGATTGAAAAAGGCGGAATCCCAGAAGATCTCAAAAGCGCCGATGCAATTCTCGTCCCTGGCGGCTTCGGCAAACGCGGGGGTGAAGGAAAAATCGCCGCAATCGAATATGCACGTAGTCACAATGTCCCGTTTTTAGGGATCTGCCTTGGACTACAGATGGCCTTGGTCGAATTTTCGCGCCACATGCTCAATCTTGAAGATGCCAACAGTCAAGAATTCAATCCCGATACAAGCCACCCCGTAGTTCATTTAATGGAGGAGCAGAAAGGGGTTGAGGACAAAGGCGGCACGATGCGCCTCGGCGCATATCCCTGTGACTTGAAGAAGGGCAGCTTGCTGCACAAAATCTACGGCTCCGATCAAATTTCAGAGAGACATCGTCATCGCTGGGAAGTAAATAGCGCCTACACCGCGCAGCTTGAAAAGGCCGGAATGATCATGTCAGGCACTTGCCCGACAAACAATTTAGTAGAGACAATCGAAATACCGTCCCACCCGTGGTTCGTCGGTGTTCAGTTTCACCCCGAGTTTCTGTCTCGACCGCTGAAACCTCATCCACTGTTTAGTTCGTTTATCCAGGCAGCACTAAAAAACCGAGACGGACTACTATCAAAAGCTGATACTAAATCCGCGCGCCAAGGCACCACAAATGGCTCCCGCTCCGGCAAACGTTCTAGCGCTCCTGCCGCAGCAGCCGGCAGGGAATAGTAAGTATTCTTAGTCATGGCAGGCTCAGCTTCTTCCAGCTTCTCTCTTGGCTCGAGTGTCACCATCGGTGATCGCACTTCACCTGTTTTGTTTTGCGGTCCATGCGTTATCGAGTCCAGAGAACATGCACTAGATCATGCCGCCCAAATTAAGGAAATCGCTGGCCGGGCGGGCATTCAGTTCGTGTTCAAATCTTCCTACGACAAGGCGAACCGCACTAGCATTAGCAGCTTTAGGGGTCTCGGAATCGACGAAGGTCTGTCAGTTCTCGCCGAAGTTAAAGAGAGGCTGGGCGTCCCGGTCATTACTGATGTTCACAGCCCTCAGGAAGCCCAAGCCGCCGCTGAAGTCGTCGATGTTTTGCAGATTCCTGCCTTTCTTTGCCGACAGACTGACTTACTCCAAGCAGCCGCCGCTTCAGGCAAAGCGGTCCTGATTAAGAAAGGGCAATTTGTTGCCCCCGCCGACATGAAATTCGTCGCTCAAAAGGTCGTTGAGAGCGGCAACTCGCGAGTAATGATTTGCGAACGCGGTGCGAGCTTTGGCTATCGTGAGCTCATAGTAGATTTTCGCGGACTTGAAATTATGGCCGAAACTGCAAAGTGCCCAATTGTCTTCGACGGCACTCACAGCGTGCAAATCATGGGTGGGGCAGCAGGGGTGTCAGGCGGCAGTCGGGAGCGAATTCCGGCGCTTGTCCGTGCTGCAGCTGCAGTTGGGGTCGACGGATTCTTCTTGGAAAGCCACGAGAATCCCGACAGCGCTCCTTCGGACGGTGCAAACATGCTGCCACTTTCAGAGTTGGAAAACCTTCTGGCCGACATAGTGACTTTATCCAAACTTCAGCTGCGGACGCGCTAGCCCGCTGCTGCTTAGGAGTTCAATGGAGCTTTCCATCAACGCCGGACACCGCACGGTCGACTATCGTCAAATGCAGCTAACTTTCGCTGTTTTGACCGGTGCCTACCTTCTGTTTTTGGCCGTTATTGTGATTTACCGTTCGGCTGACAGGAGCTCACTGTTAGGTGCCGAGACAGCTCTCGATGCGCCAAGCGACCAGCTCGAAGGTGTGCATGCCCCTGTGCAGCGCACTTCCAGCCTACATCTGAGGGACTTCCATCGCAGTGAAATTCAGGACGGCCGCTTGGCGTGGGAGGTTAAAGCACGTGACGCCCGGTACTTTGCTGACGAAACTTTGGCGCAATTGAGCGACGCCGCTATCACAGTTCATCGCACTGACGGTTCATCGGTAACTGTCAAGTCTAGAGCGGGAAAGATGTTTATCAGCGAGATGGCCTTGCAGCGCGCCGAACTTGAGGGGAATATAGAGGTGGTCCTCGATGATTCAATTTTGATCGAGACCGAATTGGCCAATTTCGATTCTAAGAGTCAGGAAATCACTGCTCCAGGAAGTGTTAAGGTGAGTGGACCTGGATTCGTCGTTACCGGGATTGGCATGAAGGTTTACATTGAACCTCAGCTGATTACTCTTAGTCGCAATGTTGAGTCACAGTTTGAGCAGGGCGGCAAAGTCCCTAAGTTTGTCGAATCCATGAAACAAAAGAGCGCACAATGAACAAAAAAGCAGGATTATTACGCCCAGCGCTGCATCTGGCTTTGCTTGCCGCAGCATTGTTTGCTGCGACAGGTGCTAATGCAGAGGCTGCCGCTGAAGCGAGCAGCAACCCGCTCAAAGGAATCATGGGCGACTCCAGCAAGATGGATAAGAGCCTTCCGCTGTTAATTAAGTCTGACTCGCTTCAAGTAAACGCAGTCGAGCGTAAGTTTGTTTACGAGGGCAACGTACGTGCTCAGCGCGGCGATGTAATGCTCACTTCAGACAAGATGATCGGCAAATACGACGAGAAGAACGAGCTGGACACTGTTACCTGTGAAAAGAACGTTGTAATTACTCGCGGAACAGACATGCGTGCAACATCTGAACACGCATTTTACGATGTGAAAAAAGCAGTGGTTGAATTAACGGAAGCTCCCGAGCTAATTAACAAAGGAAACGCGCTTACAGCCGACAAGATTCGGGTGTTTCTCAACGAAGATCGCAGCGA
This sequence comes from Bdellovibrionales bacterium, assembly GCA_020434585.1. Lineage (GTDB taxonomy): Bacteria > Bdellovibrionota_C > UBA2361 > SZUA-149 > JAGRAN01 > JAGRAN01. Next base: position 43,162 of record JAGRAN010000079.1, read on the forward strand.
GGCGGAAGGGGACGTCAGAGTTCGCGTTATCCAAGAAGCCGCAGAAGCCGCCGAGGCTGTTCCCGGCCTAGGTGATTTGCAATGACATCTAACGGTTCACAACCCAGTGCCATATTATCCAGCTCCGGCCTGATTAAGATCTACAACGGTAGACGAGTCGTAGACGGAGTCGACGTTTTTGTTAATGAGGGCGAAATTGTTGGACTGCTCGGACCAAATGGAGCAGGCAAGACGACAACATTTTACATGATGGTTGGCTTGGTCCATCCGGACGAAGGCAGTATTCGCCTTAACAACCACGACGTAACCGGAGTCCCTATGTTCGAGCGCGCTCGACTCGGGCTTGGCTACCTTCCTCAGGAACCCTCTGTTTTTCGCAAGCTGAGCGTGTCCGAAAACATCCTCGCCGTACTCGAGGTTCTGCCTGAATTTAAATCAGACCCAAAAAAGCAGCAGACGCGCCTGGCCGAGCTGATAGAGGAGCTCGCCTTAGAGCGTGTCGCAAAAAGCATGGCGTTTTCCTTGTCTGGCGGAGAGCGCCGCCGCGTAGAAATTGCCAGAGCCCTAGCCTGCTCGCCAAAGATAATGCTGCTCGACGAACCGTTTGCCGGAATCGATCCGATTGTAGTCGGCGAAATCCAGGAACTAGTGCGCACACTGCAGCGCAAGGGAATCGCCGTCCTGATCACGGATCATAACGTGCGTGAGACGCTCGGAATCTGTGACAGAGCATATATCCTTAGTGATGGAAGATTGATGGAATCCGGCACCCCCGAACAAATCGCCAACTCTGAAATTGCGCGAGAGTACTACCTCGGAGAGAGCTTCTCGCTCTGAGCGCCCGTCTCCATGCGGGCCGCTTGTATACACACACCTAAATTAGGTTGAAACTATCCGTAGTTAGAGCTTTTGTTTGGCAAAAGTATCAATATTTAACTTCGCGTTCCCGATAAAAGCTATGCTACTATCGTACCAAGACGGTTTTTCATTCGATCTGCTGGGGGGATGAAACGCTGCTTCTCGAGTGCTTCCAGGGAGTTATTAATTTAACGGCTTAGCTGGAATCTTTGGCACGATTTTTTGCATTGAAAGAAGTGTGCCGAAAATGCTCGGGTAGTGCTTAGGTTGTTTTACTGCAGTAAGGGGTTGGTTTCGTAAAGGCCGTATATGTCACTAGAGATTAAACTAAATCAAAAGCTTAGCCAGTCGCTGGTGATGACGCCTCAGCTGCAGCAGGCAATCAAACTGCTTCAGCTCGGTCGCTTAGAATACCTTGAAGTTCTAGAAAAGGAACTCCTAGAAAACCCCGTACTAGAAGACGCCAAAGACGAGGGAGACGAACACAATGACTCCCGCGACAGTAAAAGTGAATTTGAAGGTTCGAGCGAAATTCCCGACGAACTGCAGTCGCTATCAGTAACAGCAGACGAGCCGATGCTCGACCCGAACGTCGACTGGTCCAATTACATGGAATCAGCTCCCGAATCTTGGCAAGTCAACTACGGTGCCCGCGCAGTCGATTCAGATGAAGAGCGGCCGTCGATCGAAGCTACAGTTTCCAAGCAAGAAGGACTTTCGAGTCATCTCCTTTGGCAGCTCAGAACTTTGGAGCTGGACGAAAAGGAACAAGACATTGCCGTCCAGATTATCGGCAATCTCGACCGCAACGGCTATCTCGAATGCTCGATGGAAGAACTCTGCGCCTTATGCGGCTGTGATATCGATGGTGTCGAGTCCGTGCTTAGTGTGGTTCAATCGCTTGATCCAGCCGGAGTCGGTGCGCGCGACTTGAGAGAATGTTTGCTGATTCAACTAAACCAGCGTGGCATGGAAGACACCTTAGTTTGGCATGTTGTCGATTGCCACCTGGGCGATATCGAATCAAGAAAGTTCGATTCAATCGCAAAAGTACTCGAAGTGTCCGTTGAAGAGGTTTACGACGCGATTCGGTATATTCAAACTCTCGAGCCACGCCCAGGCAGACCGTTTGTCGACGAAAGCCCGATTTACATTACTCCTGATATTTACGTTCGAAAAATCGGTGACGAATATGTAATTTCCCTGAACGAATCGGGAATGCCGAAGCTGCGAGTGAACACCAAATATCGCGATTTGCTGATGAAAAATAACGGTGATAGCGCAACCGACGCTCCGAACAAAGAGTATTTGCAGGACCGTCTGCGCTCGGCAGCTTGGTTGATCAAAAGCATTCATCAGCGCCAGCAGACGATTTACCGGGTTACCGAAAGTATCTTCAAATTTCAGCGTGACTTCCTCGAAAAAGGGGTTTCGGGCCTCAGACCTCTCGTATTGCGCGACGTCGCCGAAGACGTTGGAATGCACGAATCAACTGTCAGCCGAGTAACCACCAACAAGTATGTTCACACTCCTCGTGGCGTCTTTGAATTGAAATACTTCTTTTCCTCTGGACTCCGCTCAGGAGTTGGAGAGGTGTCTTCCGAATCTGTGAAAGAGCGAATACGCGCTCTAATTTCCGACGAGGACCCCAAGAAGCCGCTAAGCGATCAGGCTATTGTCGGGATTCTTAAGGACGAGGGGGTCAGCATTGCTCGGAGAACCGTCGCGAAATACAGAGAAATGATGAATATTTTGTCCTCCTCCCGCAGGAAGAAGGTATTTTAAACTCCTGGCTCCCGATTTTTTAGAACGCTGTTTTGTGATAGAATGCCCGTATTAGGTCGTCGCACCACTTTAGCCGCTGATGCAATTTCTTTTCTTGAAATTTGTAACCCCAAAATCGAAAGAGGTTAACTTATATGTCTAAGACATTGCCCGAGATCAATGTATCGGTAACTTTCCGTCACACTGAATCGACCCCGGCGCTCAAATCGTATGCAACGGAAAAAGTAACGCATTGCCTTAGAAAGTACATTAACAACTCCGCAGACGTACAAATTGTCCTCTCAGTTCAGAAGCGCGACCACGTAGTCGAAGTTGTCCTTAGAACCAAAGGCTTCGATATTACCGCAAAGGAAATTACGGAAGACTTGTATTCGGCAATTGACAAGGTTGTCGATAACCTGGACAAACAGATGAGAAAGCGTAAGGAGCGAATGCAGGACCATAAGCATCAGGTAGCCCCTCAAGCTTAAGAGAAGGGCATGCTTCTGCATTTTAAGCAGGCGGGCAAATGTCCAACAAACAACTCGTTATCATCAGCGGAGTGTCGGGGTCAGGCAAGTCGACCGCCCTTAACGCTTTCGAAGATATCGGTTTCTTTTGTGTAGACAATCTCCCGTCTGCCCTAATCGGCGACTTCGCTAAAAAGATCATTCTCGATCAGCAGGATTCCACTGACTCTGGTGCAGAAGCCATTCCTGTTCGTCACGACAAAGACTACGCATTGCTAATCGATTGTCGAACCGAAGGCTTTTTCCCGCAGCTGCAAAAGGTCGTAGACAACCTGAAGCAGCAGGGGACGGCAATACGGATGCTGTATTTGGATGCTCACGACGACGTTTTGCTAAGACGGTTCAAAGAAACCCGAAGGCCGCATCCGCTGATCAAAGCCGGAGGGCAGGTCAGCACCGTGCAGCAGGCGCTTAAGTACGAGCGTATGGTCCTGACCGATTTTCGAGCGAAGGCCGATAAAATCATTGATACGTCAAATTTCACTCCGCACGAACTCCGGCGAGCGGTCACAAAGTTTTACCGACGAGACACAAACGAAGAATCTCCTCTGGAACTGACCATTGCCTCCTTCGGGTTCAAATACGGCGCACCCGTAAATGCCGACATAGTGATGGACGTTCGCTTTATGGCTAACCCGCACTTCGTTCCAGAGCTGCGAGAGCTTACGGGGTTGGATCAAAACGTGGCGGACTACGTATTTCAGACCAAAGATGCGCAGGAATTTGTCTGTCGCTTTGCAGACCTGCTGCGATTCCTGATTCCTCGCTACGTGGAAGAGGGTAAGTGTTATCTGACAGTTGCCGTAGGCTGTACGGGCGGTAAGCATCGCTCGGTTGCGACCTCCTGTAAGCTCGCCGAAACGCTGGCGGACTGCGGTGCCCAAGTCTCAGTGAAGCACCTTCACATTGATCAGTCGCGCTAGCGTCTACTTGCCGTTTATTTAGCGATAACTCCTTGCGATTCTTGACGGCCAAGCCGCGCTTTAGTAGGAACGTTTGTTAGGCTTGAAGTTCAAACTGAACTTTGACGCTTGTAGTGTGTTTGTTTTGTCTATTAGGACGGACAATGGGACTGCTAATGGAGCTAAAAATTCGCAGCCTGGGAACCGGCAATTCGCCTCCGGCAGGCAGCAGCGAATCTAACTATTCTCGACGCCCCGCTGGAGCTGTATCCAGAGCTCTGCTTGAGCCGGGCCTTGGAGCTCCACTTCTAATTAAGCCTACCTCCTTAGTCCTCAGAAGTCCGCCCCCGCCGACATGCCTGAACTGTTGAAGTCTCGTCAAAACGCGAGTGTTTAATTTTTATTTTGGATGCCGTGTGCATCATTTGTAATGGAAGGAGTAGCTGAAGAATGGCGCTAAAAAATTTCTTATTTACCTCTGAATCCGTATCTGAGGGACATCCAGACAAAGTTTGTGATCAGATCAGCGACGCGGTGCTTGATGCCCTGCTGGCAGAGGACCCGCGGAGCAGAGTTGCGTGCGAGACCCTTGTTAAAACAGGGATGGTACTTTTAGCGGGTGAAATCACCTCAAATGCAAAAGTTAACTTCGAAGAAATTGTTCGCGACACATTGCGCAGCATTGGTTACGTATCCAAGGAATGCGGCTGTGATGCTGATTCCGCTGCAGTGCTAGTGCACCTTAGCCGTCAGTCCGGCGACATCGCCCAAGGCGTCAACGAAAACGAAGGTTCTTATGGTGAGCAGGGCGCAGGCGACCAGGGCATTATGTTTGGATTCGCGTGCAATGAAACTCCGGAATACATGCCGCTGCCGATTTCTCTCAGCCACAAACTCGTGCATCGTCTTGCGGAGTTAAGGCACGCTGGAGATATCGATTTTGTTCTGCCCGACTCAAAGTCACAGGTAACTGTGCGATATGAAAACGGCAGACCAAAGTTCATTGACTCTGTTGTTATCTCCACTCAGCATAAAGCTGAAGTCGAGCTTGATACCTTGAAAGAGGTCGTGGTCGACAAAGTTATTCGCAACGTACTTCCGTCGAATTTAATGAACGATAAGACAAAGTTTTATATTAATCCGACTGGCAGATTCGTAGTGGGCGGCCCGCAAGCCGATGCTGGACTAACCGGCAGAAAGATTATCGTCGACACTTACGGCGGATACAGCCGCCACGGTGGAGGTGCATTCTCTGGAAAAGACCCCAGCAAGGTCGACCGCTCCGCAGCTTATGCAGCACGCTATGTCGCAAAGAACATCGTAGCTGCTGGCCTGGCAGATCGTTGTGAAATTCAACTGGGATATGCCATCGGAGTTGCGGAACCGGTGTCGGTGCTTGTCGATACGTTCGATACCGGCAAAGTCGACGAAGAGCTAATTGCTAAAGAAGCACGTGAGCTGTTCGACTTCCGCCCGAAAGCAATTATCGAAAAGCTCGACTTACTCAAGCCAATTTACCGCGCCACAGCCGCTTACGGACACTTCGGCCGCGAGCCAGGCAAAGATGGCAGCTTTTCCTGGGAGAAGCTCGACTTGGTAGAAGGCTTTAAGAAGCTACTTTAAGCTTTAATAGAGTTGACCTTGAAAGGCGGTCGGCACTTCAGTCAAAGCTGAAGTTGTCAGGCCGCCTTTACTTTTTCTTGCCGAGGGCTTCGATGTCCTCTTTAACGAGTTCAACCAGACCCGTTCTGGAGCAGGCATCGACTTCATAGCGGGCCGGATTGCCTTTGCCGAAGACCAAATAGTCCTGCTCAAGCAAAAATTCGACGCCGCAATTTTGAGGTCCATCCGGCGTATAAATCAATAACTGCCTTCCGGAAGAGGTTTCTTCAAATTCGGTTTTAAAGCGATTAAAGGCTGCGAATTCGATTTCCATTTTGCCTTCGCGCATGACGCTGTTTTTGATCGAAGTCACGCGACCTAGAAAAACAATACTCGCGTCTTCCACTGCTTGGTTCAGTGAAGGCTTTTCTGGGCATTTGCAGTCGGCGAATGCATTGGGCACAGCTGATGTAAATAAGGTTAGACAAAGAAATAAAACCGAACGCATCACCGGCAAATTCCCCCTAATAACGTTGTTCCTCACCAGATATCTTATACAATGCCTGACAGGAAGTGTCGACGCATTTACTGCGCCTAACCCTACACAAACGTTAAGGTTTATGTTAGCGTACTTTGCTTAGTCATACCTTGCGACGCAGCGGTGGCGGGATTTATTCAGCCGACGTTGGGCAGCTTGAGACGCCGTGGAGGGCGGATGGAAACCGAAACAGCTCAGAATCCAGAGTCTAAACCAGATCAAAGTGTCATCTTGGAAGTATCCGGTCAGACGGCCATTTTGCGACTGGGCACACCAAACGAACGATATGTCACGATCACTCCGCGGCGAATGGAAACGTTCGAACAGGCCTTAGATAAAATCGAGTCCAATCCGTCTCTGCAGGGCCTTGTCATTATCGGATCTGGTCCCGGATTATTCTGCAACGGCGCTGACATCAACCAAATTAGCGGCGTAACCGACGTGGCGATCGCCAAGGGCCTCGCCAGCCGCGGGCAGGGACTATTTCAGCGCGTTGCCAGCTTGAAGTGCACCACCGTTGCAGCAGTATCCGGCGCATGTGTGGGCGGTGGCTATGAACTTGCTCTGGCTTGCGACTATCGAATTGCCGCCAATATTAGCGAAGTTAAGGTGGGTCTCCCGGAGATTAAGTTGGGAATCATTCCCGGCTTTGGTGGATCCGTTCGGCTCCCGCGTCTACTAGGACTCCCTGCCGCACTTGATATCATCCTTAAAGGTAGAATGCTTCCAGCAAAACGCGGTCTAAAGGCTGGACTGGTCGACGAAGTGGTCGAAGTAGAAGGTTCAGCTGACAAGGGTTATTCAGCCCTGGAAGCAAAAGCTTGTGAAATTGCATCCGGCAGACACACGCCAAGACGAAAACCCATCGCATTCGGCGAAAAAATTCTTACCTTCACTGGCATCGGCCGAAAGATGGTCGCCAACAAAGCGCTGGCACAGGTCCACAAAACGACCGGCGGCCACTATCCCGCGCCACCGCGCGCTGTTGAAGTCGCAACTAAGGCGCTTTCAATGAACGTCGTTCCGGCCCTTGATATGGAGGCACAGGCTTTAGCCGAACTCATCGTCACTCCCGAGAGCAAGTCGCTTGTCCATCTCTTCTTCCTTACCGACGAAGCTGGCAAACGATGGAAATCACTGCAGGACGAGGTTTCCCAAGCGAAAGCCGCTGTCCTTGGGGCAGGCACTATGGGAGCAGGAATAGCAGCATCCCTGCTTAGTTCGGGGGTCGAAGTCCTCTTGGTTGATCTCGACAGCAAAGCGCGCGAACGTGCTGAGGCTCACATCGAAGACTCCCTTGGCAAACGTTTCAAATACGAACCTGACAAAGCCAAATCGTCCCTGGCTAAGCTGTCGATCGAAGGAACGATCGACAGCATCAACGATGTAGAAATCGTTATTGAGGCAATCGTAGAAAAGCTCGACGTAAAAAAGCGCGTGTTCGGTCAATTGGCATCTCTCCTACCCGACACGGCCGTTCTTGCCAGCAACACTTCTTCGCTTCCGATTAGCGAAATTGCTTCAGATTTATCTCATCCCGAGCGGGTCATAGGAATGCACTTCTTCAATCCCGCTGAGAAAATGCCGCTAGTTGAAATCGTGAGATCTTCAGTGACAGACCAGCGTTCAATCGCGTTCACTGCGGCTCTTGCCTCCAAGTTGGGTAAATATCCTGTTGTCGTTGAAGAGGTCCCTGGGTTTCTCGTGAACCGAATTTTAAGCCCATATCTAGCAGAAGCTGCGTGGGCTCTGGGTGATGGCTACTCAATCACAGATATCGATAAGGCTGCTGTCCGTTTTGGTATGCCGATGGGGCCGCTTAGACTGCTTGACGAAGTTGGCCTGGACGTGGCTGCCCATGTCGCCGAAATCATGAGCAGCAGCTACGGCAGTCGCATGGAGACTCCGCCATTCACAGCAAAACTAGCATCGCTGGGCCGACTCGGCCGCAAGTCCGGTAAAGGGTTTTACGTCTATAACGGAAAGGAAGGCACTCCAGATTCAGAACTAAGTCAATTACTAGAGCTGCCCGATCACCCGACCGCAGGCTCTCCGGCAGAATTGCAGGATCGCCTTATCCTCTCCATGGTTAACGAAGCAGTGCGCTGTTTTGACGAGGGAGTTGCCGGCACACCCTGCAGGGAATCCGCTGGACAGATTGATCTGGCCACAGTCATGGGAACAGGATTCGCGCCGTTTCGCGGAGGGATCATGCATTATGCTGAACGGGTCGGCGCCAGAGACATTTTGACTCGCCTAGAGCGCCTCGAGAAGCAGCACGGTTTTAGATTCACACCTGCGATGGGGATCAAAGCGCGCGCAGCTGGCAGCGGCGGCAGCTTCTACGAACCGATCGAAGGCAGTTCTACGATGCAGTAGAGTGCTTTGCACCGCGAATTATCAGCACGAATTCGCCTTTAACGCTGCTGCGAGATTCCAGCTCGCCAGCTAGCTCTTTGGCTGTTCCTGAGAGGTATTCCTCGTGAATTTTTGTCATTTCCCGCGCTAGGAACAAGTCACGTTGCGGCTCGATGGAAGCGATTAGTCCAAGGGTTTTACAAATCTTGTGCACCGACTCGTATAAGATAACGCAGCATTCTGACGCTAGAGCTTCACGAACTGTCTTCTCGCGCTTGCCGGGCTTTTGCGGAAGGAACCCAAAAAAGGAGAATCGATCTGTCTCAAATCCAGAAACAGAGAGCGCAGCAATCGCGGCACTTGGACCCGGAATTGGTATTACAGAAACGTCAGCTTCTCTGCACGCTTTCACTATTCTATAGCCGGGATCGCTCAACGTCGGAGTGCCGGCATCCGATACCAGCGCAGCTGATTTCCCCTGCGCAAGTTGAGCCAAAATATCCTGGGCACGACTGGACTCGTTATGATCGTGGTAGCTTAAAGCCTTGGTAGATATCTCAAATCTTTTGGCCAAACGACCAAAATTGCGGGTGTCCTCAGCCAAGATGATATCGACTGACCTTAAAACACTCAGGGCACGCGAGGAAAAGTCATCGAGATTGCCGATGGGGGTGGCAACTACATACAAAGTCCCGCTAGATTTGGTGTTATGCTCTTGCATCGTTCTTGCTATAAACTAGGTTAGAACAGCGCTGCTTGCTCGATGTTACTTTATCAGCAGTACAATGAACAGCAATAGAAAATGCCATGGACGAAACTAAAACACTGCTGCGTGATGCAGTCAGCAAGTGGAACAGCAACATCGAGATTACCGACATTGATGTCATCGCGCCTGATGCCTCGCTCAGGCGGTACTACCGTTTGCATCTCAAGGGTGGGGAAGTTGATCGCCTAGTCGCAATGGTCTTCGACTCCGTTACTCCCGCTGAAGCCGGAGACGGTCCCGTCATCAATTCAAATACGGCTTATGTAGAGCTCACTCGCTATTTCGAAAACAACGGCTGGCCGGTTCCACAGCTGTACTTCGAAGCGGACACTGGAAAGGTACTGTTAATAGAAGACCTAGGAAGTACGCTGCTCTGCTACACTGTCGTCGGAAGTCGTTCAAATGCGTTCAGCTCTGCACAGACAGATGAGCTATACAAACAAGCCGTAGAGCTAATTGCTTCGCTGCAGCAAATGCCGGCCGATAATTCATTTTTTCCATTCCAGCGCGGATTCAACGAAGCATTATACAGAAAGGAAATTGATGAGTTCAGAGAGTTCGTCTTCCTTCCGCAGCGCCCTGCCGGAGGAAAGCAGAATTTGCTCTCACATTTGTTTGATGAACTTGTTAAGCAGCTCTGCAGCATGGAACGCGTGTTAGTTCACCGTGATTTTCATTCGTGGAACCTGCTCATCGACGCGAATCAAAGCGTTAGAGTCATCGATTTTCAGGACGCTTGCTTAGGAACTCCGGCATACGACCTAGTTGCATTGCTGAACGACCGCGATACCGACTCCTGCCTCGGACCCAAACGTGGCCGGATGCTCCTGGAATATTTTATTGATATTTCCTCCTTCGACGACAGTTTTTACGACGCATACTACCTGACTCTACTTCAGCGCGACCTAAAGGTTGCTGGCCGTTTTACCAAGCTGGTAAAAGTTCGAGGCCTTACCGCATATGAAGAGTGGATCCCTGGAACGATGGGACGTATCGGACGCACATTAGCGCTAATCTCAGAGCGGCGCGGACTATCAACATCAGGGGCGATGCTCGAAGTACTGGAAGAAATGTTCCCCAATATTAAGGAACGCCGACAGCTCCCGGAGGCTTAACAAATGCAGCAAGCTGACTTGCTGATTCTCGCAGCTGGATTTGGTAAACGCCTCGGCGCATTGACCGAGAATTGCCCTAAGGCATTAGTCAAAGTCGCCGGCAAACCGCTTATCTTTTGGAATATTGAACTGGCGGTCACAGCAGGCTTTGAAAAGATTTTTGTCAATTTACATTACCTGCCCGAGCTTATTCGGAAGGAAGTCGGCGACGGGTCCAGGTGGGGCATCGAGATTAAATACAGCGAGGAGCAGCCACTCATCTTAGATACGGGCGGGGCAATAAAAAATATCGAAAGCAAGCTCGAACATCAGATGCTTGTAACGATGAATTGCGACACTTTGCTGGGTCGTGATTTTTCGATATCCGGTTTAATCACCCGTCACCAAAGCTGCCCAGAAGCGCTGGCAACTCTAGTTTTGCGACGTGACCACCGCGCTCGCGACTTCGGCTCAGTGGGAGTCGACACAGAGGGAAGGGTAGTCAGCTTCTTAGGTAAGCAGTACGGTAAGACGCCGCCAATTGAGGAGTTGATGTATACCGGTGTGCAAGTGCTCTCAAGAAAGTTAATCGCCGAGATGCCCCCAGCTGGCACTGTCTTTAGCATCACCCAGGATACATACGTCGAGAAGCTTTCTGCAGGAGGGTATATCAATTCCGATCTCTATCCCGGTGCCTGGAACGACGTGGGCACCCCCGAGCGACTCGAGGAGGCGCAGCAGCAAGCGTCTAAGTGGTAAATAGCTGAAATCAAAAGTTTAATAATTTTTCGCAAAAAATTTTTCTTCGAGCGCTAAAGTATTTTGCGCAATCTGCCGTTGCACGAGACATCAAGTCTTCTCACGGGACTGGGCCTCAAAAGGGCTATAGAGAGGACTGGCAGGTGCTCTGAGCACTGCGTGTTCACGGACTGAACAATTGTGGTTTCTCGCCCGATTTTTCTTCTACTACACGCCGGATCTAGCACCGAACTCAAGGTGGACATGGCCCAGTGGCTTTGTCCGTAACGGAGCAGACAAGGAGTCAGCTTTTGCTCTCGGGAAATCTCGGTCCGAGAGTTCTGATAAGGATGTTGTAGTAAAATGGAAACGAGAACGGTAGATACGGCAAAAGAGGCTCGCAGTGACGAGTTCGCTGCAGTAGCCCCTGCCGAAACAAAAACACGGAATGTTGACCCGGAGAAAACCCGTGATTTGGATGTCGACGCAGTTCGTGTGGATCTTTCTGCTTCTATAGTCCGTCGCGCTGTCGCGAAGGGCGCTGAGGAAGATCGTGAACGAGCGGAAGACGACGAATCAGGAAATTCGAAGGTCACGGGAATCAACCCGGAAGAGATGCGAGAGCGTTTTGAAAACGCAATCAATTCGACCGAAGTTCGCTTTGACGTGTCCATCAAGGACAGCGGCAAATCGAGCCTGTTCTTCCAGGTGGTTGAGAAGGAGTCTGGCAAGGTGATTCGCCAGTTTCCACCCGAGGAGTTAGTAGAGCTGGCACGGCAGCAGGCTGAAAAAGCCGAGCATGTCGGGCACTTAATTCGTGCTCTAGCTTAGACCTAACTCACCAGCGAACCGGTAATTCTTGCCGCAGGGAAGCGGTAGGCTAGTGGTGCGCCTCCAGGCTTAATCCCTCGCAACTCTTATCTTTTCTTAAAAAGTTAAGTCTGGCCTTAACTTTGCACCTAAATCTGTCGAGGAAGTTTGTACATGCCCCAAGCAGGTTCTGCTTGAGGCTATCCTGTAGGCTGCCACACGCCGTTTCGGTGCCTGCCTAGAAGTGAGCAGTAAGCGCAGTAATCATAACATTGCTAGTTAGGAACAGAGGGCCTACTCGTGCCGACCATTAGTTTTTCAGGAATCGCTTCCGGCATTGACGGAGATGCGGTTATCGAAGCGCTTACAGACGCTAAGCGGGTACAACAGGTCCCGCTAGAAAACAAGATTGCCTTTAATGACGCGGAAACTACCGCCCTCGAAGATTTCAATTCTAAACTGCTGACTCTTAAGACCGCCCTCAACAGCTTCTTAACGCTGTCCGGTGGAGCCATCTCAAAGGCGGCTACCAGTACCGATGATGACGTAGTTGATGTTTCCGCCAGTGCAACTGCACCGACAAGTTCAACAACTATTGCTTCAGTCACTCAATTGGCGCGTGCCGCAGTATTTTCTTTCAACGATCGCTTTTCGGCTGCTGATGAGCCAATAGCGCCGGGGCTTACTGGCCCAACCAACATCGATATCACACTAGGTCAGGGCACAAAGGCTGAAACTTTTAGTATCGAGGTCGACGAAACGACGACACTCGGTGAAATCGCCAACAAAATTAATGAAGCAGCTCCAGGTAAATTAATTGCCTCGGTAGTAAATCTGGGCAGTGAGGAAGAACCGGAATACACGCTGCTTATCAACGGACAAAAGTCCGGACTAGACGAAGGGCACCTGACAGTCAGCGTTCCGCCTGAGCTGGCTAACGAAGGCGTGCTGCAGGGACACACGCAAGAACAAGCACAAAACGCAATCTTCACTATCGCCGGACTTGGTCAGATCGAACGTCAGTCAAACACAGTCAATGGATTAATTCCCGGTCTGACAATTACTCTGAAAGCAGTGAGCACCTTACCGGTAGTTCTCAACGTCACCAACGATGCCGATAAAACTGCCGGACGAGTAGAGGAATTCGTCTCTGCCTTCAACGAAGCTATTATGCTTTCGAGAGATAGCAGCAAAATCGAACAAGAAACGGGAGAAAGTGGAACAACCGTAAACGTTTATGGCGACCTATCTAAAACCTCAACTGATGAGAATGCTATTGGTGCAATCAAAACCGCTCTCGCATCCGCAGCTTCAGGAATCGAAGGCAGCCCGGTGCAAATTTTTGCGGACATGGGCTTCAAAACTTTAAACGACGGCACCATTGAGTTCAATATCGAAAAGTTTACCGAAGCGGTGAGCAAAGACCCCAATGCGGTGGAGAAACTGCTCCATCAGTTTGCCGATAAGACAGCCGCGACTACCGGCGTTATTTCAGATTACACAAAATTCAACGGATTGATTGACCTTTCGATCCGCTCCAATGATCAAGAGATCGTCAGCTTGAATGAGCGGATCGAGAGAATTAACCGCAGTATTGCCGCTCAAGAGGAGCGCCTGAAAAAGGTGTTTGCTAACCTCGAATCAACAATCGGCGACCTCCAAAACCAAGCCAGTGCGCTAAGCGGAATTTTGGCCGGATTAGGCACTTAAGGCTCGATATCGCTAAATACTTCTAATTACTACAGATATCGCCGCACTTCCGTTGATATTTTTACTAAAGCTCTAAGCCTCGCCCGACGATACCTACTACGTAGAGCCGCGATATCAGTGCTGCTGCATCGATATCCGGTTTGATGGTCTCTCGTTAAATAGTGCGTAACCATGGATTGGCCGCGCACAAGTAGTATCGCAGTTGTAGTATGGCTGGCAGTATATCATTTCCAGGGATTGGAAGCGGCATCGATGGTTCATCGATCGCGCAGGCGCTGTTTGATCAGCTCACCCTCCAAAACGCTCCCAGACAAAATCAGATTGAAGCGCTGCAAAGTGAGAATTCCGCGCTGGATCAGCTTAACACGCTGCTTCTCGGTGTAGCGGACGCGATTGATCCTTTCAGAACTATCAACGGCGGAGGCAGCGTAAAAGGTGCTTCGACATCAAACAAGGATGTAGCGACAGCGACGGCAGGCAGCAATGCCGAAACCGGTTCTTTTGACATTTCTGTTAAGCAGCTGGCTGATAACGCTTCGGGGTCATTTGCCACTAGTTTCAAATCCGGATCAGATTTCATTGTAAGCGGAGCCGCAAATACTGGTGACGTAACATTTACGGTCGGTGAAGGCGACGATGCACAGCAATTCACTGTCAGCGTCGACGAGCTCACAACGGCTGAGGATTTCGTCGACGAAGTTAACGCCAAAAGCGGCGGAAGCGTCTCAGCCGCACTAGTCAACACGGGGACGAACTCTGACCCTAGCTACAAAATAACTTTTCAAACCACACAATCCGGAACGGAAAATGGCTCGTTAAGCGTTAGCGCGAGCGATGGGCTAGGCGCCGACCTCGGCACAGCAACAATCGATCAAGCAAGCAATGCAATTTTCGAGATCGAGGGCATCAGTGGTCAGATAGAGCGTTCCAGCAACAACATCGATGACGTAATATCAGGTGTAAGTTTTCAACTTCAGGGCACCGGAACTGCTACTATTTCAATCAAGGAAGATGCCGGCTCCGCAGCAGACCAACTTGAGGCTTTTGTCTCAGCGTTTAATTCGCTCGTCGAGTTTGCAAACAAGGAGGACGCCGTTGAAGTTACCCAGCAAAACGGCGAAACAGTAAATATTGCAGGTGCGCTTGCGGGAACAAATATCGACGACAGCGCACTAAGCGCAATTCGCAGCGCAATTTCCTCAGCAGTTTCCGGCGACGGAAGCACGTCGCTAGCGTCATTGGGAGTTTCAACGAATCAGGACGGAACTCTAAGTTTCGACCGAGACGCTTTCGAAGCTAAGTTTAATCAGAATCCCGACTCCGCGGCTCAGGCACTTACCAGCCTCGCAGACCAGTTAGGCGGAGCAACGGGTTCCATCCAGCAGTTCACCGGTTTCGGCAAGCTGATTGATGGTGCGCAGGATGCCAATAACGGCGAAATGCAAAACCTGCAGGACACGATTTCAAAGGTCGAGCGCAGTGCAACCTCACG
>JAGRAN010000080.1 GCA_020434585.1 Bdellovibrionales bacterium
CGGCAGATGCAGGCAGCGAAGCTCGTCACTCGCAAATCAGCCGTGACGTTTCGCGGGTGGACAGTAGAAGACGGGCCGAGAGTGAACGACGCAAAGGATGCCTGGGAGGAGATAGAGACGGAGCTGAAGGACGAGCGAGTGCCTGAGGCTGCTGCTGTCATCGTGCTTTGGAGAGGGAACGGGCTTTGTTTGCTGGTTGGCGGTGTTGCCTCTAATTTCACTATGTCGAATTTTTCCACCGAGATTGGATGTCCATGCTATAGAACCCGTCACTATTAAGGTGCCAAGCAGCAGCGCTTTCGGGAAGAGACTATGTGTGCCGACTTTGGATAAATGAAATCCTAACCCAACGGCAGCAAATATTCCCAAGCCTTCCAGCAGAAAAAAGCTCAGCTCAGCTGCATCTTCATGGAGCTCTAAGAAATGTTCTGATACCCCAGCCAAGTGCTCTATTGCGTCTTCCGCAGCCTCCCCGGTCAGATACAAGGGTATTGCAAGCGCCGCCGATAAGACAAGGATTAGCATTGCCGACACTAGCAAGTCTTCTCGATTAATTATCATCGAAAGAACGATCAGTGTCAGGGCAAATATAGTTCCAGCAATTGGAAAATGGGTGAGAACTAGATGTAAATGGACAAGATCCATGGAACTTCTCCCAATATTTTCTTTCAGCGCCTTTTTAGTTTACTGCGCCATGGCGGTGAAGGCTATCGTCCATGTGCTAGATGAAAATGTTTGAACAAATTCGCCACTTTTCAGCTCTATATATGGCTAATGTTAGACGCGCCCATTAAAGCTCTCTTAATGTTGAAAAACTATTGTTAGTAAAAGCAGCGAATCTTCGATTCCTTTGAGTGAATGTTTTTGCCCTCCTTTTAGATAGAGCCAGCTATTGGGTGAAAGGGTATGATCTTTTTGATCCACATTAAAGACAACCTTCCCCTCAAGACACTGAACTGTAATTGGCCCTTTTGTTTTGTGCTCTGGGATTGCTTCTCCAGCGCGGATGCGAAGGCGAATTACTTCGAACCAATCTTCCTTTACAATTGCCGTAGTCTTGGAAGGTGCGACGCCTTCGAGGTGCTGTAAAAGGTTGATAACTTGTCCTGGTTGTGCGTGCGGAAGTCCCATGTGTTTCTCCGGGGAAATTTGCGTACAAAATTAAGGTAGATGAGCTTTGACTAGGCATCTAACAAACTCATCTACGATAGAATCGATCACTGATTTCTCGGAAGTGCAGCACGTGCAAATCCTTGACATGATGACTTGCTCGGCACAACGGCGCATCTCTTCTTCGGTGCCGCACGCACATTCTTCAGATCGGGCAGCTGCCTCATCTAACAGCTCATACAACGGGATTGCCTCCCACAGAAGATCGTTTCCGAGACGGGGTGCTTGTTGCTCTTTCATTGAGCATAGCAGGCAATTGCAGTTGCTGTTCATGGCAAGTTCAATTAGCTGTGGCGGCAGCACACTTCTACCTGAGTCGCTGGAACCTTGCAGTGTGTTCCAAAGCAGCCCTTTCCCATTTACTCCTCAAGTGCAGTCAATAATGGACACTTATCGCCTGCTTCACTGTGGTCGCAAGATGATGTTAGTGCCTCAAGTGCGGCTTTCATTTTCTGCAACGACAATATCTTCTCTTCTATGTCGCTCACTTTTTGTTTGGCGATCGTCAATGTAGCGCTGTTCTTTTTTCGCCCATCTCGAACGCTCAGAAGCTCTTTTATTTCTTTGAGTGTAAATCCGAGCAGCTTTGCTCGACGGATAAATCGCAAGCATGAGACGTCATCATCCCGGTAAACGCGATAACCAGATGGACGTCGCATTGGTTTGGCAAGAAGTCCCTGCTTTTCGTAAAAACGAATAGTTTCAATGCCTACGTCAGCGAGTTTTGCGACTTTTCCGATTGTTAGCGCTGTCATTTCAAGTCTTCTCCTTGTTTAAAAGGCTACACCCTGGACTATACTACAGAGTCAAGAGTTAATGTGGTTGCGTTCGGATAGATTGTTTACTGCTAACCCATTAAAACTTGACAAGTATTTACTATAGATTGGTCGTCCGAGGACTCAGGAAATTTGAAAAACCTGACTTGACTCTAAAGTAGGGTACGGAGTCTAAAGTGGATATCGAGAGACTTAAGGAAGGATTCATTAGGTGCAAATAACTTACTCGGGGCTCTCCCATTTATGATCATTCGAAAATCAAATCTACTCGCGGGGCTGCTGTTTGCATATCTTTTCGTCGGCACTATTGCCTATGGGGGCGAAGGAGGAGAGCTGCTCGCTGAGCAAAAGCATCATTCGGGCCAGCAATCTCTCGAGCTTAATCAAGGTAAAAAGTGGAAGGCAGATGTCCACACAATGAAATCCGCGGAAAAAATGAAAAAGGCCGCGGATAATTTCGCAAAGGCTAATGGTGATCTTAAGCTGAGCGATTATCATGCACAGGCTGGTCGGCAGAAGGAAATTTTAGATCAGCTTATTCAAGGATGCACTATGAGCGGCCCCGCACACGACCAACTGCATGTTTGGATTGTCGAGCTCCTACCAAACCTTAAGAAACTTGAAAGCGCGAAAAATATCGAAGCGGCTAAGGAATCCTTTCATCATCTAAATAGTAGCATCCATGAGTTTGGTCGTTATTTTCATTAAGTGCTGATGGATCAAAGCGTTTCATCACAGAGGCGAGGAGCTATCAGGCACGCCCCATTTAATTTACATTTTATCTGGTATGCACTGGGTCTTGCAGTGTTTGGCGGGTTTGGCATGGGGGCTCATCTTGCTTTTGTCATTGGCTTCGGATATCTGCCGGGAGCAAGTCTTAGCTCGATGGTTCAAGCCCATGGGCATCTGCAGCTTCTCGGCTGGACTGGTCTGTTTATTATCGCGGTTAGCAGTCATGTGCTCCCACGACTGACCAACGCAAAACCCATTGCACCGACCCGACTGAATTTTATGCTCTGGTCAATTGTTCTCGGTTTACTCTTCAGAACCTTAGGGCTGCTATTGGTTGCTTACGGAACTAGGGAGGCGTTTGGGCGGACGCTCGTCGGGGTTTCTGGCTATTTAGAAGGTCTTGGAATAGCGCTTTATTTATTCATTCTGGCTCAGACCATAAAGAAACATAATCCGCAGTTCGGTGCTGCTGCGGCTGCCGGCATTAAGCCATTCATGGTCACGTCATTGCTTGGATGGCTCGTATTCGCGTTAGGGAATATTCTGGTTTCGACTCATTTTGCGCTTGGAGAAGCACTGCTTATAGATCCGAATTGGAATAGCTTGGTGAATGAAATATTTATTACGCTTGTTCTGCTTCCGGTTTGTTTTGCCTTTTCAGTAAATACTTTTCCAATTTTCCTTCGACTGCGGGCACCCTACTGGCCGGTTGCGCGAGTGACGCTGTTGTATTCGGTCTCGGCGGTAGTTCGACTCACCACGTTGGGTTTTTACACGGCTGGTGGGAATGCCTTTTGGTTAAGCGTGTCCCTAGTGGCGCAGCTTATTCAAGGATTGTCGATCTTGTGGTTTATTTGGGAGCTCGATATAGCGCGAAGAAAGGCGCCTTGGTTTAAAAAGTTTAGAATCGAAGATGAACGAGAATCTCGGCCCCCGCGAAAAAAAGCTGCTGATTATGGGCAGTTTGGGAATTTCGAGTGGTTGCTCTATGGAGCGTATGTTTGTCTTGCTGCGGCAGCTCTGGGTGATGTGATCTACGCTGGTTTTGAATTGTTGCGCCTTGGCTCACCAATTGGCATTGATATTATCCGTCATCTCTATCTGCTTGGTTTCGTTACGCAGTTAATTCTCGGTATGGCAGTGCGCAAGATTCCCGGGTTTCTAGGCAGGAGTTACATCGTATTTCCTTCTCTGGTAAATCTTAGCTGGGTTTTTATTGTGCTCGCCGTGTTGTGTCGAGTAGTCCCTCCGGTTTTTTGGGGGAGAGGAGAGCACGTATGGCTGGTAAGGGCATGGGGAACGTCCGGTATTTGGGGCCTGCTTGCTGTGGTCTGCTTAGCGGTGAATTTGATAGCAACTGCCAAGGACTAATCCACTAGTCTTGAAGTGTAAACTAGGCGCACCAAGGCTCCCACGACGAAGAGCGCCCCTATTTGGTGAAGTACGGCGACGCTTATCGGAACTACCATTACCAGTGTCGCGATTCCCAGCGCGATTTGAACGACTAGAGAAACAGGTAGCGCAATCAAGGCTGCTTTAAACTTAGGGTTACTGGAATGTCTCCAAAATAAAATTACGTAAGCAATGACGGCAAAGAGAACGACAAAAGCCAGCCAACGGTGTATGAACTGCAGCATCGCTGAGTTTTGTAGGAGGTTGGTCCAGGCAGGACTCAAAGCAAATACGTCATCAGGCAACCATCTCCCATTCATCAACGGGAAGCTATTATATCCGTAACCGGCCTTTTTCCCTGCCACGAATGCGCCGTAAATAATTTGAAGTCCGACAAGCGCGCTTAGCAAAACACTTCCCCAGAAGGCTCGACCATGTAAAGGCTTTTGCATGGATTCATCTTCTGAATTTATTTCAAAGATGATCCAAAGCAGGAAGGCTTCGATAATAAACGCAAGTATCAGATGTGCCGCCAGTCGGTAATGACTGACGTAAGGAACGTCTACCAGGCCGCTCTTAACCATGTACCATCCCATTAGCCCTTGGGAAGCGCCCAGGGCTAGACCAACAGCAAGCTGTTTGAAAAGCCTCGAGTTAAAGTAGTTCTTAGCCCAGAAGTAGAGAAAGGGGATAAAGAAAACCAGACCGATCAGTCTTCCAAGCAGTCTGTGCGAAAATTCCCAAAAGAATATGAACTTAAACTCAGACAGCGACATGCCCTGGTTTATTTGTTTGTATTCAGGAAACTGTTGGTATTTTAGAAATACTTCTTGCCACTGGGCCTCAGTAATAGGGGGGAGCGTTCCCATTAGCGGCCTCCATTCTACCATTGAAAGCCCTGAGTGAGTTAAGCGAGTAATTCCACCGACTAAAACCATCAGCAGCACTAGCAGCGCAACACTGCCAAGCCACATCGTTAGCTGGGTTCGCTGTTTTCCAGAGAGTTGTGTTCGGGCTGCCATCAAAATCAATGCAGTTGTGTGAGAAGCGCTAGTTTTTGACCGGAATAGGTTTGCCTTCGTCGTCCACTGCCACCAGCACCAACTCGGCCGATGTTACACTTTTCGGCGGCATTGCTCCTTTCATGTGCTGGGCCTCTACGTCTATGCGAACACAGACCGAGGTTCGCCCAACTGAAGTGACCTTGCCATAAAATGTAACGACGTCACCGACGTTAACTGGTTCAATGAATTCAACATCTTTAATCAACTTGGTTACAAAATTGCGGTTGGCTACATTTATAGCGCACTGTACGGCTGCTTGGTCAATCAAACTAACAATGTGTCCCCCAAAGATACACCCAAGTGGGTTGGTGTCCCGGGGCATCATAATAGTTCTTATTGCTGGTTCTCTCACATCGCTCTCCATTGGACACTCCTGTTGCTAATGCTGTTGATTAGATTGGCGAAAATCTCGCCTGGAAAAATCTCAAATGTGAAGGCTCGTAAATCATTTCAAGGCCGCCAATAGAGTCAGCTCGCTGGCAAACTCTTGCTACCGACTCAGAAACTACATCGAGATGGGACTGAGTATAGACTCGCCGAGGGATAGTGAGGCGGACAAGCTCAAGTGACGGGAATATATGATTTCCTTGCTTGTCTCTACCAGCGGAAACAGCTCCGCGCTCCATCGAGCGAATGCCGCCTTCGAGATACAATTCTCCCGCAAACCTTTGCGCCGGAAATTGAGTCTGCGGAACATGCGGCAGAATTCGATTAATGTCTAAATAGATCGCATGTCCACCGAAAGGAACCACCAGTGGCACACCGAACTCCGCGAGCTTTTTACCAAGATAGCGCACTTGCTCAACTCGAGCGTAAATGTAGTCGTACTCAATTGACTCTTCTATTCCTACAGCAAGCGCGGCCATATCACGCCCGGCCATGCCCCCATAGGTGTGTAGCCCTTCGAAAGCGACAACCATGTTCCGCGCCTGTTGAGCAAGGTGATCGTCGTTTACAGCTAAGAATCCCCCAATGTTAACTATTCCATCCTTTTTGCCCGACATTGTGCAGCCGTCCATGTAACTGCAAATTTCCCCGAGGATTTCTGCAATTGTTTTGTCCTGGTAGCCTGCTTCTCGACATTTGATAAAGTACGAGTTCTCAACGGCTCGAGTCGCGTCGAGCATGAGCTTTATTCCGTGCTGCTTGCAGATCGAATGAACTTCTCTGATATTTTCCAGAGAAACAGGCTGGCCACCAGCCATATTAACATTCGTCTCATAGCTAATGTAAGGAATCTTATCTGCGCCGTGCTCGTCAATCACTGCAGAGAGCTTGTTTAAATCGATGTTTCCCTTAAAAGGGTGCTCTGAAGTCGGATCCTGTGCTTCGTCAATGATTACATCAACGAATGTGCCCCCCGCGTGTTCTTGGTGAAATTTTGTAGTTGTAAAGTACATGTTGCCCGGCACCACGTCACCGTTGCTGATAAGCAATTGTGATAACAGGTGTTCAGCGCCTCTTCCTTGGTGTGTGGGGATAAGGTGCTTAAATCCGTATACTCTGCGAACAACCTCTTCTAGCTTGTAGTAGTCTTTGCTTCCTGCGTAAGCCTCGTCACCAGTCATAATCGCCGCCCACTGACGATCGCTCATCGCGTTGGTTCCCGAGTCGGTCAGGAGATCAATAAACACATCTTCAGACTTCAATAAAAAAGTGTTCCATCCAGCGTCCTCTAACGCGTTTTCGCGCGCGCTTCGGTCCGGAAGTCTAATGTGTTCTACAGTCTTTATTTTCCAGGGCTCGGCCCAGGAATTTGGGATGCTGGATTTTATTTGCATTCTCGAACGTTGCTCCACGATTCTAATTTAAAGCAGCGATAAAAAAGCTACGACGACTTGAGCAAACCACGCGACGTCGCCGTTTTTCGCGCAGCGGCAGAACTCTTATCTTGAATCGCCGCTTCATCTTTAAACAGGGAGCGCGAGCGCTGTTGCATAGTTTAGTGTAGACTGGCGCTACCATAAACAGCGCGCAAGGAGAAGTGCAGTGAGTGAAATATTGTTTGAACCGTTTCGAATAAAAGTCGTTGAACCAATTAAGATGTCTACTCGAGAGGAGCGAGAAATCTTTATTCGAGAGGCGGGGTATAACGTATTTAATCTTAGGGCTGAAGATGTACTGATTGACTTATTGACCGACTCGGGAACATCGGCAATGAGCCAAGAGCAGTGGGCAGCGCTGCAAACTGGAGACGAAAGTTACGCAGGGAGCAAGAGTTTTTTCGCCCTTGAGTCTATAGCTAAAGAGATTTTTCAGAAGCATACGATTATACCTGTTCATCAAGGCAGGGCCGGGGAACATCTAGTTTTTTCAACTCTTGTTTCTGAGGGTGATATTGTACCTTCAAACTCGCATTTTGATACTACTGCCGCGAATGTGGCGGACAACGGAGGGAATCCAGTTAATTTTCAAATTGAAGAAGCGCTCGATGCAAGCTGTTGGCACCCTTTTAAGGGTAATATGAATATCGAGAAGCTTGAGAAGCTGCTCGAGACAGAATCAGAGAAAGTCCCCTTCGTTGTTCTTACGATAACAAATAACGCAGGCGGCGGGCAGCCAGTTAGCCTAGCAAATGTGAAGCAGGTTGCGGATGTTTGTGAAAAGTTTGACAAACCGCTGCTGATTGACGCTTGTCGTTTTGCCGAAAACGCCTATTTTATTAAAAAACGCGAAGAAGGATATTCAGACTGGAGCGCAAAAGAGATCGCGCAGGAAGTTTTTCGATACGCATCTCTCGTGACTTTTTCGGCAAAAAAAGACGCGCTGGCAAATGTCGGTGGCCTTGTTTGTTTGGACGATGCCGACTTAGCCGAGAAACTAAAGAACCGCTTGATCGTTACGGAGGGATTTCCAACTTACGGCGGATTGGCGGGGCGAGACCTTGCGGCGATTGCTCAAGGTTTGAAGGAAGTTTTGGATGAAAATTACTTGCGGTATCGGCTTCGGACAATTGAGTGGATGGTCGAAAGACTGGTCGATAACGGCGTTCCTGTAGTAGTCCCCGCGGGCGGCCACGCGTTCTATCTTGACGTGGCGCGATTTCTTCCACATTTGTCAGCCGAGCAGCTCCCAGGAATCGCCATAGTGGTAGAACTTTATGTCCGCGGTGGTATTAGAGCGGTTGAGCTTGGGCATGTGGCTTTTGGAAAGCAACTCGACTCCGGCTGCGATATGCATCCGAGGTTGGATTTGGTGCGATTTGCAATGCCAAGAAGAGTTTACACCGAAGCGCATGCCGGGTACGTCGTAGAACAAATTATCCGCCTCTATCATGATAAAGACAATGTAAAGGGATATCGGTTTTATTTCGAAGCGCCCGTAATGCGGCACTTCCGATCGACATTCGCACCTTTAGTGCCAGGTACGAGTCACGGCGTTTCTTTTTACCACACCTGACCACTCGCGAGCTGGCGTAGCTCAATTGGTAGAGCAACTGACTTGTAATCAGTAGGTTGCGGGTTCAAGTCCCATCGCCAGCTCCATTTTGAAAGCCATATTTGCGTGATCTCTTCGGAACGGGAGATTTCCGCGCTTCACGAGAGTATTGAACCACACTCCGCTGCTCAAAATTTCCGTTCCTCGACCTCAGACAAATCTGACTTTCAAAATGGAGCTGGAGCCGCGGGGAGGGTGCTTTACCTTTCCATTCTCTTTTTTAATCTAAGTTTTTTCATCGCTGCTCGATGATTTCCTTTTTTCGACTTTGCGCGAAACAGTGTGTGAGCTTTAGCTCGCTAATACACAAGGAAGTCCCAGGATCGAGCTGGAGCACGGAATCCCTTTTGCAAATCTTACAATCATTACCCTATCTGTAGCAGTTTGCGTTTTCTTTTCACCACAACATGCTCTCGCGGCTGCACAGCTACTACCCGACTATGATCACGAAATTCGCTGTGAGAAGCTTTAAATTTACTTATCCGCCGTAAAATGAAGACTGGACGCAGAGACTGACCCTTCGCAAATCCGAAACATGCGGACGCCGTTTCAGTGGTTCGACACGGCGTCCGCAAGAAAAGTGTTACTATGAGGCTAAACGGATGTGTGACGCCGCTCTTCGTGTCTGGAGGATGGTCTTGCGCTTGGCCCTTCAGCGCCAGATACTCGGTGACCAGCCTCTTTCCATGCCTGAGTGCCGCCTTCAAAATCCTTTACATTTGTAAAGCCAAGGCCCTTCAACTTTCTAACAGCTTTCTCCGATGCATCACACTCAGCAGATGCGCAATAAACAATTATTTCCTTTTCTGTATCAAATCTGCCCTTGAGTGTGTCTAGATCGTCAACCGGCACGTTGATTGAGTTTGGAATGTGCTCCATAGCAAAATAGTTCGCTGGAAGCACATTAATCAATGCGAAGCCTGCGCTCCGGCTCAGATTGTCGGGGACAGTGTCTTTCGTTCGCTTTTTTAGTTCTTCGGTCGAAATAATCTTTGATTTCATTTCTAGTGCTCCTCTTTGCTTCGGTTTAATTTGCGCTAGAATAACTTAAGAAGACAGGAGAGGTGCTATGAGCTGGATCATAGTGCGGCTATTTATTTAAGGATAACCTGGTAAAAAAACTAGATTTACAAATTGGTAGAGTCGACGGAGATATGGGACTCCTAAGAGAAGTAAAAAGGGATGAAAGTGCCGTTGAGCATCATGCTGACGCTCAGAAGTTTAGCTATGTGACAGACGGAAGAGAGTGTAAGCTGAATTACGAAAAACGCGACGGCGCACTCGATCTAAAGCACACCTACGTTCCGGAGACTGACAGGGGAAACGGAATTGGCGAGTTGTTAGTTGAGGAAGCTCTCAGGTACGCTTCGAAGGAAAATCTCAAGATAATTCCAAGCTGTAGTTTTGTTGAGAAGTATCTCGAAAAGCACGAGCAGTGGCAGCATATTATAAAAGGTGACTCAGAGGAAAAGCGCTCTCTCAAGCTCCGGCTGCTGGCGAAGGCAAAGCAATATTGGCCAGTGTTTTTGCTGGTTCTATATGGCGCTTGGCTGGGTTTAGTTTTTGCAGATCCGGTAACAACAGGCCTTAGGTCCTTTATGCACTATGTTATGGGCACATTTTTAGTTGGATTTAGCTATTTTAAACTAGTTGACCTTAAGGGATTTCAGCAAAACTTTTCAGAATACGACCTGCTCGCCTCCAGGTTGCCCGAGTATGGTCTAGCGTATCCTTTTATCGAACTGCTGCTTGGAACAGCTTATCTTGGATTTGCGGTCCCCACGGTCACATACATTGCTACCTTTCTCGTCATGTCGGTGAGTCTGGCAGGAGTCGTAAGCACGATGGCCAGCGGCAAAGACTTGTCATGCGCATGTATGGGAACTGTATTCGACCTGCCGGTGGGAACTGTAACCTTGATCGAAGACGCATCGATGGCTTTGATGGCTTTGCTAATGCTCATAATGGCTTAGCTTATCAAGGGTCAGGCCCCTTTAACGGTTTTGCTAACAGCCGGCAATTACACCTTCAGCACCTTCAGTGCCAGGTACGAGTCACGGTTTTTTACGGAGCGTCTGTAACTGATTCGCCGGTATGGCGAGCGGTTATATAACTGCTGAAGCCGCATAAGATAGCTCAGGAGGTCCTCTCGACATTGCAGGAATCTGTGTGCGAGCATATGGCCAACCTGTTTGGCTTCCTAGCGCAGTAAGCGCAGTGGCGTTGATCCGATAGGAAAACCAAGAGGTA
>JAGRAN010000081.1:0-2176 GCA_020434585.1 Bdellovibrionales bacterium
TGCTCGAATCTGCCGCCAAGGAGCTGGCAGGCGCCGAATCACCTGCGGCCATCAAGCTGCGCTCAGAAATCAAACAGCTGCTTAAATAAACTGTAACCGCGCTAAGCCTCGTCTTCGTCGTCGTAGCGCTTGCTGATCGCCTGCGAGTGAAAATGCAGGATTGTTTTGTAGGCTTCGTTGATTTTCGAAATTCTGGCAATCGCCGCCGTGACAAAAGTTTCACCGAGGTCGGCCATCTTTGGAAGATTCAGATTGTCGATGGTTTCTTTCCAGACTGCTTCGGCGTCTTCGAGCTTAGCGCTGGATTTTAGGCCGAGCATTGCCATTGCTCGAGAAAATTCATCTCTAGATACATTCGAGCCTTCTTCCATTGAATGCATCAGTTCTTCGAGCGCATCGGCCTCGACTTCTCCGACAAGGTCGTCGGCTCCCTGGAAGCTAAGCAAGTTTTTTAAGTTCGCGTTGATGGCTTCGTCGATGTCTTTGCCGGCAACTTCCAAGCGTCCCCGACGCTCGGCCATGACCTGCTTGAATATTCCTTGCGCCATTTCAGGAGTGAGTCCAAGGCGCTTTCCCATCCCAGCAATGTAAGACGCTTCGCGCACGGAGACGAAACGGTCGTGGGCAATCACATCGCACACCACACGATAAATCAGGGGAGCGACTTCATCGGCCTCAGAGCCGAGTGATTCCATCACAGCGCTGCACTCTTCAAACATATTGAATGAGCCGTCATCCTCCTCGATCGCGGCGCCAACGTCTGCAATCAGTTCTCCAAATCCGATAACGTCAAGGGTGTGCGCAACTTTTTGCCGCTCCTTTTTGTCTAGGCTGCCGTCGATAGTCATGGCGCCAACAATTAGCCGTGCAATTGATTTGTTCTGCTTCGCGCTGCTCATAGACGATTCACCTTGTCTCGTTAGGGGATAAGTACTACTTTACCGAATTGCTCGCCGTGTTCAAGAATTTCATACCCGGTTCTACCTTCGGCTAGCGGGAGTTCTCGGTCGACTACTGGCTTGATTCTCCCGTCCCAAAGCAGCTTGCTTACTTCTTCGAAATCCCGACGGCTACCCATTGTTGAGCCGATCAGTGAAAGCTGCTTGGCAAAAATAAGCCGGTTATCAAAAGTTATTTTATGTCCGCTGGTATTTCCTACAGTCACAATGCTTCCGCCTCTCGCCGCAGCTCTTAACGACTGTTCCATAGTGGCTGCGCCGACGTTGTCGACTACTATATCTACACCGCGCTTATCAGTCAGATCCCAAACCGCTTTGCTCCAATTTGGCTCTTTCTTATAGTTTACAACATGTTGTGCTCCCAATTCTGCGGCGCGTGCCATTTTCTCTTCAGAGGACGTTAGGGCAATTACCTCTGCGCCAAAGCTGCGAGCGAGTTGTATGCAGAAACTATTAACACCGCCGCCGGCGCCGACGATTAGGACCGTTTTTCCTGGGGCGAGGCCCCCTCGAACGACCAGCATTCGCCAGGCGGTCAGCCCAACCAGCAGTCCGGCGCAGGCATTTGTGAACGAGATTGAATCCGGAATCGAAACTAGGTTTGCAGCTGGGACATCGACGAATTCAGCAAAGCCGCCGCGTGTGTGTTCGCCGATAATCCTGTAGTGCGGACTCACGCTTTCCTCTCCGCGCAGAGTCCATTCGTCGTGGCCTGTTAGGTAGCCAGGATTTACGGCAACCCTTGCACCGACATCCCATCCGCTGACTGCACTGCCGAGCTCCGCAATTTCTCCCGCGATATCAGAACCGCCGATGTGAGGCAGAGCCAAATTTAAGCCGGGCCATCCACCAAGCACCCATAAGTCGAGATGGTTGAGTGCGCAGGATTTGACACGAATACGGGCGTAATCGGGAGCGAGCGGCAAAAGTTCGAGGTCGCCGAATTCCAAATTGTCGAAACTTCCGTGTTTACGAAAAAAGAGGGCTTTCATTTTAGGCTCCACTCAGCAGGAAAAAGACCTGTGATATCAAGGTATTTTTATGTGTAATTGTCAAGCCGCGTTAAGCAGGCGCCGGATTAAGCCTCTTTTTTATTGACGTCATTTTTGCTACACCTGACCACTCGCGAGCTGGCGTAGCTCAATTGGTAGAGCAACTGACTTGTAATCAGTAGGTTGCGGGTTCAAGTCCCATCGCCAGCTCCATTTTATCAATTT
>JAGRAN010000081.1:2266-3942 GCA_020434585.1 Bdellovibrionales bacterium
TGTAGCGGTAAAATAGCGCTGTTATGAGCAGCGAAAAGACATGTGCAAATTGCGAAAGACCCTTTCGTATTTATCCGATCGATCAGGAGTATTACTCAAGAATAGCCGTTCCTGAGCCGACTTGGTGCCCGCGTTGCAGGCATTTGCGCCGCCACGGACATATCAATGACTATGTCTTCTTCCCCCGCAGCTGCGATAACTGCAGCAAGCCATTCGTTTCGATTTTTCCTAAGTCGTCTACCTACACTGTTTTTTGCCAAGATTGCTGGTACAGCGAAGAGCGCGATGATAAGGCTGCCGGTCGTGAGTTTGATTTTTCGCGAACCTTCTTTGAGCAATTTGATGAATTGATGCACGAAGCACCGCAGCTCGGCATTATAGGGATGAATAATGTTAACAGCGAGTACAGTGAATCGGTTGCGAACTGTAAAAACGTTTATTTAATCAGCGAATCCAGCAATTGTGAGGATTGTTCGTTCTGTTATTGGATTCAGAAAACCATCTCTACCTTTGACTCCGCCTATCTGCACGAGTGCGAGAAGTGCTATGAAGTAATCGACAGTTTTAACTGCTATAACCTCCGCTATTCGCAAAACTGTACGAACTGCAGCGATTCGTATTTTCTCGATAATTGCAAATCCTGTTCGCATTGCGCGTTTTGTACAAACCTGCGCCAGAAAAAATTCTGCATCTTCAACGAGCAGTATTCTGAGGCGGATTACCAGAAGAAGCTGAAGGAATTTGACTTCAGCTCGTACCACTGCGTCTCGTTGTTAAGTGAAAGGTTTCTGCAGTTTATTTCCGATGAGCCGCGCAAGCACCTACAAATGGAGAACACGGAAAACTGCACAGGGGACTACGTCAGGAACGCCAAGAACTGCCGCAGCGTATACCACTGTTACGACGCGGAAGACTGCGCTTACGGTGAGCATGTTTGGCGCGGCGCGAAGGATTGTTTTGACGCCAATACTGCAGGCCGAGACGCAGAGTTGATCTACGAGAGCACCAATTCTGGAATCAATAGTTACAACGTTAGATTTAGCCGTTATTGCTGGGGCTGCCACAATACGCAGTACAGCAATCAATGCAAAAACGGCAGCAATTTGTTCGGCTGTGTTAGTCTCAAACCGAAAGCGGAATATTGTATACTTAATAATCAGTACTCAGCAGAAGAGTTCAATCAGCTCGAGGCCAAGGTAAAGGCCCATATGCTTGAAACTGGCGAGTATGGAGAGTTCTTCCCGCTGTCGATTTCTATGTTTGGCTACAACACAAGCGTATCTTTTGATGACGAGCGTCTGGAACGTAGCGAAGTGCTCCATAAGGGCTGGAAATGGGAAGAGGAAGCGTCCGGGACATTTGGTAAAGGGACGATTGCAATGACAAGTGTTCCTGCGGCTGCGCGTGATGCGCAAGATAGTCTGTGCCGCGAAGTGCTGACCTGCGAATCCTGCATGGGGAACTATCGCCTGGTAAAGCATGAGCTTAAATTTTACCGAGACCTTGGCATCCCGATTCCGATGGAATGTCCGAGCTGCCGCCAGCGCGCCCGCTTAGCCAGGCGTCCGAAGAAGGAACTGATTGACTCTGCCTGCGCACAGTGCGGCGATCGGATCGTTACCACCTTAGACCCCGATCGGTTTTCAAAAATATACTGCCGCGGCTGCTACGAAAAA
>JAGRAN010000082.1 GCA_020434585.1 Bdellovibrionales bacterium
GATGGGGTAGTCAGAATTTCCGGATCGATTCCCATCAGCTGCAGGCGGTCAAGCGACTTGGCGACGTCGTCTCGCGGCAGCACTGAAGCGAGGATCTCAAACTGGCGGTCTTCAATTTCTGAAATCGGGAGCGGATCGACCACGACTGACTGCACATCGAAGGGCACCAGGTCCTGCAGCTGCAGCGGAACAACTTGACTTAAGTTTTTAGGGTCATTAAACGGCAGACGCATGGTCTCAAACAGCACCGGCCTTCCTGAAATGAAAGCGAACGTATGATCGACTTCTGCCGGAAGCAGTGCTGCTGCAGCGTCGCGCAGTGCAGAAGAAATGGAGCCGTTATTCTGATTTTCTTCGGGAGACTCTTCGTCGTTGTGCTGGGGCTCGGCGTTGAAGTCGCCAAAATTAACGCTGCCGATGGACAGGATGTCGATCTGCCCGGTCGACTGGGCATTTGCGCTGACGATGCGCGCTCTTTCCTCGGAAATATCTACAGCGACGAGTACGGACATAGCAAACAAATGCTCTTAATATTTCATATATTTATCATCCGACTATTACACCAGCAAGCTGTTTAGCTGCTGCCAAAGGGGTTTGTTGAGGCAGCAGAGCCAGTCGATTCTCTGGGGTTAATCGTCACGGCGGTTTTGAACACCTCGGGGTCACCCCGGTTCCCGGCCAGCTCCAATTCGACCTCAATCAACTCCGGAAACCCGTAGCGCCGGCCGCGCCAGGAGTCGAACCACTTGTCGGAAAGCCGATAGCGAAAATTCAGTGACAGCACATTCTCGGCCAGCGGGACGACAATTTTGCGCTTCTTGTAGATTTCGGGGTCTTTGATATCGGCAGGGTATTCCTCCCGAACGAGCAAATACCTGCGCTTCTCGCCAAACTGGGTCGGGCTGCTGTCTTCGGGTTCAACCAGGCGATATTCGATTTCAACTCTACCGTGATTGCTCTGTCCGCCGATTACCGCTTGGCCGCTGTCTTCACTGACGAACCTGATTTTGTCGCGGTTGGTGCTGCCGCCGGAGTCGTCGATTCCCAGCATGTAGCGGCGATTGCTGATATTGCCGGACTGCTCGCCAGCGCTTTCGAGAGCTTCAGAACTTATCGCCTCCGCCACTGAACTGAGCAGCTCACGGTTGAGGCGGCTGAAGAATAGAGTAGCGGTGCGCTGGTTCGACCTTCCGTCGAGCACCAAATTCCGTCCGCGAATAAAGCTGCCAACAGTTCCAAATAAAATCCCGCCCATCAGCACCAGCAGTCCGGTGACTACAATCACCTCAATTAAAGTGAAGCCGGAATTGCTGCGTAACTGCTTAGGCGCCAAACTATTTATTCCTATGTTCCGGGGGTTGTTCGCATGAAGTAGCTCAACACGAATTTTTCGTTAACCTTATCGCCCCATGTAATCTTAATATCGATTCTGCGCATCGCGTCTTCAACGAGCGGAAGGTTAAGCGATTCAACACGGCGTTCGTATTCCCAGCCTGCATATTTTTGCTTTAGTTCTTTTTCTTCTCCGAGCTCGCTGTTGCCAAGGTCTTTCAAGACATCGGCTAACTTGCCTTTCTCAACGCCGACACCGGGGGATTTGTTGTCCGCTTCAATCAGGGACATCAGTTCCTTCGCCGCCAGCGCGGCCTGCACTCGATTGCGTTCGCTGATGTAGGTTCCCATATTGTCGGTATGAAGTCCGACGAGGGCGACAAGCGCCACACCGAGAATCGCAATCGCAACGGCGACCTCGACTAGGGTAAAGCCGTTATGAGGTCTGTTTGTCATCCAGCAGCCACTCGTATTGCTTGTCGCCGTTTTCGATCAGCACTTTTCCGGTCGAAGGGTTCATCATCGCCGTATAAATCTGATCGCCTACTTCAAGGTGAATCACAGCGAACTCTGCCGCCCCGCGCGGGGAAAAGCGGATATAAGCTGTGCCTTCGGTTTGTTCGCCGCGCAGTGTTCGCACGTCGCGAATCGAAATGCCGGGCGCCAATTGGACTTCATCGGCCAACTTGGGGAACTCAATCGGCCGACCCAGGCGCACGCTGCCGTTCGGATCCGCAAAGATTTCTTGGTAAAACAGGGTTTCTAGATCTTGGGTCTGGCGCAGGTCTTCTCGGGCATATTCTTCTTCGAGCGATAAGGCGTCTTCTACTTTGGCAGCTTCGCGGCGTTTCTTTTCGCCTTCGGTGCGCAAGTTTGCGAGGTAGTCGACGTTGTGGACCTCGTCGTCGGTCTGCACCACTTCGCGCAGAACGCGGTAGGCATTTTTGTCGATGTCTAGTCTTAGTTGGTAGCCGGTGTTTCGCGATAGGGCCTGCGAGTAAAGAAACTCCCAGGTATCGACGAGCTTACGCAAGTCCCCGCGCTGTCTCCAGCCCATCAGGGTGTCGAAGCGAGTCACAACAAGTCCGCTCATAAACACGAAGAGAATGATAACCAAAATGATTTCAACCAGCGTAAAACCGCCTTCGCCGCAGCGAAGGCGACGGGGATTTCTCCGGCTTCGGCTAAGGTCGCATCGTAACATCCTGCTTGCTGCCTTCGCCGCCGGGGATTCCATCCGAGCCAAGGCTCGTCAGAGAATATGAGCGGCCGTTGTTTTCTGTTTTATAAACGAACGGAAAACCAAACACGTCGTTCAGCTCTTCGTTACTGATTAGCGATTGGAAAAACTTGCCGCTCTTTTGGACGTCGGCGTTTGGAGTCATCAAGTCCTGCATGCTGGAGGGGTAGGTGTTAAACTCAAATCGATACTGCTCGATTGCGTTCTTAACTTTCTCCATCCGCACAGTGTTTAATCGTGCTTTCGCCTCATCGCCTTTGCCGATTACGCCCTTGGCGACGACGCCGAACACCAGCGAAATCAGAATGATCACCACGATGATTTCAATCAGTGTCATCCCGCGATTTGAAGAAAGTACAGACCTGACTCTCATAAGACCTCTAAGTATTTGTCCCTTTCTGACTTAGGACATGCAACATTAACCAGCGAGTGAAGTCATTTCCAGCATAGGTAGCAGAACTGACACCAGAATCATCCCCACGATGCCGGCAAGAAGTAGTATAAGAATCGGATTCAACACTGCTGTCAACGCAGAAATTACAGTATTTACCTCAGATTCATACGCTCTTGCCGCACGGAGGAGCATCGACTCCAATTCGCCGGTTTTTTCGCCAATTGCCGTCATTTGAACCAACAGCCGGGGAAAGACTCCGGACTTATCGAGTTCGTCAGCCAGGTTCTTACCTTCGCGCACTCCCTCGCGCGCATCGGCAATCGCATTCTCTATGACGACGTTGCCAATGATATTCTTCACTATGGTCAGTGCAGTTAGCAGTTCTACGCCGCTAGACAGCATTGTGCCGAGCGTCCTGGAGAATCTGGCGGCAGCAGCCTTTGTCGTAAGTGCACCAAACACTGGGAATTTTAATCTAAAACCATCGATTCGCTCTCGGCCAGCCTCGGTTTGGTAGTAACGGGTAATCGCTACAACAATCAGCCCACACAGAACCACGCAGGGAATCCACTGTGATTGAATGAAATCGCTCAACGCGATGACGATGCGCGTGGGCAGCGGCAGTACTCCACCGTGTTCTTCAAAGATTTCTGTTATCTGCGGGACAACGTAAGTCAGTAGTAGGATAACTACGCCCAGGCAGAGAAAGAGCATTAAAATCGGGTAAGCTAGCGCTGCGAAAACCTGGCGTCTTAACGTTGCTGATGATTCGAGCAGCTCGGCAAGACGATCAAGTACGACCTCTAGTGTTCCACTTGCTTCAGCGGATGCGATCATGTTCGGGTACAGCTTCGGGAAGACCCGCGGGTGTGCGCGAATTGCATCTGCAAAGGTCGAGCCTTCGTTTACGCGGCTGGCGATGTCGGCAATTACGGCTTTTAAGCGCGGCTGATCGAGCTGGTCGCCCAAAGCTTTAAGTGCTTCAACCAGCGGCATCCCCGCGCCGACTAGAGTTGCTAACTGACGGGTGGCAATTCCGAGCTGCGCTGAGCCGACTCGGCGTTCTCCAAAAATACTTGTCCCTTTGGCGCTGCGACCTAAAGTGCGGGTCTTTGCCTCGTCGAGGGTAGTGGGGAAGACGCCTTGCGCCTTAAGTTTACTGCGGGCTGCGCGCAAACTCTCTGCGTCAACGACCCCTTTTACTTTTCTGCCGCTTGCGTTTAGCGCTGTATATTCAAAGACAGCCATAGCAGTTTACTCCAGGATATCTTCCTGGGTTACGCGCAGCACTTCTTCCGCAGAAGTCGCGCCCGAGAGGACTTTTTCTGCGCCGTCTGCTCTAAGGCTTTGCATGTGCGGAGCGGTTGCGCGAATTTCGCTGGCGTTAGCGCGATCCATGATTGCGTTTCGAACTGCATCGTTAATAATCAGCAGTTCATGAATTCCTGTTCTACCGCGGTAGCCAGTAAACTGACAGTCTTCACAGCCGCGGTCGCTCGAGCGGTAAATTATCGTCTGCTGAGCGGCAAACGCGGGGTCGATGCCAAGTTCGCGGCATTCGCTCTCGGATATCGGATGCGGCACCCGGCACGACGGGCAGAGTGTTCGCACGAGGCGCTGCGCCATGATTGCGATTACGCTGGAAGATATCAAGAACGGCTCAACTCCCATGTCGAGCAGTCGTGTGACGGCGCCTGGTGCATCGTTGGTGTGAAGGGTTGAGAATACCAAGTGCCCGGTCAGCGAAGCCTGAATCGCAATCGTAACGGTTTCGAGGTCGCGAATCTCACCGACCATGATTACGTCCGGGTCTTGGCGTAGAATCGAGCGCAGCCCAGAAGCGAAGGTAAAATTAATTTTCGGATTAACCTGCATCTGGCCGATGCCGCCGATTTCGTATTCCACCGGATCTTCGACGGTGAGAATGTTTTTATCAACTGAGTTAATTTCAGTCAGACATGCATAGAGCGTCGTCGTTTTCCCGGAACCGGTCGGTCCAGTTACGAGAATGATTCCGTGACTCTTGCGAATAAAGCGCTCGATTTCTTTGCGGTTGTACTTGTTGAGACCGAGCGTCTCCATGCTGAGAACAACTTTGGACTTGTCGAGTAGACGCATTACGATTCTTTCGCCGTAGCGGGTCGGCACAGTC
Organism: Bdellovibrionales bacterium; assembly: GCA_020434585.1. Classification (GTDB taxonomy): domain Bacteria; phylum Bdellovibrionota_C; class UBA2361; order SZUA-149; family JAGRAN01; genus JAGRAN01. Next base: position 5,119 of record JAGRAN010000082.1, read on the forward strand.
GACACACGGATATCGACGTCCTGACCGGCGATGCGCAGTCCGATACGTCCATCCTGCGGCAGGCGCTTCTCGGCGATGTTCAGGTTTGCCATGACCTTGACGCGCGAAAGAATTGCAGCTTGAAAGCGGCGGTCCTGAGTATCGACATCGTGAAGGACTCCGTCGATGCGGAAGCGAACTTTCAGGCTGTCTTCAAACGGTTCGATATGAATATCACTGGCTCGGCGGCTCGCCGCTCGGAAAATCAAAGTGTTTACGTAGCGAATGATTGGCGCGTCGTCGTCCTCGGCGTCAGTGACGTCGATTTTTAAGCTTGTCGAAATATCGCTTGAATTCGCCGAAGCGGACTCCTCGGGCTCAAGCGAAGAGTCGCGGTCGCTCATTAAGTTCGTGCGAATGCCGTTAATCGCGCGGATAATTTCCGCCTCGGGTGCAACAACGACTTTTATCGGCCGATCGTAGCAGAGCCTTAGCGCGTCGACGGCCTGCATATGAAGCGGGTCGCTGACGGCAATCGTCACGCCAGTCTCGTCTTCTGAAACGGGAACAAGTTTGAACTGCTTACCCCACGAGCCGATGATACGGGAAAATTCTCCGCGCACTAGTGTTCTGGGGGGATCGATCTGCCCTAAGTTTTCGCGAAACTCATAGCCAAGCTGCTCAGCAGCTGCCCTGGCACCCGCAGCACCGGAAAGGGCAGGTGTACTTCCTGCCTCGGTTTCGCTGCCTGGTTGATCGGTTGACTGCTCCACAAGCGTGCTCGGTTAAAAGACGGAATAAACTACGAACTGCGCTTCCAGGGGCCCTGCCCAAGCGCGATCGTTTCTTTTGGCGACAATTGATACCAGATGTCGGAAGAGCTTAAGACTTTGTGCGCAGCCGCAGCTCCGTCCTGAGAATCGTAATTCCCTAAACAGACGAACTCCTGGTGCTCACCATCGACCTGAAACGAATAGCGTCCGCCTGGAGAGAAGAAGCCGCCTCCGACGGTACCTTCGTTTCCGGCGACAACAAGGCCAATCGTGCCGTACTTGTCCGCCCACTGAAACGACATGTCATCACCGCCGTCGGGCTGGCGCAGTGCCCGAAGCACGACCCAGCGGCGAGGACCGCTGACGGTCGCTGGTTTCTTAAAACTCGCAGCTGAGTCTGACAGCATCGGTCGCGGTGTGCTGCCTCCCGGGAGTTTTGGCGCAACTGTAACGTCGATAATTTCGTCCTGCTGACTGCTAGCTGCGGCAGCGGAGGACTTCTTCGCGGGTGCTGGGGCCGGAGCAATTTTAGCATCATCCGGTTTTACCGTAATTTTTTTCGGGGGCCGAATAGTTGTCGGTGCAGCGGCTTCGTCCTCAGATTCTTCCACGACTCTGTCTATCTTGCGATCGTACAAGATGTCTTTGTAGCGCGGGGAGGCTTCGAGTTCGAGCATCTGGTTGTTTAAGTTGTTGCGATACTCCTGCGTCGAGTCTCTCGCAGCAAATTGGTCTTCGATAATCTTTGGCGTAATGAAAATCAGCAAGTTCGTGCGGCGCTCGACTGTATCGGCTCGCTTGAACAGGTAGCCGAGCACTGGGATGTCTTCGAGGAAGGGGACGCCCCTCGTCGACTCGGTGCTGTTGTCGGAAATCAGACCGCCCGTGACCACCATCTGTCCGCTCTTAATATCGACGGTAGTTTCGGTGGTTCGAATTGTTGTTGTCGGGCCGTTCGGGTCGTTGCGCGTTGCGTTAACAACGTTGGAGATTTCGACGAAAATCTTCAAATTAACGAATTCACCCGTGCTGATCTGCGGAGTAATCCGCAACGTTATGCCGACGTCTTGGCGCTCGATTGAGTTGAATGTGTTGTTGATGTTTGAGGTGTCCGTCGAGGTGCTGGTAACAAACGGCACGTTTTCACCGACGATAATTTCGGCTTCTTCGTTGTCGGTCGTAACAATTGTCGGAGCGCTCAGCACGTTTACGTTGCTGTTGCGGCTTAAGGCCGTGACCAGCACGCCCTGCGACGGAAGAACGAGTCCACCCGGAAGTGTAATTGTTCCTGTGCTCGCCGCTGCGATTGTCAGATCGCTAAGCGCGCCTGGGTTGGTTACTAGGTCGGTCAGTCCACCGTAGTTTGTCTGAGCAAATACTCCTGCGTTGTCGTTGCCGCCTGAGACCTGCCACTCGGTGCCGAGGCCCGCTTCTTTATTAAGCGTTACTTCTAGAATTGTCGCCTCAACAATTACCTGCGGACGCTTGATATCGAGGTCTTTAATTAAGTCTCTAACGCGTTCGTAGTCGCCGCGCGAAGCGTTGATAATCAGAGAGTTGGTAGCTGGGTCGGGAGCGATGTTGACGTCACCTTCGAAGCTAACCTTGCCTCGGCCCTCTGGAGTGGCAAGGCCGGCTGCGCTCAGGCGTCGGCGGCGCAGGGCTTCAGCCAGTCGGGCGGTTGGTGACTGAGAGCTAGTGGCAGCGGTGGTGCTGTTTCGCTGTGAGCGTGAAATCGAGCTTCCGCTGGCACGCTCAGTTGATGTCCCGGATTCGCTGGACTCGGTGCCGGATATAACGTTGTTGATGATTTCAGCCAGCTCTTCGGCATCTGCGTGCTGAACGCGGTAGACGTAGAACCTTCCGCCGCCGAGGTCTACGGCACTGTCGAGTCTTTCAACCAGTGCTCGAACGCGAACTGTCAGCTCAGGATCGGCCAATACAATCAGCGAGTTTGTGCGCTCATCGGGGATTACTTTTAGCGGGAGCGTTCGCTGTGATTCGATGTTGGTTCCAGCAGCACCGCCCGCTGCTGCAGCGATAGCGCTTCTCGCTCGGGCTCTGCTAGCAATCGTGCTGGCGCGAATATTTGCGGGAGTGTTGTTGTCTTCATCTTCGCCAAGAATCTGATTGATTTTCTCTGCGATATCTTTTGCGTCGGCGTATTGAATCGGAATAATTGTCAGGTCCTGGTCGAGTGCCGGGACATCAAGCTCTTTAATCATCGTCTTTAGGCGAACGATGTTGGCTTGTGAGTCGATGATAATCAGCGAGTTCGAGCCGGAGAAGGAATTCACCACTCCTCCGGGAGAAATGTACTGAGTCAGCAGCTTCTGCATATCCGCTGCAGCGACATGTGACAGGCGGACAAACTCCGTGACAATCTGGTCCGAAGGCTGAAGTGAGCCGTCTGATTTAATCGGAATCGTCGTTTGCTTGGCGTCTTTCGAAGCGACGACTTTCCAGGTGTTCTCTTCAATTGGAACCGTCGTGTAGCCTTTGAGCAGCAGCACCGAGTCAAAGATTCGCAACGCTTCGGCGATTGTAACCGGTGTCGGGAGGTGAATCGTGACTTTTCCTTTAACTCCGCTGTCGACGACGTAATTGCGCTTGGTGAGTTTGCTGAAGGTTTTTATCAGCGCGGTGATCTCGGCATCTTTAACGTTTAGCAGTGTGGTTTTTTCGCTTCCGCGCTTAGCCAAGAATTCATCCGCTTGGTCAGCCGCTGCCAGATCCTCTGGGGTATCTAATGCAGAGCCGGCTGCTTCAGACTCAGCTGCTTCTTTGAGTTCTTTGTCAGTGGTGCGATTTGTTCGCTCTAAAACTTTGGTCAGCGGTTTTTCAGATGTGCCTTCTTCTACCAGTTCTACCGGCAGCGCATAGTTCAATGAAAACCTGATGCCGTCGTCGTCAATCGTGTCCGTGCCTTTGTCGGTTTCGTCGGCACTGGCCGGTCGACCGATTTCATCAAGTGTGTAGGCGATGCACAGCACACCAAACAAAACGAAAGGAGCAATTTTCAGGGCGGAGCGGAGCAGGGTTCGTAGGGAAAGATACTTATTCACAAGCTAGCGGATCTCGTAGTTCAGATTGCGTTCGCTGCCGCCGCGTTCGACGCGGACGTTAATTGAGCGCTCACTTTTCAGCTGTTCAAAAATCTTTAATGCCTGAGTCGGGTCGCTCAAGCTGTTGCCATTAACGGCTTTGAGAATGTCTCCGTTTTTAAGGCCGAGCTTTTCGTACAGGCTGCCTCGGCGAATTGCAAACAGGCGCATTCCGACGCTCTCGCCGTTTTTAAAGTAGGGGACGGCTCTAGCCTGCGATAGCAGTCGCGGAAGATTGGCCAAGGCATTGTTTACCTCTGCTTCTGCGACAATAAACTCAGACCCGTCGTCGCTGGATGCAATGCCTGAATCGGGTTCCGGTGAGGAGGAGGAATCGCCTTCGGTCAGCACTAGGGTTTCGAGCTTTCCGCCGAACTTTATCTGCACACTTTCGGCCATTACTTTTACCAAGGTGGCTTGGCCGAACATATTTTCGTTCAGTTCAAAGATGTCTTGTTCTTTCGTCTGCTCGTTCTCAACTATTGCAAACGGCTCTTGGCCCTTGCTGACGTTGGTTCCGACTAAACGCAACTTGAGCTGACTAACCGGAGCGGTAACCGTGCGCACCGGGGCGGGGCTGGAAACTACGCCGAAAATGTTTCTTGTCGTAATGATTTTGTAGCTGTCGAGGGTAGAATCTATTTGCTCGTCGATTTCAGCTTCAATTGCGCTCGGCAGCGAGCTTTTAATTTGTGCGCGCTGGGCATTATGCAGAGTCAATCCAGTTTCATACGCCAAACCGACTGCGGCAATTAGACACAACTTACCGAACACAAACACGCCGCCTCGAATGGAAACGATATCATCTGTGTACTGGGAAGCTTTATCGAGCAGCGACATACAACAAAAAACTGATAGAAGTTCTCAACAACTTGCAGTTGTTTCTTCTTAGTTTAACGATGCACAATACAGGCTAGCAACCTGAAAATTCGAGTGTTATCTAGCTTTGACGGCTCAGCCGGCCGGCAATTCAGACTGTTTTTTACAGAGGCAATTATTATGTTTGAGCAAAGGGTGAACCAGCTAATCCGGGATCTCGATCTCGCCCCCCATCCCGAGGGTGGGTATTACTCGGAGTACTACCGATCATCACAGCAGATTTCGGCGTCTATAGGCCCCCGGGCTTGTTCGACCGCCATCTACTTTTTGCTCGCCCGAGAGGAGGTCTCAAAGTTCCACCGCCTCAATTCAGATGAAATTTGGCACTTTTATGAGGGGACTTCGCTGTATCTTCATACCCTGGGCGATGATGGCTTGGACCTTACAGTTCTCGGTGAAGGCGGCTTTCCAAACGCAGTCGTTCCCGCCGGAACCTGGATTGCCGCCGAAGTGCCCCAACCAGAGGGCTATGCCCTAGTTGGCTGCACCGTTTCACCCGGCTTCGAATTCGAAGATTTCGAACTCGCCGAGCGCGCCGCGCTGCTTCGCGAATTTCCCGATTACGGGAACATCATTGAAAAGTTGACGTGAACGCGGGGTAGGAGAGTTGTAATTCCGGGCCCCTAGTTTTTTAGAGGACCCGGACGTAAGGTTTTATTCGAATGGATTAATATCTGCTGTTGGTCCGTAGACTGGCGGAACTGGCACGTCTAGCAAACGCAGGTAGACGGTAAGCTGTCCGCGGTGATGATAGGTATGATTCAGAAGGAAACCTCTGAGTCCGGCTACCCGCGGGAGCTCCATAATAATTTTTCCATTTTTGTTGAGCTTCCACATGCCGTTTGCTTTCGACGCGTCCCAGCTTCTAATTGTCTTATCAGCGTCTTCGATATTTTTGTCGAACAATTGCAGCAGCTCTTTTGTGGTCGTACATTGAGTTTCGGAATCCGGCTCCATGTCTTCCCAGTTGAAAGTATCTACGCTGAAAATCTTGCAGATAGCGGTGGGAGTTGAGGCAATGTGTTGCCCGAGAGCACCGATAGACATTGATTTTGCGTGAGGCTTCCAGTCGAATTTGCCTTCCGGAATTGCGGCTAGCACATTGCGGGTTGTTTCAGCTTCGGCGTGAAATTCGTTGAGGATCGCATCTAGCATGTAAGTAAAATCTCCGTCGTTTTGGGATAGTCACTTGCGTTTTGCAAGCGACTATATGATACTTGAGGCTGAGCACAAAGTAAAGTCAGGATACCAATGCCAGACCATGCAGATTTTTCTCATTGTCCGATAGCTCAAGCGCTGGATGTGCTCGGCGATAGGTGGACTTTACTAGTTTTGCGTGATCTCTTGGTGAGGAGTCCGCGCAGATTCAGTGAGTTTCTGGATTCACCCGAAGGTATCTCAACAAATATTTTAACTACGCGCCTGCGTCGTCTCGAAGAGTGGGACATGCTTGAAAAGCGCGCCTATCAAAGCAATCCCCTTCGCTACGAATATCTTCCGACTAAAAAATCACGAGATCTTGGTCCGATGCTTCATGAGCTCATGCGCTGGAGTAACAAGTACTTTGAAGATACTTTTGTCCCGCCGAAGGATGTTTTCTCGGGTGCGTTTAAGAAGAAGGGCGGTTAGGTTTGTGATATGCAAGCCTAGTCGACTACGTGCGGAGTCTGTGTCTCTTCGTTTATGATTGCGCTGTTCTTGCAGCGTTCTGGATCGAGAACCACAAGCCCATCGGCTTTTTCTGTGAGGAGATCTAAAGTGTCTTCGTCTCGCAGCCAATCTGTAACTGCGTAAACTGGTCTCGTAGGATCTGATGACACATTGGTGTGACCCACGGGGATCGGGGCGTTCTGGGACTTGATATAGCCACAATCTGTCGCGTGCCTTTCTGTTTTTGGCTTAACTTTTTTCGCAGCTTTCTCGAGAATGTCGTTGATTACGTCCTCACCAGGGGCGCTCATAAAAAGCGCTTCAATTGTACTCGTCGGCAGCTCTACCGTTAACTTGTCGATGACAAAGATTTCGTTGGATTTGCAAACATACTCTGAAAGACTTGCTGGGCCAGGATTCGATTCGCTGGTTGGTCCCGTTCCGAAGTCGCTAAAGGTGTACAGGAAAGAAGTGTTGAAGAGGTAGTATAAGCCAGTTTCAAGGGTCGATGATAAACTTGGAACATTGCCCTGACCATTCCTTCCGCTGGGATAGTACAAGTTGTTCCCTGTTTCAGTTGGCGCCTCGGACACATAATACCTCGGGAACGCAGCTCCGGCTTGGATGATACTTTGCAACGCGGCTTGAATCGTAGGAGAGGGGTTGTCTGGGGCTGCCCAAATTTTGGCCACTGTTATGTTCGGAGTCCCCGGGTCGTTGCCGTCTTGGTCGAAGCACTGTGCTTTAACGACGATGCTAACTGGCTCAGATAGTGCCTCTATATCGACATCAGCTGCAGACGCCGAGCCAATCGACAATGCGAAGAAAAGAAACATCCAGAGAAGCCTGGATTTCACAGAAACTGCCTTCATGCTTGATCACCCCGAAACGACATTTGGGACCCTGGTCTAAGTTATGCGGTCACAGGCGGTGTCCGTCTCCTCTGGGCTAGACCGATTTTCCCTAGTTACGACAAGGTGCCCAGGAGATTGAATGATTCCGCCGACTTGATTGCTTTGCAGGCGACTCTAATAGGTTCCAGATTCTTTTGAAGTGTCCGCACTTCGTTTTCGGA
>JAGRAN010000083.1 GCA_020434585.1 Bdellovibrionales bacterium
TCAAGAACAAAAATCTTCCCCACTTGCTACTCCTTTAGTTAGCCTCTGCGCCGCAGCATTTAAGCAATTTACGGCTCGGCTTATACTCCTGCGTCTCTCCACCGATCACTCCGCACGCTTTCCCTTCAGCCAAGTGACTGATGTACAGCTTTTGCAAAATCTCCGTATCGGCAGCTTCAACTTTCCTAAGCACCTCGGCAAGCGTCACATGGCGGCCAAAGTAAAGCTCACTTTCAAAGCATCGCCACATTCTTGCAGTTATACTGTCACTTGTCATCGCAAGATGAGCGGCTAGCGAACCAATCGCCAACTCTACTTCCTCATCCAAAATAGACTGCTTAACATCATCGAGCTGCTCCATGACTAGCTCGACCGCACGCTGCATGTTCTTTGGCTCGGCTGCCAGGTTTATCAACAGCGCAGCGGTATCGATATGCGCATCAATCTCTGACGAAATATCATACGCAAGACCATGCTCTTCTCGAACCTTTTGAAACAAGCGCGAAGACATCATTTCGCCAACGATGTAGGAGGCGACTAGCCCTTGATAGTACGATTCGCTGCTCAGGTGCTCCCACGGAAAGCCAAGAGTTAGGTAGGACTGGCCGACGCTTTGCGGCTTAACTGCAAATCCGTGCGAACAAGCGACCTGCTCGCGAGACGGTTCGCTCCCCATATCAAAGTTTTCAAACAGCTCTCTGCAAACATCAACAAACTCCTGCTGGTCCACTGCGCCTGCCGCGGCAATCAGTACTTTCTTTCCGCAAAGCGAAGACTCACGGAGCTCTTGCAGCGCTCGCCGATCAAAACTTCCGACCGTGTCAATCGAACCGTATATTGGTAGGGCCAGCTGACTTCCGCTCCACATCAACTCACAAAACGCTTCATAAATTACCGTTGGCGGATTGTCGTGAGCATCAAGAATTTCCTGCTTAATGATCTCTTTCTCTAGCTCAACATCTTCATCGGTAAAGGTTGGGCTGAGCAGTAGTTCCCCCAGAAATCTCAGAGCCGCGCCGGCCTGCTGTTTCGGGACGTGTGCATAAAGATACATTCCGTCGGTATCGGTGTAACCGTTAATATCGCCCCCGAAAGAGTCGATAATTTTTGCAACTGTCTTCGAACTCTTCGTAGCTGTACGGCGAAACAGCACGTGCTCCAGCAAATGGGTAATTCCAGCCGACTCCGGCGATTCAGACCGCAGTCCACCCAGCACGCCGACGCATACACAAACGCTGCTGCTGTGCTCGATGCGGTCAACTACGACCCTGACACCGTTTTCGAGAACTGTTTTGTGAACGGATTCTTCCTGCAGGAAAGGTCGTGAAAAGTTCAAGGTGCCTTAGTTTGTACGGTAGAAACTGCTGTCTTTAATTCTTCCGCATGTTCAGGCGCCACGCCGGAAGCAACTAGGGTCTGAGTTAGCGATTCTAAACTTTTCGCAGACTTTGCCTCCTCCGGCTTTGTGCTGACAACTGACAATACGGCATTGGCCGCTTTGCGAGACTCCTGCTTACCCACGTCGTTAATTGAGTTTTGTATTTGGGTGTTAGCCTCACCGATCGTGATAGAATTCTTCTCAGCCAGGGACTTTTCATAAAACAGCCATCCGGAGCTAAACAGGGCCAAGATGCCGAGTGCCGTCACCACGGGACTTTTTAGAGCAGAGCTGCGTTTAGCTTTTCGCTCCTTCGCGTTGTCGATTGCTGTTCCGGCAAAATCTCCGCCCTGATTAAGGTCGTCGATACTGTCTTCGATTAAATCGCTATAACTGTCGCCCGTTCCTTGATCTGTCATGCCTGTTCCGAACTATCACAATCTGATTCGCTGACGGGTCCTGCTGCCCAGCAACTCCCAATAACGAAACATATGAGCACCCGACTGATGCTCGACCCATACATAAATAAGATCGTTGCCGTCGCCGAGCGGCAGCTTGACGATCCAGCGGGCAATCGTCCCATCCGAGAGTTTGATTTCACGCATTGGGGGCGGCAGAGATTCCGGTCCGTTGAGGTTTAGCCAGATTACTGTCTGATCGCCCAGCCCCTCGGTTTGAAGCGCGTAAATCCCTTTGACGATGTTCGTCAAATCAGACTCTGCAGTGGCATCATAGGCACGTTCGCGGAAACTTTGATAGGCCGGTATAGCCGTGGCGGCTAAAATGCTGACTATTGCGAGCGATACCATCAGCTCGACCAGCGTAAAACCTGAATTTGTCCTGATTGTACTTCTTGGCGATCCTGAACACATAAAAAAACAACCTCACCTGAACTGCTAAGCTGCTCGGTGTATAAACTTATTACACCCAGCGACTGTAATTTGAACACAACGGGCGCTAATACCTGCAATATTGACAATACCAACTATTCCCATATAAACACTAGCAAAATCAATACCATACTTTTGAGGGCGGAGCGTTGAGTAAAAGCAAGATCCAACCCAGACTGCTGAAGGGTTTCAGAGACTATTTGCCCCAAGCCGCTCTGGCTCGCGAGCAGATGATTCGAACACTGCAGGACGTCTTTGCGTCCTTTGCGTTCACTCCGATCGACACCCCTGCCCTGGAGTATGCCGAAATCCTTTTAGGCAAAGGTTCGGAAGAAACCGACCGGCAGCTGTTTCGTTTCGAGGATAACGGCGGCCGAGACGTCGCGCTGCGCTTCGACTTGACTGTGCCGCTGGCGCGATTTGCTGCGATGTATACGAATGACTTGGGCTCTCCGTTTAAGCGCTATCACATCGCTCCAGTATGGCGCGCCGAAAAACCGCAGCGCGGCCGCTTCCGGGAATTCATTCAATGCGACTTCGATATCCTAGGCGCTGCATCAGCTCAGTCTGATGCTGAAATAGTTGCAGTCATCCACTCGGCTCTCGAGGAACTTGGCGTTGCTCATAAGATCCGCATCAACAATCGAAAACTGCTAAATGGTTTATTGGAAACACTGGGAGTTAGCGGAAGCTCCGCGGCCGTTCTGCGCGCCATCGACAAACTTGATAAGCAAGGAGAGGAGGCTGTCCGCCGAGAACTCTCTGACACCGCGGGCCTCGACAGTGATCAGGCGTCAAGGTTAATGGAGTTTCTGCAAATATCCGAAAGCAGTCCAAGTGCAGCCATAGAGGCAGCTTCACAAATTGTTGGACGCTCCGAAATTGGGATGCTCGGAGCCTCAGAAATGAAAGCAGTCATCGACAATACTGAAGCCTACGGAATTCCTGCCGAGTGCTTGGAAATTGATCTGAGGATTGCCCGAGGATTGGATTATTATACTGGGACCGTTTTTGAAACCCTTTGTTCCGAATTGCCCGACATCGGCTCAATCTGCTCAGGCGGAAGATACGATAACTTAGTTGAGGTGTATTCGAATCGGCAGCTTCCCGGAGTTGGGGCATCTATCGGCCTTGATCGACTAATGGCGGCTTTGGAAGAACTGGAAAAGCTGTCGGCGCGCAGCACACCTGCAGACGTGCTAATTACTATCGGAAGCGAAGCAGCCGTCGCACCTAGCTGCGCTCTTGCTTCGAAGCTAAGGCAATCCGGCCTCAACGCCTATCTTTATCCAGAAGTTAAAAAGCTCGCCAATCAGTTGAAGTTTGCTAATCGAATCGAGGTTCCTTTCGCGATTATCGCTTCTGACGAGCAGCTCTCTGTCGGTAAGTGCAGCCTTAAGGACATGCAATCCGGCGAACAGTTAGACGATCTTACTTTCGATATAGCCGCAGAAAAACTACTGGCGAGGAGATAGCTGCGAACTCGAATCGGGGCTTGGCGCTTCAAGCAGCACAGTCAAGTCCTGCCCCTGCGGCCAGCGCACGGACTCATTCCAAGAACGTAGCCCACTCAACATAGTGTAAAGTGTTGTATCCTTTTTTACGACGGCAGCATTTAGCTTCCACGCAGTGATTACAGCACCCAAGTTCTCTCCTCCGGAGATAACATTCATGTAATCATTGAGCACCGAGCCAAACGCGGAATTAGGATTAGCAAGGGCATACAACGCCACTCGCTCGTCAATAAACACGGGCAAATCCTGCGCCGCAAGCTTAAGGCGTTGTGAGACATCGTTAAACGGCCGGGTGTCATGCCTGCCGCGTGAGCTAACCTCAGCAGATAACATTGCTCCGCCGTGCATCACATTGGAGTATTTAACAACGTGATCCCAGCCGAGGTGCATGCCAATTAGTATCATCAGCGGAGGAAACCAGCCGACGACAGCGTCTTTCGCATCTTCGTCTTCAAAAGCAAACGCGAGCGCTGCTCCTGCAAACAACGCAAGCAGTGGTTGAAACAAGACAAACAACAGACACAGCACAGTTGAGAATGCTAGAAATCTGAGCAACCTTCTATCCAGTCGGACCGGCCGCCAAATAACAGCTGCCAATGCGCCAGCAAACAGCACGACCAGCGCAAAGCTGCGGTGAAAATCCGGAGCGCTTAGACCGTAAAACCTAGCAATGAATTCGAATGCGTCGACGTCTAAACCTCTGAGAAAAAATGGAATCACTGCCGGATAAAGAGCCTGCTGAACTACGAGGCATACAAACAGAGATATCCCGGCCAACGAAAGCCGCTCAAAAGTGCGCGCCGGCTCCAGCGCTGCGAGCACAGTCAGTATCGCTGCCGAGGCTGGCAAGTACCAATGCACACTCGCAGCCGCCCACGTTACTGAGAGGAGAAGGAACAAAATCTGCGTAAATCGGCTGCCCAGCAATACCGCGGGCATCCAGGGAAGCAGCGCAAACTCTGCAACCGACAGCGTATCGTTCAAACCCAAAGTCGAATAGACGCAGGGAATTATGCAGAGTCCCACAGAAGTCAGATTAAATCTCTGGCCAAGCACTACACATCCATACAATCCAAGCACCAGTGAAACCGTCATGGTTAAATAGAACACATCGAGCGAGGCTGACGGTCCAAACAGACAATCGAAAAAGATTGAATTCACACGCGTAGGAAAGCACGCGGCTTCGATGTGGGGAGGCAAAGTCCAAGATGACATCTGCCCAGCTCGGCGGAGCACACTCGAAACCAACTCTTCGTATACGCCGTGGCGCAGTGCCAGCGCAGAAGAGCAGGCGCCAGCTATTAAGCAAATCAGCGCCGTCCATGTAATTGCAGCTATTCGCATTTGGACTTCTTTGTTAAATCACCAATCTACGCTATTTTATCTTCGTTCACCGGCAATCTGACAACAACGCATTTTAGTGTGGAACTATCACATTCCCTCATTTCGTCAGCAGCGGAGCTCAGCACTGTTGCTGGCCCCGACCTTTTTAAGCGCAGGCGCCGCGGCGAGCCATTGCGTGAAAATGCCTCGTTGCAGTGGATGTTTTATCTGCCCGACTCGATTGAGATGCTGCGATCTGAAATTTCTGCTTCCGATAACAGCCTCCTACCGCGGCATTCCTTTCAAACCGCCTCCTCCCCGGTTTTTACTGACAACCGACTGGGCGCAGCTCCTGATTTTGATTTCCTGGTCCTGGATGGGGACCGGTACTACTTTCCAGCGGTGGTTTTGGATGAGAGGCACACACCGCAGATTATGGTCTGGGCACGCTTGGCCGCGTGTGACGCACTCCAGCTTATTACCGCGGTAAAGTCCAAAGAACCATTTGCCGGGTTCGGTCTTTTGTCTAACCAGATCATCGAAGGCTCCGGTCATTTTGGAATTTTTTCCTTGGTTCGACTGAGCTACGCTCTGCCGATGGGCTGTCTGTGCATCACTTCCTCTCCGGAAGTCTACACACCATGTCCTCCCTTTAGCTTAGCTCGGCTAACATCCGCCCTTAGCGACCCACAGCGCTTCGAAAGCTGCAACGGCGAATGCATCCCTCAGAGCGCGCTGCTATTTCTCAAAGCTCTGAACGAGGGCGACATGACTGCTGCTGAAGCCCTGCTCGATCAGAACGCAACAGAGTGGACTTTTAATGGCTCAGCACTTTTTTCTGCTGGTAAATTCTGCACCACTCGAGGCCAGCATTCGCGCGCTGCAGGCTTTTTTCATCAAGCGCAGTGTCTAGACCACCCGGATGCTCTCAAGGAGGAATGGGAATCAATTAGCCGCTTGAGTCGACCTTTTAGAGAACAGCATCGTGAAGCGTTCGAACATATTGAACGCGGCGAGCGCTTCAGGGCGCTAACAGTACTAAGAGATGCGGCACAAAAAAGTCCTCTTGTTGGAAACGCAGTACTCTCATACTGCCTGAGAAATGCTGGAGTGCCTGAGGAAGGACTCGCTGCAGCAGAGAAAAGCCTACAGTCAAACCCCAATCAGGCTGACGTACTCAACAACAAATGGGCATACGAAACGGAACTGTCACGAGACGAACAGGCTGCTGCGACCGCCAAAGCACATCTAAAGCGCTACCCGCTCGACGCAAATGCGAACATCAATTCGATTGACTCTAGCCTACTGCTCGGCCGTTTTGACGACGCGACCCTGCTTGCTTGGCGATATCACGTCATCGCTCCAAGGCTGGAACGTTCGCTTGAGCAATTTTTTAAAGTTTATGAACATCAGGAGGCTTGGACTGAGTTAGCCGCTGTCTACGATCGATACCTAGAGCTGCTTAAGGCACCAACAGTGCGAACGCTGACAAATCATGGAGAGGTCCTGTTGGAACTCGAGCGCTTTGACGAGGCTTTCACAAAATTTGAGCGCGCCCTAGCTGCAGACCCTGCCGATGCGCAGGTCATCACAGGGTACGCGCGAGGCTTAGCACGCGCAGACAAAGAAGACCAAGCCGAGGCACTTCTGCGAACCGTACTTAGCGACCCACGCCGCTCAGACATCGGCGTCGATAGGGTGTTTATTGTAACTACTTTGGCAGAGATCCTAAGGCGAACCGGCAGACCGGAGCAATCTATCGAACTATTTGCCAAAGAAATCCAAACCGATTTGGTCGAGCTCTCTGAAAAAGTTGGACCCCTTCCAGCAGTTGAATATATTGAAGCGCTGCGAGACTCAGGCCAAATTCAGCCGGCAGAAGCTGAAATATTGCGACTGCTTGAGAAATGGCCGAACAATCCGTTCGTGTTAGATACGGCATCAGTTTTAGGCGTTAAATGAAGAAGCTCTACCGAAGAAACGTTGCTGCAGTGGTCGTCAACGCGAATGGAGAAATCCTTGCTTGCGAGCGTTCAGACGTTGCCGGTGCCTGGCAGCTTCCGCAGGGCGGAATTGAAGCCGATGAAACGCCGGAACAAGCCCTGCTCCGTGAATTGAAAGAGGAAATCGGAACTTGCGACGTCGAAATCATCGGCAGCCTGCCTGAGCCAATTAAGTACGACTGGCCTGAAAAACTTTATCGACGCGGATTCCACGGACAAGAACAGAACTATTTCCTGGTTCGTCTAAACGAAAGCGCACAAATAAATTTAAATGCCGATGCGAATCATGTAGAGTTCTCTTCGTGCCGATGGATGTGTATGTCCGATTTTTTAAGTTTGGTTTCAGGATTTAAATCTGACGCATACCGTGAGGCATTAACTCAGTTTGCGCAGCTTTTTCCAGATTCTCTAAAGTTAAGCCGCGGGAGGACTCATGAGTGAAAATATTCTAGCTCTGCAGAAACTGTACGATGACAATGCAGACAACATAGTCAACGGCTTCTATGAGTTCTTGCGCTTCAAAAGTATTTCGACTGAGAAGGAATTCGCCAAAGACGTTCGAGACTGCGCCAACTGGGTCGAGCAGTTTCTTAGCGAGGCTGGTCTTCATACCGAACAATGGGAAACTCGCGGACACCCGGTAGTCTTTGCTCAAAACGAACAGGATACCAATAAACCCACTGTGCTGATCTACAACCATTACGACGTTCAGCCCGTCGATCCGCTTGAGCTTTGGAAGAGCGACCCGTTTGTGCCAACAGTTCGAGACGGCGAGGTCTACGCACGTGGAGCACAAGACAACAAGGGTCAGTGCTGGTATGTGCTAAACGCCATCAAGCTGTTAAAGCAGCGCGATGGGTCACTCCCAGTAAACATCAAATTGCTAATTGAAGGCGAAGAAGAAGCCGCCAGCGACGGGTTAACCCGAATCGTCAGCGAGCGCGCGAAGCAGCTAGCAGCGGACCATCTGTTGATAGTTGATTTAGGATTCCACCATAAACTGCAGCCCGCTGTTACATTAGGCATTCGAGGGATCGCCGTAATGACAATGAAGCTGCGCGGCTCGAGTGTAGATCTGCACTCTGGTGGGCACGGCGGCATCGCCTACAATCCCAACCGAGCGATGTCCGAAATGCTTGCGTCGCTCTACGACAAGGACGGTAAAGTAGCTGTTCCGGGCTTTTATGACGACATCAAAGAGCTATCCGAACAGGAGCGCGCCAAAATAGACTTTAGTTTCGACAAGGATTTTTATAAGAGCACCTTCGGAGCTGAGCCGACTGGCGGCGAATCTAAATATTCACCCGCAGAACGCTGTTGGCTGCGCCCGACCGTAGAGATAAACGGCATTCGCGGCGGCTACACCGGGGATGGATTCAAAACCGTCATTCCTGCCGAAACAATCGCTAAAATTTCCTGTCGCCTCGTGCCTGGCCAAAACCCGAAAAAAATCGGTGACCTTGTTGCAGACTTTCTAAAAAGCAAAGCTCCGGCAGGAATTACAGCGGATATAGAAGTTCACCAAGGTGGGGGCACCGCTGTAGTTACCAGCCCCGACACCCCCGTGGTTCAGGCTGCTGCGCAGGCATACACCGAACTCGCCGGAACGGAATGTAAATTCATTATGGAAGGCGGATCAATTCCAATCGTAACCGAGCTAGCTAAAGCCAGCGGTGCTGAAGTTGTGCTGCTCGGTTACGGGCTGCCGGGAGACTTGGTCCATGCTCCAAACGAGCACTTCGGACTCGACCGACTGAAAAAAGGCTTTGTAACAATTGGGCGAATTTTAGAGCTGCTCGGCAGCGGAGACTAGAGCACGCGCTCCAGCTTTGCAATTTGTGTATCGCAGACTGCCTTAAGCTGCGCGCCCTCAAATCTTGAAACATCAAGCTCGGGAAATCGCTCTGCTATATACGAAGCGTAATTTACACCTTCGTTTGCAATACGGCGCACCTCACGCCAATAGCCCAGCACATCCTCATAGAACGCCGGAGGATAAAACGCGCGGGAACCTGCGTCGTAAATAGCGCAACGTTCAAGCGGGAATGCCGGACTATCATACTGAGAACTGATGAATTCCGGAGCTGCTATCGCTCCAGAGCGAATTAGGTCCGTTCCAGTTTGCTTAATTGTTAAATCACTGTCTTCGCGTGCAACGTTGAACCTGCCTTCGAAATATATGATTGAGGCGCCTTTATAACCTTCAAACGCTTTGCGACACAGGGCATCGCACTCGTGCAGCACTTCCTCGGCGGGCTGGCCGCCAATGGTAAAGAATACTAGGCTGGAAATTCGAGTTTGCTCGGTTTCGGCGGTTCGCAAAAACTCTTTTAATGCGTAAAGCAATGTCGTTCCCGTTGCCACAACATCGCCGCAAATCACGCATGCGTGCTGGGGAACGTGCAGTTTCTTGTATTCATTTTCCTTTATCTTCCAGGATTCCGAATCAGCTTCGGTTCTGCTGCGCTGCGCGCTGACAAAGGCTGTGGTATGCTGGTTCCAATCAAAAGCGTCAGCAAGCGCCTCTCGAAGACCAAAGTTCAACCCGCCTCGCAAAATGTTGAGGACTACGGTCTGACGTTCGACGAACTCTATCTCGGAATATTTGGACAATGCTGCAAGAGTTACTTCGCAAGCCGAGCGCAGCTTTTTTGTGTAATTGACTCCGGCAATCAGCGGATCGTTGCAAATAGCGCGGGTCTCTGGAGTAGAGGCAACAAAACGCGCAACAGGAGTCGCGCCGTCAGGTGCTATTCGATAAAACGAACACTTTCCACTAGTTCTTAGTACTTCCAGCTTCGACATTGCGATTCCCTACATACCAAACAGGATCGCTATAACACGAAGGTCACAAAGAACATAATTAGAGATCAAGCTCCAGGCTGTCTGCACTGTTTACAATTAACTCATAACGAGTGCTGGAATCACTGCCCATCAAATCTTTCAGTCCCTGCACAACTGCCTCTTCGTCTTCGGCGGTAATTTTAAGCAGCGTACGAGTATCGGGATTCAATGTAGTTTCCCAAAGGGTATCGGGATTCATCTCCCCCAAGCCCTTATAGCGAACCACTCTGGCCGACGATAAGGAGCGATCGTTTGCCAGTTCAGTTGCCAGCTCGTCATCTGAATAGAGCCAGATCGCATTTCCTGCGGATTGATTGGCCTCTTTCTTTTTGGTTTTCTTTGCGCGCTTGGGCTTGGTCGCGGGACCGGCACCGTTAGTGGACGCTCCGCGTTTCGAGGGAAATACGCCGTAAAGCGGTGGTTTGCCGATGTAGAGATATCCGCCCTCAATCAGTTTGCGCATATGGGTAAAAAAGAACGCTAACAGCAGTGTGCTGATATGCATCCCGTCGGCATCGGCGTCAGTCAGAATTATTACCTTGCCGTAACGCAGCTTCTTGTCGTCGAAGGTCTCGCCCATTCCACTGCC
>JAGRAN010000084.1 GCA_020434585.1 Bdellovibrionales bacterium
CACATACCATGGAAAAGTCGGATACAAAGGTTGACGATGAGAGCGGACGAGCAAAAGCTCAGAGTTGGGCTTGACCTTCGCCCGACTGAACAGGGCTTCAAAGCGCACTATGGCCGCGGAACCGGGCGGTATACCGCTGAGTTAACCGGGGAACTCCGGACGATGCTGGCCGAGTTCGAGCAGCCTGAAATCGAGCTTGAAGAGTGCAGTACTCAGCGCTTGGGTGCGGGCGAGCTCGAGAAAAGGCTCTACGACCTGCTCCCCTACGGACGCCACACAGTAGAGCAGCAAATTCTACTTCCCAGGCGAATTGATCGGCTCAATTTAGATTTGTTTCACTTCTTTGCTCACGTCGACGCGCCCTGCCGCTTAAAGACACCTTATGTAGTTACAGTATTGGATCTCATCCCGCTTAAGTTTGCTGATTTATACCGCGCTGGGAAGCCGAACTGGCGCTTCAAACTGGCCCGTTTTCTCGAACTTCAAGCGATTAAGGGGGCTGCAGGCATCATCGCAATCAGTGAAGCCACAAAGCGTGACGTAGTTGAGATTTTAGGCATTGCGTCAGATAAAATTGCGGTAACTCCTCTGGCCGCCGGTGCAAGTTTTACCCCCGTAGGTGACAATCCCCTTGATGTGCGATGCCGCTTTGGTTTGCCGGGCGATCGTCCTGTTGTTTTGTATGTCGGAGGGATAGATGCGAGAAAGAATGTCCCTTTTCTGGTCGAAGCGTTTTCTGAAGCGTCTCGCAGGACGAAAGCGAAACCCATCTTGGCTCTTGCCGGGCGCTATGAAAGTGACGACAAGTATCCGGGCCTGCTCGAGACAATTCGCCGTTGTGAGGTAGGGCAGGATGTGAAGCTGCTAGGTTTTGTGGCAGATTCTGACCTGCCGGATTTGTATCGTGCGGCCGATTTATTTGCATTTCCCAGTCTGTACGAAGGTTTTGGTCTTCCAGTGCTCGAAGCAATGTCATGCGGAACCCCCGTGATAGCGTCTAACAATTCATCGATTCCTGAGGTCGTCGGTTCCAGCGGTCTACTGCTCGACGACGGTGACAAAAATGCCTGGGTTAGTGCGATTTGCGATTTGCTTGAATCGGAGGAGCGAAAACGCATACTATCCGAAAACGGACTGAAACGGGCTAAGAGCTTCTCCTGGAGAAGAACGGCCGAACTTACTTGTGATGCCTACAGCCTCTTCGCAGCTAAAAAAGGTACCTTCTCCGGAGCATCGCTTCCACCAATGGAGGAATCCCGACGTGTCTCCGCGTGAAGACGGAGCTTCACGCTCGTTTGATATTTTAGCGATTACCTCAATTGTCCTGCTTGCGGCGATGTTGCGGTTTCAGCATTTGGCTGAGGTTGGCTGGGTGATTGATTCCGACGAAGCAATTGTCGGCTTGATGGCGAAACACATCCTAGAAGGTTCAGACTGGCCGATATTCTATTATGGCCAGGCCTATATGGGCAGTCTGGAGGCAATTCTTGCCTCAGCAGTGTTTGCAATAACTGGTATCTCATCCTTCGCTTTAAAGATCGTGCCGCTTTTCTTTTCGCTGCTGCACGTTGGCTTGGTCTACGTATTGGCTACGAAGTTTTGCAGCAGAGCTGGAGCTGCTGTTGCAGCGCTGTGCACCGCTGCTGCTCCAAGTGCGCTTATCATGTGGAGTGGTAAGGCAAGAGGCGGCTTCCTTGAACTAGTGGTTATAGGGACGCTGACGATCATCGTCTCTGTCGATTTACTTAGACTGCCACGCCCATCGGCCAGAAAGTTTTTCATCCTGGGCCTACTGTTCGGTTTAGGCTGGTGGGTCAACAACCAAATTATCTTTTACGGGGTGCCTGCGGTGATGGTGTTTGCCTACACCTGTGTCAAGCGTAAGGGGCTGCTCCAGACGCTTCGCAGCGGCGCTGTTGGAACAGCGGGATTTGTGATTGGAGGAGCCCCTTTTTGGTGGGCTAATTTGATGCACCATCCGCGTTTCCAGTCGCTCTGGTTGTTTCAACCTAGTGGAGGTGGAGACTTCGGGAAGCATCTAGCAGGGTTTTTCTCAGAAGCATTCCCCATAGTGATTGGCGCGCGCCGTTTCTGGGCGGACAACGAACTTTTCCCCGGCAGTACGATTGCCGCCTACATTTTATACCTCACGCTTGCATTGCTGTTTGTCGCTGCCTGGCGTGATGCCTCCGAGAAGAGTGATGACCGTTTGGGTGTAAACGCTTCATGGAGCCTTGTGGCCTTGTTTCTGGTCTTGGTGCCGACGATTTTTGCAGCGAGCCAATTCGGCTGGCTCTCTCAGGCGCCGCGGTATTTGCTTCCGATGTATTCAGTTCTCTTCGTTTTGACTGGTACAGCCTTTGACGCCGTGAGAAAGCGTATCGGTGTGCCTGCCGCGCTGCTGTTTCCCATTCTGATACTATTGCTTAACCTTTCGTCTAACTACGCATATGGCGGTGCGATACCGGGCCAGCCTTTTGTTTACAAAGGCCAGCGGGTAGCAAAAGACCAGAGCGGTTTGTATGCATGGCTACTCGAACACAACTACACCCACATCAACACAGATTATTGGATCGGTTATCGAACGGCATTTGAAACCGCCGAACGGATAACCTTTTCCCGTTTCAGGGGTCCAAAAGTCGTGAGAATTCCCGAATACGAACATCAGGGTGAACGTGGAATTGAGCACTCAGTGTTTGTGCTGGTTTCGAATCAGGCAAAGCTGGTTGGACGCGGACTTCGAGACTTGGGTTATCACTTTCAAGTCGATTCCGTCGGTGAATATGTAGTGATTCACAATTTGGAACTTTCCAGACCTGTCGGACCTGAAATCGCGCTTAACGAAAGCCAGATCGAGGCATCGTCACGTGGTGACTGGCTGAAGTTCTTGATTGACGATGATTTCGGCTCTCGTTGGGGCTCTGGCAGCCCCCAGGCGCCCGATATGTTCATTCAGGTTACTCTGGATAAGGAACGCACACTCGATTCAATTAAGTTCGATTACGGCTTTTGGAGCACCGATTATCCCCGCGAGCTGAGCATTGAGCTAATCGATGATTCAGGATCAAGTTGCATAGTGTTCGACACCCGTGACAACGAGGGTCTTAAATATGTCGTCCAGGAGTCGCGGACAGTAAGCCTCGTCTTTCCCCCGACTAAAGCCAGGAAGATTCGACTCACCCAACACGGCGAACACCCGGTCTTGGATTGGTCTATCGCTGAATTCAGTGTATTTGAAGCGCCTGATTTTAATAACGCCCAAGGAGAATTGTAATGGGGTTTCAGTGTGGAATAGTTGGCCTTCCCAACGTAGGTAAGTCGACAATTTTTAATGCTCTAACAGCTGTCGGAGTTGAAGCCGCCAACTATCCTTTTTGCACAATTGAACCAAACACCGGTGTTGTAGCCGTTCCGGATGCACGTCTTTCGATTCTGTCTGAAATTGCCTCAAGTGTGAAAATCATCCCCACAACCATTGAGTTTGTTGATATTGCCGGCCTAGTGAAAGGGGCATCCGAGGGTGAGGGCTTGGGCAACCAGTTTCTCGGTCATATCCGTGCAGTAGACGCGATAGTTCATGTTGTACGGTGTTTTCAAGATGAAAACGTTACTCATGTTCACGGCAAAGTTGATCCAGAAGGCGATATCGATGTTATCGGCACGGAATTGCTGCTAGCCGACTTATCTTCGGTTGAGAGGCGAATCGACCGTATTCAGCGAAAGGCCAAGTCTGGTGACAAGGAAGCGCGTGAGGAGCTCGCACTGCTTGATACGGCTAAGCGCTATTTGGATGAGGGAGTGCAACTCAGAACAACCCCGGAAGGCCCAGAATTAGCATCGTTGGAGCTGCTAACGTCCAAGCCCGTTTTATTTGTTGGCAACGTAAACGAAGATTTGGCTGCTGCCGACCCAAGTACTTGCGAGAATGAAGCGGTTAAGAAGCTTTATCAACATGCGCAAAAGGAGGACGCTCCCGTCTTGTTAATTTCAGGGCAGGTCGAGGCAGAAGTTTCTCAGTTGGAAGAAGACGAGAAGAAGGAGTTCTTGCATGAGCTTGGTCTGGAGCGCAGCGGACTGGAGCGGCTCGCCGTTGCTGGTTACCAGCTTTTAGATTTGATTACCTTTTTCACAGTCGGTCCGAAGGAGACCCATGCGTGGACGTGCGAAAGAAACACTGCCGCTCCGCAGGCTGCTGGAAAGATTCATACTGACTTCGAAAAAGGCTTCATTCGGGCTGAAGTTATTTCTTACGATGATTTTATTTCGTGCAAAGGCGAACTTGGTGCGCGCGAACAGGGCAAAATGCGTGTTGAAGGCAAGACATACATCGTAAAAGACGGCGACATCGTGCATTTTCGCTTCAATGTGTAAAATCTCCTCTTAATTTCAACTACTTAGCGCCCTTTTGCGCCGCGAAGTTTCTCGCCGCAGCGTTCAAAACGGAATTCAACGTTTCGTTTGTGTGCGTGACGAAGCGAACGCTTTTTTTTGCGATCGCGGAATACACTACAGATACCGGAATTTCCGGAGATCACCGTTGCTTGCAACAGTGTGGAAATCACTTGTGATCGACGCGATCGAGGTGTGCTGTATGAAGTAGTCAACGTAAAATTATTGTCTAGATTAAGGGGAAAATCGTACGCAGGTTGCGCCGTAGTACGTGTGTTGCGCAAGTGAAAATCGCGGCGAAAAATGAACTGAAGAACTCGTCGCGCGAACGAATTTTGCGCAATCACGAGTTTCTGATCACGTTTAAAATCGCCGATGAAATGCAGTTCTTCGAGCGTACATTTCCAATGTTGGAACATCCAACAAGTGTCACGCGACGTACTCCGTAAAGTTAATCATCAAGTGTGTCGAGTGACTTTTAAATAGACAAAAGACTTGATCGAGGTCTAGAATTCGTTTTAGTACACTAGATACTTGTGTTAATGTCTCGACGTTAACATAAAGAAGTGTGCGGATGGGATGTGTGGTGACCGAAGATCTTCTAGGCGTTGCCGACACACGCAGTAACTGCGAAGTGGAACTGAAGTAACGCAGCGCCGGTGACTACTAAAGACAAGAGGAAAACAAAATATGGCTACAGCGAAGCGTAAAGCTACAAAGCGTAAGCCGGCAAAGCGCAAGGCTACCAAGCGCAAAGCAGCTAAGAAAACAACAGCTAAGAAAACTGCTAAGCGTAAGGCTACCAAGCGTAAAGCTACAAAAAAGAAAACAGCTGCTAAGAAGCCTGCAAAGCGCAAGGCTGCTAAGAAAAAAACAGCTGCTAAGAAGCCTGCAAAGCGTAAAGCTGCTAAGAAAAAAACAGCTAAAAAACCCGCTAAGCGTAAGGCTGCTGTTAAGCGCAAGAAGCCTGCTCGACGCAAGGCTGCTAAGCGTTCAAGCGCTCGCCGCAAGACTGCTCGCAAGCGAGCTTAAGACAACGCGAAGTAACATTTGCGTAATAAAGCCGCTGTCGGTCGAAAGGCCGGCGGCGGTTTTTTCTTTGCCCCTTCCGCAATAATCCCCCGTAAACCAGAGTTTCCACCAATCGGCATTCTTGAAATGTTGGTGTATAGTTTCGTTTAAGAATTACTTGAGGAGGGTGATAGGTAAATGTCGGGGCTATATTCGCAGGAGCATCAGATATTCCGAGGCAGTGTCAGGAAGTTTCTTGAAAAGGAGGTCCTGCCAAATATAGACGATTGGGAGAGAGACCACGATTTCCCGTCTGAGATTTTTAAGAAGATGGGTGAGCAGGGGTTTCTGGGAGTTTTAGTCGACGAGGAATGGGGTGGTGTCGGAGGAGACTACGTCCTTGCGAGTGCTTGGTGTGAGGAGTTCGCCCGCGTTCCCTCGGTTGGTTTTACTACAGGAGTTAACATGCACTCCGTAGTTGTCACGGCAGCGCTAAATCGCCTAGGAACGACTGCTGCAAAAGAGAAATGGCTTGAGCGTGCCGTGAACGGTGATGCGATTGGCGCTTACGCGTTTACAGAACCTGGCGCGGGCAGTGACCTTGCAAGCTTGAGAACCCGAGCAGTCCGAGACGGCGATCATTTCATACTAAACGGATCGAAAACCTTTATCACCAACGGCGCCCGAGCTGACTACGTCCTAATGCTGACGAAAACGGATCCGGACGCAGGCTTCGGCGGATTCACCACCTTCGTTGTTGATTGCTCCGATCCAGGCTTCAAAGTCGCCCGTAAACTCGACAAGCTCGGCTGGCACGCATCCGACACCGCAGAGCTGGTAATTGAAGATGTTAAGGTGCACGAATCTCAGCGCCTCGGAGAGATTGGCAAGGGCTGGTACTACACGATGGAGTCGCTCAATTGGGAGCGAATGATGCTCACCCTGAATTCACTTGGTGGCGCCGAAGCCTGCCTTGAGCAGACTGTCCAGTACGTAAACGAGCGGGAAGTATTTGGCAGAACTGTCGGCTCGTTCGACAATAGTCGGAAGTTGTTAGCCTCACTGTGGAGCAGACTTCGCGCAGGTAAAGCCTATTGTCACGAAATTATCGCTAGGATTAACGACGGTGAGCCGTGTGTGACCGAGACTGCTCTGGTTAAGCAGCTCGTTTGTGAGCTGGCTATTGAAATTGCTGACCGCTGTCTCCAGCTGCACGGAGGGTATGGTTATACTACAGAGTTTCGTCCCGAGCGCTGGCTGCGAGACTTGCGATTAAATACTATTGGTGGTGGTACAAGCGAAGTTATGGCACAGGTTGCGGCCAAGCAGATTGGACTTTATTAATCATCGAAGCGGAGGAACTGATGGAATTTATCAGAGCAGCATTTGTCTTCTTGGTAATTTGCGTGTTTTCATCTGCAGCGTATGCGCAGGTTGAATGCGGGGGAGCGCTTAAGCAGGAGAATTTTAAGGATCAAATCAAAGACCTAAACGAAAAGATCCAGCAAACCGTAATCGAGTTTCGAGCTGCCGAGTCGAAAATGAACGCAGCCGCGAAGGGTACCCCTGAGGCTGAGCATATTCAAAATGAATACAGTGCTGTCAAAGCCAAGCTCGACAAGCAAAGGACACAATTCAAAGCGCTGAACGCGCCAAACTTTCCTATGACACATATCACGGCCTTCGGTCAGGCCTGTAACGGCGGAGAATGGGTCACGAAAGCGAAAGAACACCTAGTCGAGCACCCAGAGAAGCGCGGCAAGCACTACTTCGTTTGGACAGATAAGCAGACGAACGAGATAAGGGTAGGCGCCAAGCGTCCGAAGCCCGGAACTTATATCTAGCCAGATTAGCTAAGCGGATAGTTCTGCGAGTTTTGCGCTGTGCTGATGCTCTGTGCCGAACAGGGCACTAAGCGTGCGAGTGCGTCTTAAAAAGAAGTGTAAGTCGTACTCGTACGTGAAGCCGATTCCGCCGTGAGCCTGAATTGCCTCCTGAGCCACCTTTGGACAGACTTTGCTTGCATATGCCTTAGCGGCGCTGCACGCGCTTGGGCTTTGACTTTGGTCATTGTCGCAGGCCCATGCGGCGAAGCGTACTAAGGCCTGAGAGGACTCGACTAGGACGTGCATATCGGCAAGCTTGTGCGCGATTGCCTGAAAACTGCCAATCGGCTTTCCAAATTGAGTTCGGGTTTGGGCATAGTCGACACTCATGCTCACGCAGCGTCTGGCTGCTCCAGTCATTTCCGCGGCAGCACAGAGCGACATAACGTCGCGCATACCGGCCAGAGCACTCGAACTTAGTGGTTCCTCACATAGCGCAGACGCAGGGCAGTTATTTAAATCCAGCTGGTAGAATGGGCGAATGCAGTCGAAAGTCGGCGTGCGTTGAGTCTTTATACCGTCGGCACTACGCTCAATCGCATATAACCGGAGTTCTTTCTTGGCATTAAGTGCTGGGACCAAGATTACATCTGCGAAATCAGCACTAGGGCAGAGGTCGAACTTTCCGGTTATTCGAGATTCTGCTCCATTGGTGCTCACAACTGCATCTGGAATGGAGCATGCCAGTTGTTCCAGCGCTGCGGTCACCCTCAATTCCCCAGCCGCAATCTTGGAAAGCAAGTCGGAGCTGTACTCGGTATCGCCGGTGTTCGCTAATATTGCTGCTCCGAGTCCCAGCGTCTCAAAGACTGGGACAGGGATTAGAAACTCTCCGGACAGTCCTAAAATGAGTTCGGCGGAAACGATGCCCATGCCGAGACCACCGTGTCCCTCTGAGACACACGCTGCAAAGACACCGAGGTCTGCAACTTGCTGCCATAAGTCCTGGTTTAATTTTAGCTCTTCAGTAGTGTCCTCGAATGACGAAGAGCGGAGCACGGCGCTGCCGACGTTCTTGGTGAAGAACTGGCGCAGCGAGGCCTCGAAGGAAACTAACTCTTCGGGTAGCAGAAATTCCATCCGTTCAGATACCCAGCATTGCTTTTAGTTCGTCTGACGGCTGCCACGGAGGAGTGAAGACCACTTCGACATTTACGTCCTCTACTCCCTCGAGCTCAGAAGTTTTTGTCCTGACTTCTTCTACTAACTGGGGTCCGGCGGGGCAGGCCATGGAGGTAAAAGTCATCTTCACGTCAACCTTACCTTCTTCAACCTCGACGCCATAAATCAAACCGAGGGTCCAGATATCGATGAACAGCTCCGGGTCGATGATTTCTTTGAGAGTTTCGATGACGTCGTCTTTGGTTGCCATAGCTGGGCCCTATTTAGCTTCGGGAAACAATGTTGTTTCGACGGCTTCACAGACTGCGTGAATTATAACTGCGTGGGCCTCTTGAATATGCGAAGTGACTTGTACCGGAACGATAACTGAGATGTCGCAGAGCTTTGCTGCTTCGCCGCCGTCCCGCCCTAAGAAGCCAATGCTGGTACACCCGACTTTTTTAGCGGCTTTAAGCGCCTGGACTATGTTGTCTGAATTCCCACTGGTAGAGAAAACAGCCAGCGCGTCCGAGGGAGCTGCAAGGGTTTCAGTTTGCCTCGCAAATGCTGATGCAAAATTATAGTCGTTCGACCAGCAGGTCAGGGTCGCCGAGTCGCAAAGGTGATGAGCTCGAATGCCCGGACGTTCACGCTTGTATCTGGCAACGAGTTCTTCGACCAGATGCATTGCGTCACAAGTTGAGCCGCCGTTGCCGCAGGTAAAGAGCCGGCCACCGCCTTTAAAAATTGAGCACAGCCGTTCGGCTACCGCGGCGATATCGCCGGAGCAAGAACTAAGATGTTTTGACGCGTCTTGCGCAGACTTAATGTATGAATCAATTTTTGTCTTCACGGCTTTGTTCGTACCCCATCCGCTTATTATACTCAAGCGACTCGCCTTTCTGGATGCTCAAGGTCTGCCAGGCAATTCCGCCGGCTTCACAGACGTGGCGGGCCAGCATTACGATTTGTCCGACATGGTATGCGTAATGAGCGAGTTGACGCAGAAGGGCATCCATTACGGAATGGGATTCCCCACGAATGTAAACCGTCTTTTGCAAGTCGTCTGCTTTGAGGGACCCAATCGTATTCAAGGTTAATTCCCAGCCTTCATTCCACCAGCTGCGAATCAGCTGAGGCTCGAAATTATCGCCAACCTCAAACTCCCCGTCACGGTTGCGCCATGGCTTCTCGCCGTCAGATGCTAGAAAGTCAGTCCAGCGAGATAGCATGTTGCCGTGTAGGTGCTTAACTACGACAGCTACACTGTTGGTCTCCGGCCCAACTGAGTCATTCAACAGCTGATCTGGAATTTGGGACAAGGCACTGTCCCCGAGCTTCTTAACGCTCTGAAAGCGTTCGAGCAAACATACAAGGAGAGCCTTGGAGCAAGAGGATTCCATTGGCGAAATCGCAGTAACGGGTAAACAGCGAGGCGCGCTACGCGGCTTGCGGAAGCTGGGAGTCGATTACCTTATCCACTTCCTCGATTAGCGAACCTATCGAATAGGCCCAAACATACTGCCCCGAGCGTGGTCCGGTCAAAACTTCAGCGATGTCTTTGCGTTCTTCCACTTTGTGCTTCAGGAAGAGAGATTTTCCGTCAGTTAAAAGCACGACATCTTTGGGAGATTCGTAAATTCGCGGCAGCTTCTTGCGCAAATATGCGATACCGCGGCGAAATCTGTTAACGGGGAGGCCTTCTCGCTTCATGCGAAACAGCCAGCTGAGCAGAACTACGTCTGCGTAGCTGTACTTGGGACGTCCACGTTGTTTCGATTTGCCGGTTGCTACGACTAAGTCCGTTCGGGCGTAGTAATTAAGAAGAGCCAGGCCGATTTTTTCCTGGTTGCCGGTCAAAGCGCGAAGAATGGTTTGAACTTCCTTCGCTGTGTACTCACGTTCGATTGGTCTTACGTTATTCAATTCGTTCCGCTCTCTGCGAATTATACGGCCACGCCCACCCAAAAAAACACAACTTTAAGCTGCTTATAAGATAACACTGCGTGAACCAAAAATAAACGAAGGCTTTACAAAGCACTAGAATAATTATTCTATTGCCCGAGCAGCATGTACCATCTCGCAGCCCCGCACAACGTCCACCCGCCTAAAGCAGAGTATACTAGAGCCAGATCTCTGGCTTAAGTATTTGATAAACCTACAATTATTTAAATGAAGGATAAGGGTAGAAGCTGTGAGCTGTCAACAAATTTAATAGCAGCCCGAATCCAGGTAATTTATCCTTGGCGGCAGGCTTGGCGTCCTGGTGGAGGATGATGCGGTGAACAGAACGAGATTGATATGTTCGGTAGTTATGGCGCTCTGCTGTGCGGGGGGCTGCGCTCGTTCTGATTCAGCACCAGAATTTGCGAAGGAGAATATGCAAGGTCCGTTTGTAAGCAAGGGACTCGACCGCGATGTGTTGTCCAATCGGGAGGTGGTCGCCGCGATGTCGCGTGTGCCGCGTCATGAATTCGTACCGAAGCGGTTTCGCGGCTCAGCCTACGAAGACCGCGCGCTTCCAATCGGCAGCGAGCAGACTATATCCCAGCCGTTCATCGTTGCGCTAATGACTCAGGAAGCGCGAGTAACTCAGGGTTCGCGCGTTTTAGAAATCGGCACTGGTAGCGGATATCAGGCGGCGGTTCTTTCTGAAATGGGCGCTCGAGTATTTTCAATTGAAATCATTGAAGAGCTTGCCGAGCAGGCTAGAGAACGTCTTGCCGAATTGGGTTATGAAAATGTGGAAGTGCGCCAAGGCGACGGATGGCAAGGATGGTCCGAAGAAGCGCCTTTTGATGCGATCATTGTTACAGCTGCAACTCCAGAAATTCCGCAGCCTCTGCTCGATCAGTTAGCTCATCGCGGAAGGCTGGTTATACCGGTCCAAAGCGCAAACCAATTAGGTGAAAATTTAATGGTAATCGAGCGCGACGGAGACAACTTTTCCTCGCAGAATTTAGGACCGGTTCGTTTTGTTCCTATGACAGGCAAGGGCGCAGAAGAAGCCGAGCAGAACTAGCGTTCAGCCATAGCTGTTCGTGCGTTTGTCGGTACAAAGTCTCGCGTATCGTTGTCGGCGACGGTCAATTCTTCGAGATTGCCCCAGCTGTGCGGAACCAAATCGCTGTTAAATTTAAAACGTCCCTCGTCGTTCGGATTGTAGGTCTCACTAGTAATATAAAATAGATGAGCAGTATCAGTGAGAACTTTCAATCCATGCAGCACGCCTTGCGGGATTTTTACCACCGCGGTTAGGGCCTGCGGATCAACATCGGAATCCCCTAACTTAAATACCATCTTGCGCTGATAAGTTGGACTTTCCTCACGGTTGTCATAGAGCACGACCTCCACGACACCGAGTCCCAAATACCACCAGTCAATTTGCAAATGGTGATAGTGCCAGGCTTTGACTGTGTTGCGGCCCATCTTGCTGTGGCTCCACTGTGCAAAGCGATTTTCGAAAAACGGATCGTTATGGCGCACCAGTTCGCGAAAGAAACCGCGATCGTCGGGAAAGGTTTTGAGCTGCTTGAGCTCGACGCCGGCGATGCAGAGGTTATCTGCATTTGCTTGTTCCACCGAATTAATCATTTTGACCCCATAGGCGATGTAAACACT
Organism: Bdellovibrionales bacterium; assembly: GCA_020434585.1. Lineage (GTDB taxonomy): Bacteria > Bdellovibrionota_C > UBA2361 > SZUA-149 > JAGRAN01 > JAGRAN01. The sequence continues at coordinate 12,009 of JAGRAN010000084.1, forward strand.
TGTAAAATAGTGCTTCGCATAGCAAATCTGGTCTATAATATCCACCGCGCAGGGGTTAAGAGAAAAATAAGAACAATCAAACAGGAGTTGGGAATGTCAGGGTCAGCGGTCAAGAGCGATTTCAACGTCAAACGTGAGCTAAAAACCGACAAGGCAGGCACGGTGAGTTACGCCAGCCTACCGGCACTTGAAGAGGCTGGATTGGGGCCGTTGTCTCGGCTGCCGTATAGCATTCGAATTTTACTCGAGTCGGTTTTGCGAAATAATGACGGCTTCGGGTTTACCGACGACCACGTTCGCGCCCTTGCAGCTTGGCAGCCAAGTGTAGGCGAGCGCCAAGAGACGCCCTATAAACCCGCGCGTGTTGTTCTGCAAGATTTCACTGGGGTTCCTTCTGTTGTTGATTTAGCGGCAATGCGCGACTCAATGAACCGTCTCGGCGGCGACCCATCGAAGATTAATCCGCTTGTGCGCTGCGACCTTGTAATCGACCACTCCGTGCAGGTCGATTATTTCAATCGTGCTGACGCATTGCTGCTCAATGAAAAAATAGAATTTCATCGCAATAAAGAACGCTATGAATTTCTTAAGTGGGGAGCAACTGCATTTGAGAATCTGCGCGTGGTGCCTCCATCGACAGGCATTGTTCACCAGGTGAACCTCGAATACTTGTCTGAAGGGATTTACTTCGATCGAAAAAACAAAGTTGTATATCCGGATAGCTGCGTCGGTACTGACTCGCATACTCCGATGGTAAACGGACTGGGTGTGGTTGCCTGGGGTGTGGGTGGAATTGAGGCGGAAGCAGTAATGCTCGGCCAACCAATATACATGCTTGTACCAGACGTTATCGGGATCAAACTGTCTGGGGCAATGCCAGAAGGAGCCACTGCGACTGATCTGGTGCTGCGAATTACTGAAATATGTCGAGAGATCGGAGTGGTTGGAAAGTTCGTCGAATTTTTTGGAGACGGACTTGATCACATGAGCGTTTCAGATAGAGCAACGATCGGCAACATGGCGCCGGAGCAGGGTTCGACGGTCAGTTTCTTCCCAACCGATGACGTTACGCTCGAATACCTTCGGCTGACAGGCCGACCAGAAGAGCTGATCGAGCTGACCGAAAAGTATTTGAAAGCTCAGGGGCTATTTAGGACACCAAACAGCCCAGATCCGGAGTACACAAAAGTAGTTGAACTTAATCTTTCCAGCATTGAACCAGCAGTAGCAGGACCGAAGCGTCCGCATGATCGTGTTGCGCTAAGGGACCTTGGGCCGACATACAGCAAAACATTAACAGCCCCAGTAGGTCCGAAGGGCCTCGGCCTTAGTGCGAGTGATTTATCGCGCTCCGGTACCTACAAGCACAACGGAACCAGTGCGGAGATGAATCACGGTGCGGTGGTAATTGCAGCGATCACCTCATGCACAAACACGAGTAATCCGTCAGTGATGCTAGGAGCCGGACTCGTTGCGAAAAAAGCCGTCGAGCGCGGCTTGAAGGTGAAGCCTTATGTGAAAACCTCCCTTGCGCCAGGTTCACGGGTTGTGACGGCATATTTGGAGAAGTCAGGCCTGCTTCCGTATCTCGAGCAGCTTGGTTTTTACGTAGTCGGATACGGCTGCACAACTTGTATCGGAAACTCAGGTCCGCTTCCGGAAGAAGTTTCTTCGGTTGTGACCGGTAGCGATCTAGTAGTTTCAGCGGTGCTCTCCGGGAACAGGAACTTTGAAGGCCGCGTTCACCCCTTGACGAGAACAAACTATTTAGCGTCTCCACCTTTGGTAGTTGCTTTTGCAATTGCTGGCTCAACCGCAATGGATATCACCAAAGATCCGATTGGAGTTGGCTCAGACGGCAAGGAGGTCTTCTTGAAGGATATTTGGCCAACAACTGCGGAAGTCCGAGAGGCAGTAGCTTCGACAGTTTCCCGTGAAATGTTTCAAGAGAAATACGCCGAAGTGTTTAAAGGCTCTGACGCCTGGCGCAGCATCAAGGCTAGTGGCGGACAGCTTTATCAATGGAGCGACGACTCGACTTACATTCAGGAGCCGCCCTTCTTCGACGACTTAACGCTTGAATCTACAACCGTTCAGCCGATAAGCGGCGCTCGAGTGCTCGGTGTGTTTGGCGACTCAGTTACGACGGATCATATTTCGCCTGCAGGATCGATTGCTAGTAAGTCGCCCGCTGCCGAGTATCTGCGCAGCAACGGAGTAAAGGACGAAGATTTTAATTCCTACGGATCCCGTCGCGGCAATGACCGAGTTATGGCGCGCGGCACTTTCGCCAATATTCGAATTAAAAACCAGCTTGTTCCGGGGGTCGAAGGTAACGCGACGCTGCATCTTCCGTCCGGGCAGCAGATGAGCTTCTTTGACGCTGCGCAGAAGTACCGCGAAGAAAACACCCCGCTGATTATTCTAGCTGGAAAGGATTACGGTAGTGGCAGTTCGCGCGACTGGGCCGCAAAGGGTCCATATTTGCTTGGTGTTCGAGCAGTAATTGCGGAAAGCTACGAACGGATCCACCGCAGCAACTTGGTCGGTATGGGAATTTTACCGCTGCAGTTTAAGCAGGGGCAGAATGCTTCAAGTCTTGTTCTCGATGGAACTGAAACTTTTAGTTTTGCGATTGATGACAATTTGAAACCTGGTCAGGAAGTGGCCGTGTCTGCCAAAAAGTCCGACGGCACTACGATAGATTTCACGGCAGTATGTAGGATAGATACTCCGGTTGAAATACAGTACTACCGTGACGGCGGCATACTCTGCACCGTAATCAAAAATATGGCTGCGGGTTGATTAATTAATTAGGATCCTTTCGAACCACCGCCCAGATACAAGATAAGCGCCGGATGTGCCAGTGATCCGTAGTGGAGTGAATTCTGGAGGTAGTAGATGCCGGGAAGTCCAGCGACCGCAAGCAGGCTTAGCAGCAGGCAGTATTCGATCATGCTGGCGCCTTTGTTCGACTTAAGTTTTCTGTTGAATCTCTTCATAGCTTCTCCCCCGAGAGGCCGTACCTGTTATTCCCACCCCCTAATCGGGCTAAGTGCAGCTCCTGCTTCAGTGTTTTTTGGCTTGTAATTGTAGTTACTTAGTCGTCTAAGGGGTCTGAGATTTTGCTAAATGCGCCCAGGGTGACTGTCGCGCCTGCTGCTTTGTCGGGTTTGGAAGTGATGTCTTTGTCGTATTGCGCAATAAATTCACGCGCACGCCGATGAAATTCTTTGCCCTCTTCGCGCAGCCAAACCCTTATCGTCGGTAGGTCTTCGCGGTAGACGTTGTCATATTCTGTTCGAATGTGAAGATTCGGACTTTCCTCTTCAGCGGCGACAATGTTCTCTTCGACTGCATCTACCAATGTCCCAACATCGCGAGAGAGAAGGTCGAAGAGTTTTTCTGGATCGCCCGCCATGCGCTGCACCCGTTTATTAAGCCGAACGCCTCGAGCAGATTTCTCAATCAGTCCCATCCGATCTAATTCGAACAGGATCGTGCCTGGCTTAATATTAGTGCTGACGGCCGTGACAAGCTGATGAAACTCGCTGTCGTCGCCTTTATAGCTTAGTGTCTTAGGCTTTCCCGACTTGGTGGAATAAGCTTCGCCGGCCTCCCACAGTCCGATGACTCGGGTGAGTATACTTGGCGAAGATCTGATCGGTTCGCTGTCTTCCTTGTAAATCTTAGTCACGTCCCGGCGATGCAATCCGGTCATTACGCTTATCCGGCTAACATTCACTTTTTCCGCTGTTTTTCCAATTTCGTCCGCAGCAACTTCGACAAACACTACTTTGGCTAGGTCGATGAAGTCTTGGATGGTGTTAGAGCCACGCAGACAGAAGCGCACTATTGGTCGCATCAGCATCCTAAGCGCTTTTTTTCGAAGCGGATCCATCGGCCTCAGATAAGAGCTATATTTGCACACCTAATCAAGTATGGTGTGGAACCAGCTGTTTTTAATAAAGAAAGTAATTATAACAACTTAGCCTGCACCCACAGTTGCTACCCCGTAGTGCCGCTCCTTATTATTCGACAAGTTCGGCACAGTGTCTAAAGCTTTTGTGCCGGATTTATCTAATGAAATATACAAAAAAATATCGCGATTTTAATGAGATAGCCTGAGGGCCGCAGGTGGCGCGAGAAAAAAGTGCCCAACTTTCACACTTAATGCAACGTTTTTAGTCGGCCCAGCATAACTTCAGATAGTTAGAGAGTTAGGGGGAATAAACAGATTTCATAGATTTTCCAGCAAATTCACGGTCACTGAAAAGCTTTACGTAAGTGCAAGGCAAAGCTTAGCTGGATAACGGTCGGGCGCTGAAAATTCGAATCTGGGAGAGAGACGAACTTTCAGTGCAAATAAGCTTCAACCCCTACGTACAAAAAAAATTTCCCCGGGAGCAGATCCCAAAATGCTCCCGGGGTTCCCTTAACAAAGGGATGATACAGATCTTCAACCCCTACGTACAAAAACGCATGCCCCGGGAGTGTTTCCCCACTCCCGGGTTCTCTATTGTTCCGTGACTCGTGAATCGTGCTCGTGCACGAACGCAGCCAATGCCTCTTGCCGGGTTCGGGGCAGAGGTGCGACGGATAAACCAATATGATAATAATCCTCCATGAAACCGCAGTCCCTTTTCTCCCAGCAAAGTGTTGTCCAAAAGAATGCGCCGCTTGCGGATCGCATGCGTCCGCGAACACTTGACGAGATTCGGGGACAAGAAGAGGCGATAGGGCCGCAGTCAGCTTTCGGAAACATCCTTCGTACTCCGGGTGAAATCATTCCTTCAGTTATTCTTGTTGGTCCGCCAGGAGTGGGCAAGACCACGATCGCGCGAGTGATTGCAGACGAGAGTAATTATCACTTTGCCCGGATGTCTGGTGTGCTTGATGGTGTGAAGGAGCTGCGTGAGATAGTCGATAAGGCAAAAAGAGATCGGGATACCGACGGGCGTCCGACGCTAGTTCTGGTTGACGAAATTCACCGTTTTAACAAAGCGCAGCAGGATGCCTTCCTGCCACACGTGGAATCGGGACTGATTTCAATCATCGGACAAACCACGGAGAACGTAAGTTTTAGACTGCGCAATGCATTGCTTAGCCGCCTTCGGGTAATAGAGCTGAAGCTTTTGTCGCGAGAGATACTTGAGCAAATAGTCAGCGAAGCACTTTCAGATTCGGAGAGAGGTCTCGGCAAGCTTGGGATAAGCATTGATGCTGAAGCGCGGGAACTTTTGGGGCGCTACGGAGCGGGTGATGCGCGAAGGGCACTTACTGGACTTGAATGGGCCGCAGCCAGAGCAAAAGCACTGGGTGAAAAGTTAATTACGCCGCAAATTGTCAAAGACGGATTTGGCGAACAGCCGATTCGCTTCGATCAGGACGGAGACTACCACTACGACATAATCTCAGCGTTCATTAAGTCAATGCGCGGCTCTGACCCAGATGCGGCCCTGTACTATATGCTTCGCGCACTGGAAGGAGGGGAGGATCCCTTGTTTATAACGCGGCGGATGATAATTTTTGCGTCGGAAGATGCCAGCTGCGATCCGCGTGCGTTAAGCCTTGCAATTGATGTCGACCAGGCAGTTGATCGCGTAGGCCTGCCGGAAGCGAAGATTCCAATGGCCCAAGCTGCAGTGTATCTGGCCTGCTGCTCGAAATCGAACGCATCCTACAAAGCGCTTCGAGCAATGGAGCGAATAGTTGCAGAGAATCCGGACCTAGAAGTGCCGCGTCGCCTTAGAAACGCGCCGACCGAGTTGATGCGGGAAATGGGAAATGCTGAGGGATATCGCTACCCGCATGATTATCCCGGAGGATTTGTACCGGAGTCGTACTTACCGGAAAAGATCCAGGATCGACGAGTCTACGAGCCTACAGATCGCGGCCTTGATGCGCAGATTAAGGAGCGACTTGAGCACTACCGCGAAATGATTGATAGCGAAGTGCCGAGGAAGTAGCCGCAGGGTAGTTTTAATGCAAACGATCGTTCTTAACGCGTGCCTGATGCTCCTTTCGACAGTGAGCGTATTAGGGCTGGCTGAGGGGGCGCTGCGTTTTCTAAATCCCTTTGAAGATCGGCCCACTGTGGCGGAACTCGATTCCAACGAACTGCCTCCAAAAGACCACGATGCGCTGCTCGGAGAAATTCTTCGCAAGAGCGAAGAGAAGTCTCTCATCTACGAACTAAAGCCCAACCTTGATACAAGATTTTTGCACGCGCGTTTAAGAACTAACGAGGAGGGTTTTAAAGGAGATCTATGCACAAACCCTAAGCGCGACACTGAAGTTAGAATCTTAGGTATCGGGGACTCGCTAATGTTTGGTTGGGGAATTCCAGACGGGAAGGAGTATTTAGCTCTGCTTAAGCAATCGCTTCAAAGTGAGATAAGAAATTCAGACTGGCTCGTAACTAACACTGCCGTTCCAGGTTACAATACTCAATTGGAAGTTGAAACGCTTGCAACTAAAGGATTGAATTGCAAACCGGATATAGTCATGTTGGGATTCTTGGAATCCAACGACTTCGAGCTGCCAAATTTTGTCGAAGTTCCGCTCACAGGAAGTCTCCTTGGCGGCCTAAGACTCCGGCAATTCGTAGGGCGTAGGTTTGAGAAACTCACAAAGTGGAATTTCCGGCAGTCCCTAGATCGACTCAAGACATTGAGCGAAAAGTATTCATTCGAAGTCGTAGTTTACCTTCATGAATTCGTCACAAAGAGCACACTGCAATTGTTCAAGTCGCGAAACTTCAGAACTGTTTATGCATGGCCTGAGTTAACGGACCGGCTTGGAACCAGAGACGTAGAGAGTTACAAACATTCCAGATTTACGTTGAGCGCAGACGACCCGCATCCATCTCAGCTAGGGCATCAGCTAGCAGCTAAGATATTGCTCGCGGATCTTAGGAAAAACAGCGCAAAACTAGCCAAGTACAGGGCAAAAAAATAGCGGGGAGACGCCGAGAAACGCTTTCCAAAACTTGTTTCTCAGTGCCCGGACCGCAGCAAAATAAAGCGAACTACTCTTTCGCCGTGCATGACGAACAACTGCGCTCACGACTACTGACGGCGGATGAGGCCAGTGCAGCAGCAGCGAGTGCCGATCGGGTTGGGCTGACCGACATCAGATCCCGGTGCGTTCACGAGTGCGTAGTCTCTGCACCCGTGTTCACACTCGTGCCAGAAGGCGGGATCGGAAGTCAGGTCGCTGAGCGGACACTGCTGAAGACCGATGCGCTCGTTCATGTGAACGACCACCGGACACGTCGTGCGGCTGATCTCGACGGCACCAGGCACATCTCGTTCGACCATGACGTGCAGCTGATCCTTCATCTGCCTGCCGATTCCTTGACGACGACGATCGGGACGGACCACCAGAGCGGAGTGAGTGACCATGCGGTCGCTCCACAGGTGGTAGTAACAGAACCCGATGACGATGCCGTCTTCATCGAGTGCGATGACGGCGACACCTTCGGTCATCCACCGGCGAATGTCTTCGACGTTTCGCGGATGGATGTTGTGATGCTGAGCTGATTCGCGAATCAAGGCCGCGACTGCTTCGGCGTACTGCGGTGCATCGTCCGCAGCAGCCTCCCGTACAGTTACGTTGGTCTGCTCCATGGGAGTCTCCCGGGAAAAGGGACAGAGAACTGACTATTCTGGCCGCGGGGTGAGCGGCGACAAGTGTAAAGCGGAAAGCTTTGGAAACACGCAAAGTGTGTTCACAAAGCTTTCCGCTTAATTGCTTTGGAGCAGAAGGGGACAGTGAGAAAAAACAGGAAAATCCTTCTTCGACGTCTGCACCTCACTCCTGCGAGGTCAGCAGGGAGGCACAGTAGATACCAAGCTACCGAATCCAGATTTTCAATAAACCGCCACAATATGTCGCTTAAATCAGATAAGCAAAGAATTATTATACAAAATCAGTAGGTCAGTTAACCATTTAATATAGCTACGTTTAATTTATGTATACGGAGAAGAGGGGCCTAATTTGAGACTTGGGAGGGGTAATTTAAGACAGATCAAAACAGCACCAAAATATTACGTAAATTCAATTAGTAAGCGATTGTAATTAAAGGAAGTATGCCGGCAAGGAACGGCCGGTTTAAGGATGTTCACTTAAGGATGAGAATTACGCTCGGAAGCAATACTGCTTCGCTCGGAGTTCAGCGAAGCATCGCCGATGTTACCAATCGGCTTAACCAGTCGTACGAGCGACTCTCTTCAGGTTTGCGAATCAATCGCGCAAGCGATGATGCGGCAGGTCTCGCAATTTCCAAGTCCCTAAATACTGACGCCAAAGTTTTCTCTCAGGCAATTCGAAACGGCAGCGATGGTATTAGCTTGCTTGCGATTGCGGATGCGGCACTAGCTGATCTTTCCTCAATCGTAATTAGAATTCGCGAGCTTGCAACACAGGCCGCAAACTCATCCTATTCCGATGCGCAACGCAAACCCCTTGACGAAGAAGCTCAGGCACTTGCCGAAGAATACTTCCGCATCAGCCGTGCTGCAGAATTTAATGGGATAAAGCTTTTCGACGGCTCGCTCGGTCAAGGCACAACATTGCAGCTTGGATATGGCAGTAATGGATCGATCATGGCTGGAATTGGGGGGAATCAAGCGACAGGCGAATTTGTACTCAGTGAATCACCAACAGCTGGGGCATCAGCGAATGGAATACTTTCAGCGGATGTCAACGGTGACGGGAATCTTGACTTGCTTTCGGTCTCCTCCTCAGCTGCAAGCGAATTATCAGTATTCTTTGGCAATGGCGACGGAACATTTGATGCAGCTCAAAACTATGCGGGTGTTGGCGGCATGGTTGACTTTGAATTGGGGGATGTGAACAACGACGGAGTTCTAGATGTTGTATCGGGAGGACTGAATGGAGCATCAGTGCGGTTGGGTAATGGGGACGGAACATTTCAAGCTGCTACAACTTTCGGAACTAACGTATATGGATTGCAGATTGCCGATCTAAACGGTGACGGATACCAAGATATCGTTACTTCCAGCAGCAGTACCGAAGGTATTCGAGCATATCTGGGGAGCGGTGACGGCAGTTTCGCGTTGACACACACAGAGAACAGTTCTCTGAACGCGTATTACGATCCGAGAGCGGGAGACTTCAATGGGGATGGGATAGTAGACATCTTGGTCCAAACTGACAAAGGCTCGAATGGGCACGTTCAGTTACTTGTTGGAAACGGTGATGGAACATTTGCTTCACCTGTTGATGTGGCGGGAATGGGTGAAACGATCAATCGTCTCGAGGTAGGAGATTTTAACAGTGACGGCTTTCTCGATTTTCTAGCGCTGGACTCTGATAATGACGAAATTTATGCATACTTAAACGATGGAACCGGTAACTTCGCGCAAAGTTACTCACTTTCCCAGCCCAGTGGATTTAACGATTGGTTGAATCTTGCGGACGTTAATGGTGACGGGGTTCTCGACTTTACTATAACCGCTGCCGATGAACTGAGGACTTATTTAGGTAATGAGGATGGAACGTTTACTCAAGGTGAAAGCTACTCGCCTTTACTTACTGCTAGATCCGACATTGAATTTGCAGACTATAACGGAGACGGGGTTCTCGATCTAGCCGTCAACCTACTGAGCACTAAGATTGAAGTAGCACTTGGGCAATCTGTTGATGGAGTAAATCCGCTTAATCCATTCTCTTTAAAAACTGCAGCGGATGCGCGTCAGGCATTTGGGACATTAGATAATGCACTGGATAATCTTTCCACCCAGCGCGGTGAAATAGGCGCGTTTCAAAGCCGCGTTGACCACGCACTGAATAACCTTCAAATCGGCCGAGAAAATTTTTTGACGGCAGCGGGTGCGATTGAGAATGCGGATGTTGCAGACGAAGCTGCGAATCTAGTGAAGAATCAAATCTTGCAGGAAGCTGCTACAGCGATACTAGCACAAGCTAATCAAGTTCCCGGCATAGCGCTGCTGCTTTTGGAGTAGATTAGAACTTACGATTGAGTGTCAAGGCGTTTGAGAATTGCTTCAGAACCGCGAACCTCTTCGCGCAGCCAGCGATCTTTTATTTGCGCCTTTTCCGTCTCTCCGAGCTTCCTGGTGCGGTCGCCCAAGGTAGAGCAGTAAAGCGTAATCGCGGCTGCCACGGAAATATTTAAGCTCTCAACGAACCCGTTCATTGGAATAAAAGCTGACATAGTCGCGGCCCGCACGATCTCGGGACCAACCCCTTCCTTCTCGTTGCCGAAGACTAAAGCTAGATTTCGGTCGAATGGCAGGTTATGTACGGCGAAGCTTGGAATTTCGCCGCGTAGTTTATCTGGGGGCATTAACACTACAATTTCGTAAGCGTCTTGTTTGAGACAATTTAGCAAATCAGCAGCGGAATTATATTTGTGAACATCGACCCAGCGATCTGCTCCTATGGTGATTCCACTGGACAAATCGAGGTGGTCGCCTAAATAGTGAATGTCCTGAATTCCGAAGGCGTCAGCGCTGCGGATAACGGCGGAAATGTTGTGTGCATTGTGAACCCGATCGAGCACGACTGTAAGGCTGCGCGTTCGACTTTTTAGCACCGTGTCGATCCGCTCCCTTCTTTTGTCTAGGATAAACTGCTCAAGGGGGTGTTCGCCTTCGGGCATCTGCTCCTCCTTATTTTATATTGGAGGCAATTGCTTCGGCGAATTCCATCGTGGAGGCTTTGCCACCCAGATCGGCAGTTCTGCACTTTCCGTCAGAAAGGGTTTTTAGCGTAGCGTCACGGACTTGCTGAGAAATAGTTCGTTTGCCGATGTATTCGAGCATTTCTACTGCCGAGAGCAAAAGTGCTGTCGGGTTAGCTATTCCTTGTCCCGCGATATCGGGTGCGGTTCCGTGAACGGCCTCGAATACTGCGACGTTTTCACCGTAGTTACCGCTGGGAGCAAGACCTAGACCGCCAATCAGACCGGCACACAAATCAGAAATAATGTCGCCGTACAAATTTTCCATCACAAGAACATCGAACTGCTCAGGCTTCAGTACTAAGGCCATTGCGGTAGCGTCGATGATTCGCTCTTCGTACGCTATTTCAGGATGCTGCGCAGCGACCTCTCGGTAGCATTGTAATGCCAGTCCGTCGGAGAGCTTTAGAATGTTGGCTTTGTGAACGGCGGAAATCTTTTTTCGGCCAGCCCGCTCTGCTAGTGAAAAAGCAAATTCTGCAATGCGCATTGAGGCTGCGCGGGTTGAGACCTTGAGACTCGTAACAACGCCTGGGGTGATCTCGTGCTCTAACCCAGAATAGAGTCCTTCCGTGTTTTCACGAATAACGATCAAATCGACGTTTTCAAATCTTCCGTGCACTCCTGGGATCGACCGAACTGGCCGGTAATTGGCATATAGGTCTAATGCTTTCCTGAGCTGAACGTTGACGCTTCTAAAACCTGTGCCGATAGGAGTGGCGATTGGGCTTTTTAGTGCAACTCCCGCTTCTTTGATGGCGTCGATTGTTGATTGGGGAAGTGGTTCGCCAAATTCTGCGATAGCTTTTTCGCCGGCGGGATAATCCTGCCAAGCAATGTCTGCTCCTGCAGCATCGAGCACTAACTCGACTGCGTCAGCTATTTCGGGACCGATTCCGTCTCCGCGAAGACGGACAACGTTTCTGGAAGCGGAATCAGTCATGTCGAGCGGGTAAACTACCCGTTAGATGGTGACAAGAGTGCGATTTGCTGAGCACGTTTGATGGCTTTTGCTACCTGACGCTGATTGTAAGACGTGAGACCGGTCATGCGGCGAGGAAGAATCTTTCCGCGCTCGCTGATGAACCTTCGAAGAAGCTTCACATCTTTATAGTCGATAGCGAGGTTTGTATCTTCTTCGAAAGGATCGACTTTCTTGCGTCGTCGTACGCTCGAATCAAACGGCTGTGCACGGAAGTGGCCCATTGGCGAGGGTTTGCTGTCGCCGTCGCGATCGTGGCTGCGTGATTCACGTTCGCCACCGCCGCCGCCTGATTTGCGGCCGCGATCTTCGCTGACCTTAATTTGGCGGCCATCCCAAGCTACTCCGTTGAGTTCAGAGATTGCCCGCTGCGCTTCTTCAGGCGTCGACATTTCGACGAAGCCGAATCCTCGTGAACGCCCACCTTCTCCCTCAGTCATTACCTTGGCAGATACTACTGTGCCGACTTTGGCGAAGAAGTCTTTCAGCTTCTGGTCATCCACCGAAAAGGGGAAGTTTCCAACAAAAAGTTTGGTCATTTTAAGTCACTCAAATCGTTAAATTAAATGCACGTCTCTCGTGCGCAGCTAAGGCCGGATAATACTTAGCGGAGAGTAGGGCAAATTGCAAGGGCCGCCGCAAGGTTAGTGCAGCGGCCGGGATAATTAAATACCAAACTGCTCAGAATTAACGGAGCAGGCTAAGGCGTTCTTGAATCATTTCAGGATTGGTTTCATACGAGCGAAGCGTTTGCTGCAAAGCAATTGGATCTAAATCCAAGTGCTGTGCAACCCACGCAAAGCTGAAGGCTCTTGACGGTGTAAGTTTACCGAACAGCCATTGCCTTGCGCTTCTTACTACGTGCCTGTCGCATTGCGCTGAGCCAAAAGCATCGCAAATTGCCCTCGCTAATACAGCTGCGAGTAAATTGCGCTCAGGTTTAATACTAAAAGCAACGGAGCTTTCCTCTTCCTCGACGTTTCCCGTCCGTACTTTGGAGATCGACATACGAAGTTCTCCCCTCCTGGCGTGCCGTACACAACAAAACCCCCTCGAACCTTACTCTCTGGCACTCGAACGCCGCGCTATTAGCGTCAGACTGTCAGGTTTAAGGTAAACTTTCTGAAAATCATCAGAACTGAGGGAGTTACTTTTTTAGTTTAAGCTGCTTGCTGTTTAAGTGTCTTAAAGTAGTAGCCCGTAAATGACGTTGATGTCAAGAAAAAACTGGACAAACATTGCCAAAACTTGGCAGAATCGCCGGCCCGTTTGTGGATAAGCAATTTTCTTGCTGTGCAAGGATTGTGTAACAGTGCTTAACGGATGTTGTGTTTATGAATGACAGAAAACTAAACTTTTTTCTGCTCGCGATCAGCGTAGTGCTGACCGGTTCGCTGCTTCATGCTGCTTACACCTACAATCAATGGCGCGAGTTTGCTGTTAGTGAGTTTGTAGTTGTCGTAACTGCGCTCGCGTTATCGAAGCTGCTTCGAGAAGAAGCTTAATCCAAAGTTGATCAGCTGCTCTTTGGTTTGATTCTGATTGGAATCATGACAGGCTCAAGCGTTTGAGGGTATTTATCAGCAGAGTACCCAACAATAAACGACTCCAGCTTCGGGCAATTCAGTGGCCAAGGATCAAACTCAATCACTCCATTTGCTTTGATGGAGTACT
>JAGRAN010000085.1 GCA_020434585.1 Bdellovibrionales bacterium
TCGCTGAATCTGCCGGCATGCGCCGTGGAGACGTAGTGCTCGAAGTTGGCTCACAAAAAATTGAGTCGACTGAGGACTTCCGTGACGCAACTCAGGGCCTTGAAAAGGGCAAGCCGATGCTTCTACTTGTGCGCCGCGGGACGAATACCATCTTCCTGACGCTGAAGCTGGAGTAGCCGCTGTAGGCGCCTGATGATGCTGATGCGGCTTGTAGTTGAAAATGTCTTGAGCGCTCTGCGCAGGGTAGCGGTGCTGACGGTGGCTCTTGCCGTCGGTGCTGCGGCCTGCGGACTTTCGGAGAACCAACAACCCGAAGCCGCCGAGCCAGAAAGCAGCAGCCCCTGGTACAATACTTCCGGAATCAAGGAAATCTTTGGGGACTTCGATCCTGCTGCGCCGCTCTACGTATCCAACCCCCAGCGTATCGTAGAGCTGGAGCAGCGAGGAGAATACTTGGCCAAAAACGCAGCTGCCTGCGGCTCCTGTCATATGGGGGCTCCCGGGCAGACTGATGGCGCTTTGTCGGGCGGTCGGCTGATGAGAGATTCGTTCGGTGAAGTAAGCGCTGCTAATATTACTCCTGATAAAGAAACTGGAATTGGGAACTGGAACGTTGGTGCTGTGATGCGAGCGATGCGAGCGTCACTTGACCTGAGAGGTCGCCCGCTTTCGATTGACCTGCATCGCTCGTATCGCTGGATGAGCGATGAAGATGCTGCAGCGATCGCAGTCTATGTGTTGAGACAGCCAGCGGTTACCAATAAAGTCGATAGACGGGAACTTGGAGGTTTCGAGCGTAATTCCTGGGGCCTTTTTCCCGAACATCGCGATATCGACGGTTATGTGCCGGAGTATTCCAAGGAACATTCGCTGCCGTACGGCAGATATCTCGCCTACCATGTTGCTCAGTGTGCGGCTTGTCATACAGCCGGCGGAGGACTTTTTACCTCTGCGATAGAGTTCGCTGGTCATGAAGGAGAAGTTGTGTCGCTCGAGACACCTGTCGGCGCAATCATTGCCTTGTATGAAGCCTTGGAAAAGGACGAAATTAAAGGTGCAAAAGAGGCGCTGCCCTACGTTTCAAAAGCTGGGCGGGAGCAACTTGAAGGGCGAATGCTCGAAGAGGAAAGTGCTGATATTGAGAAGCGCTCCGAGATCGATGAAGCCCTCGAGGGTGGCGAATTCCCTCTGATTGGTCCCGACATCCGCGGCAACGCTGATAGCGGCTTAGCTGCTTGGACTGAAGACGATATCGTCAAATATCTATCGACAGGAAACACTCCCGAGGGTCGTCGCCGAGACGGTAGGCTTTGCCCCTGGCCATTTTACCGCGGTATGACTTCTGAGGATAAGAAGGCAGTTGCTGAGTTTCTCAAAACGATTTAGCGACAGTGGCAGGCCGTGACAAATGAAGAGTTTTCTCCTAGCAATTGAGACTAGCTGTGATGAGACCGCAGCCGCAGTGTTTGAGCTTCGCCGGGATGCGAGGTCAGCTGGTGAACTGCTACGTTCAGAAGTTGTTGCTTCCCAAATTACTTCTCATCAGCCTTATGGAGGTGTTGTCCCCGAACTTGCCTCAAGAGAGCACCTTAAGAATTTGCCGCTTGTTGTGAAGGACGCTCTGCTTAAAAGCGGAGTGGCAATTGATTCGATAAAAGCAGTTAGCGCAACACGAGGTCCTGGTCTTAAGGGCTGCCTGCTCGTTGGCTGGGAATACGCAAAAGGGCTGGCGTATGCACGAGGTATTCCGCTGATAGCCGTTAATCACTTAGAGGCACATCTGAACTCTTGTTTTTTGATGCCCAATGATCAGCAGCCCGAGTTCCCCTGTCTTGCGTTGTTAGTTTCAGGAGGACACACATCTTTAGCAACTTGGGAGCTACCAAACAAAATAAGTGTAGTCGCTCAAACGCGTGATGATGCTGCAGGTGAAGCGTTCGATAAGATAGCAGCGTTGATGGGCTATCCGTATCCTGGAGGCCCGGCGCTTGCTGCTGCAGCCGCTAAGCCAGATGCAAATAAGCACGCATATGAATTTCCGATCGGAATGGCCGATGACAGTTCCGCTTTTAGCTTCAGCGGATTTAAGACCGCCGTCGCGCGAAAGATTGCGGAGTTATCAACGCTCGATGCTAAGGAGCGAATTGATGTAGCCGCATCTGCTCAGGAGGCAATTGTCGAGGCCCTTCTAGTCAAAGTTGACTCGGCCGTACAAAAAAATAAGGTGAAGTCACTGCTTTTAACAGGTGGAGTAGCTGCAAACGGTCGGTTACGTGAAAAACTAGCGCACTTTGCAGCCGCAAAGCAGCTCAAATTCTGCGTTCCGGCTGCGAAATGGTGCACAGATAACGCTGCGATGGTAGGAGCGGCCGGTCTCGCTGCATATCAACGCGATTATGCGATGTACGAGCAGTGGCTGAGCGGTCAAAGAGCGGACAGCTGTCTCGGTCCCGATGTGTCTTTTGAAGTAAGTGCGGCAGCGCGCTGGCCGCTTGGAGAACCTCTGCATGGACAGCGCTAAACCGCCGCGCGTTAAGGATCAACTTGCGGAGCTAGAGGTTAAGCCGAGCAAGCAACGTGGTCAAAATTTCCTTCACCGTGAAGAAACTGCGTCCCGGATCGCTGATTTTAGCGGAGTGGGTGATCAGGATGTCGTTCTTGAAATCGGTCCGGGTCTTGGGATGCTGAGCCGGCAGTTGTCTGCGCGGGCGAAGCGCTTAATCGTAGTAGAGGTCGATCGCCGGCTGGCCGATGACCTGGAGAAAAACATCCCGGGCATCTCAGTAGACGATATAATTTGCCAAGACGTACGTACTGTTGAGCTGAGCTCAATTGCTAAAGCTCGGGACGCAAATAAGCTCTGCGTCGTGGCAAATGCTCCTTACTCAATTTCTTCGGAGATTGTTGCCTGGGTAATTGAGCAGCGTGAATTCGTTTCTAGTGCAACACTGCTCCTGCAGAAGGAGTTTGCAGAACGAGCTGCCGCGGATCCGGGCTCGAAGCGCTACGGTGCATTGAGCGTTTTCTGTGGGCAATACACCAGCGCCGAGTTGGGCTTTGTAGTGGACGGCAAGCAGTTTCATCCTCCGGCTAACGTCGACTCGCGCCTGATTAAACTCACTATTCGTGAACAGCCGCGTGCAGCCGTAGCCGACCCCATTACCTTTCGGGAGGTTGTGCGCACTGCCTTCTCAATGCGTCGTAAAATGCTATCGAATAGTCTTAGCAGTGTTTGTGGTCTTGGCGAGAGTTCGGCGGCGGCTGAACTACTAAATGACGTGGGGATTGACCCAAAACGGCGCCCTGAGACGCTTAGCATTGAAGAGTTCGCAGCGATTAGCAACGAAGTCAGTGCTCGCAAGGCTACCTAAAGCCGCGTTCTTCCTCAATTGCTTCGTAAGCAGCTTGGATTTCCTGAAATTTCTTTTTCGCAGTTTCGCGAAACTCTTCGGGTAAGCCTTGGGCGGCAAGGCGGTCTGGATGGTGCTGGAGCACAAGCTTGCGATAACGGCGTTTGATGACCGAGGCACTGTCTGTTGGGGCGCAGCCAAGGATGTCGTAGTGGCTGGAAGTAAAAATCAAGCTCTGGGTCGGATCTGCGCCAAGACCGGCGGAGGTCCTGCGAGTTTTCTCTTCAAGTTCGTCCTCGAACTGAAAAAGCTTGCTGCGCAGCGCCTCCTCTGCGGCGTGCTCTTCCATTAATTCGATGTAGTCTTTCCGGTTCAGCTTAAGAATGACTACGGCTTGTACAATAAGTCTGTCTTCGTGCTCGTTTAATATTTTGTCTGAGTAGGCCATGTCGATAAGAGCGTCGACGACATTGCGTCGCAAGTCAGGGCGCAGGCGAAACATGCTGTAGAGCTCCGCAACTCGTGACTCAAAGGTTTGGCCACTGTCACGGGTTTCGCGGAAGAACTTAAGTGCAGTGATTACTTGATGTGCACTAAGACGTAGATTGTCAGTCGCAAAGTCTTGAACAGCCTCGCGCTCAGCAGCATTAACGGCTCCGTCGGCAGCTGCAATTTCCGCAAGCAGGCCAAACATAGCAGCATAAAACCGATGCTGATGGTTTTTCAGCAGGGGACCCGGAACGCGCAGATGCCAGGGCCAGGTTCGGCGCTTCAGTTGAATCTGAGCTTCGTAGTAGTTGCGCGTGAGTCGGACGCGCAAAGACCCGAGGGTCCTGCGGTAAAGGTCCTTTAACAGCTCGAGGCGTGCTCGAACTTCTTCAATGTGAGATGACTTCTGACTCATAAAGCGCAAGGATACATGCGCTAAGCGCAGGAGCAAAGACTATAGCTGCTGATCGACTAAGCCAGGTCCTCGAGCGTAATCGAACCTTCAAGATAAAGTACAGCTTGTCCACGTATGATTACGCGGGATCCCTCCCTTGTGCAGAAAAGTTCACCGCCTCTGGGGGATAGCTGTCTTGCGTGGAATTCTGATTTTCCAAGCTTTTCCTCCCAATAGGGAACAAGGGTGCAGTGGGCAGAGCCGGTAACCGGGTCTTCGTCAATGCCGACACGTGGCGCAAAAAATCGAGAAACAAAATCACAGCTACTGCCAGGAGCCGTTACGATGCAGCCGATCACATCGAGGTCGGCCAGGGCTTTGAAATCGGGCTTCAAGCCGAGTATTTGCTGCTCTGAAGCAACTCGTACCAAGGCATAAGATTCGGTTCGCAGTATCTCGATTGGAGCAGTTCCCAGAATCGCTGCAAGGTCACAGGCTGGAGCCCAGGGAACAGCAGGTTGGCAAGGGAAATCAAGAGCCAAAAGTTCGTCTGGCTTTCTGACAACTAGCTCGCCGCTCGCTGAGGCGAATCGAACTTCAGTTTTCGTAGGGAAGAGAATATTGAAATAAACAAAGCCAGTCGCCAGAGTTGCGTGCCCGCAGAGGTCTACTTCGGCCTTCGGCGTAAACCAACGAAGTGTTGTGGGGTTTTCGTCGGGCACGAAGAATGCTGTCTCAGAGAGGTTGTTCTCTGCTGCAATCTTCTGAAGAGTCTCGTCTGGCAGCCAAGAAGGAAGCGGACACACAGCGGCTGGATTGCCCGAAAACAACTTCGAAGTAAATGCGTCAACTTGGTAAATCGGGAGCTTCATCGAATCCTCATAAAGTGAAGGACATGTCAGAGAGCAGTTTAAGCGGGAAGAGGGGCTTATTCAAGCCGAAGAAGGGTGCTTTGCAGAAACGAAATCGAAACCGGTACACAAAAAAACAGTGGTAAGTTTCCTTACCACTGCATACCTGCACCCCCGTCACATAACCGCTTAGAAGCTAAGCGGACGATCTGTATAAATGGGACAGCTTATTCGAACATTACGGTCGGACCTACTTGGTCGCCGTCGCTCCAATCTGCATCGTCCTTACCGCCCTTCTCGAAGAAGTCTTGCGGTAGAGGTCCGATGAGTGCCTCCACTGAATCCCGGCGAATACGCCAGTCTGCCCCTACTTTAAATCCGTCGATAGCGCCGTCCTTGATCAGTTCGTATACTTTCGGGCGCTGAACCCTTAGCAGTTGGGATACTTCACGAACTGTCAGAAGAACCGGGTTTTCGCTCTTATTCATAACCTACACCTCACTTTAGTTACTGTTTAAAACCTTGTGGCGGCCTCAGAGTAATTTGGTTCACATTGCTGCCTTCAATATCCATCCTAGCGATATCCGATGAAATTAGTAATAATAGAAACTCTTGTTCCCTAATCGGTAATATCCGCAAATTTTGCTAGGGGATTCTCTTAGACCCGCTTAACTGCCTATAATCACACGCATTACGTCTGTCGTGTAAGCATCGAAAAAGCGTGAAAAAAGGCTGGATTTATCGAAATTGGGCGCTATTGGGTTTCAGTTGGCGGCTCTGGGACATCGATAACGAACGAATCCTCCTGAACCTCTTGGCGGACCGTTTTTTTGTGCAGGCGATCGATGTCCCAGTCGAAGACCAGGGGATCGAGGTCACGATATTTATGCAGCAGCTCAATTGCTGCGTCGTAGTTCTCTCTGGTTTCGTAGTAACTGCTGACTTGTCTAATCCGATCGATGATGAATTCCGACATCACTCCGTCAGTTTGGGCCTTGAGGTAAGATTCTAGCGCCTCCTGCGGCTTTTCCTGTTCGAGCTGCAAGTCACCGATCATAATATAGTAGAAGGACGGATTCTCACCCGGAAACTTGCTCGAGGCGGCAGCTCGCTCAGCGATATGCTTCTCGTATTCTACAATCGCTTCTTCGTATTTGCCGTCGGACTTAAGCTGTTCGGCATTGCGTCTGTGATTACCGGCTGCAGTAAATGAGAAGGCTCCGACTCCCGCCGAGCACGAGCATAGCATCAGCGCGGCAAGTAGAGCTGAGCTAATCTGCTCAAACCGACGTGGTTTGGCCAACGCTTTCCAAGCTTTGCTGTGAAATCCAGGATACATAGTCTTTCGTTGAGCGCAGTAGCTGCGGTTCCTGTCGATAGTCGACTTCAGGACGTCTGCGCCATCTTCGGTGCCACCAGACCCACTGCTCCGGATTGCCGCGAATCAATTCCTCCAAGCGGACATTATACGCATCGAGTATCTGCTGGACAGCCTCTTTAAGCGGGAGGGCGGCGTTGTACTCAATCGGCCCGGCGAGCATCACGTTTGTTAACGGCGCGGTGCGCTGAGTAAACGAGTAAAACACGGGAACTTTTTGTTTAACAGCAAGCCGAATCGGTCCGATCGGCGAAGCCGCCTCGAGGCCGAAAAAGCGGGAAAAGCCGTTTTCAAGGTCAATGTCTTGATCAATCAGCACAGCAATGACGCCGCCGGTCTTTAACGCTTTAACCAGTTTTCGCGCAGATGCGGGATCTTCGCGCCAAATGGTAGTCAGGAGATGATTCTTGCGCAGGCTGTCGACAAAGTTGCTGACGGCAGGATAGTTCGGCTTTCGACCGATGACGTACAGCGGGACGCCCATGTGGGCGTAGTAAGCAGCTTGCAGCTCGAAATTTCCGAAGTGCGAAGCCAGCACCAAACTCGGGGAGCCGGATTGGGCGCATTTAACTATTGGGTCGTTTGCCTCATTGATGCAGCTGATAAACTGAGTCGCACGATACAGCGGCGGCGAATTTGGTGCTGGGGGGTCGGGGAGCAGCTTGTCGCTGTTGATTAGCTCCGCGAAAGTGAAGCCTAAATGGCGAAACGAACGGCGAAAGATGCTGTTGCGCGAGGCTTCGCTCCCACCTATGGCGTAAGCCAGCTGGGATTGGGCAATTTGACGTTCACGCGGGAACAGACGCCAGAGCGAGCCGGCTGCGGCTGCAGCGATTTTCGTTGAGAGTTTGGGCGGCAGGAGGCGCAGAATCGGAATGACTGCACGAATAAGCGTTACACCGGCCGTGATTAATTTGTCTTTCATTGCTGCTAAACTGGTCGTTATCTCTGAGAGCCAGTAGTAAATATGAAAATTAGCCTGCGCTGTCCAGGAGGCCGATCGGGCGTTGCACACTTGCCAGCGGCCAACTATAGTTCCAGCGTCCTAGTAAAAGCTGACCAAAAGCAACAATGTCCTGGCGTTTATCAATATTAATGGCACTTACAGTCACAGTATGCGGCTGCCATACGGGATCAGAGCAAGACTCGAGCGTTCTCAGCGGGATTCCGCGAGCAGCGGAGGATTTATCGTCCGGCGAAGCCGCGTTCGATTTTGAACTGAAGACGCTCGGAGGTGAGACTCGGCGGCTGAGCGACTTTCGCGGCAAGGTCGTGCTGTTAAATTTTTGGGCGACCTGGTGCAGTCCCTGTTTGGAAGAGATGCCAGCCCTTGAGGAGCTGCAGTCCAAATTCTCTACTGACGAATTTGTAGTTGTCTCAATTGCAGTGGACGCTGAAAAAGAAATTGTAGAGAGCTACGTAAAAGAAAAACAGCTCAAGTTAGTGGTCCTGCATGACCCGACAATGAAATCAATTCCCAAATACAAAGTCGACGGATTCCCTGAAAGCATCTTCGTTGATAAAGAGGGCAAGTTGCTCGCGGTCTCCGATCCGATAAGTCGCGAAACATCAGTGAGGATTCTTAGCGACAGACCTTGGGCTAACTCGGATTATGCAGCTTTAGTGCGTCAGTTAATCAACGGGGGTCCTGCGTGATCCCTGTGATAATTCAACTTGGCCCGCTGCCGATTAATTCATTCGGTCTTCTCCTCGTGCTAGCACTGCTGGCAGGTTGGGCGCGGCTAGTGCTTGATTTGAAATGGGCCGGAGAGGATTCGGAACAGGCTGAGAGAATAGTTTTCTGGGCAGGCGTGGGTGGAGTGCTTGGCGCGCGTTTAGCCTTTATCGCCAGCTTTCCCCAACAACTTTTAAGCGATCCAGTGGGAGCGGTGTTTGGCGGCGCGGGCTTCGTTTACTACGGCGGACTTCTCGGTGGAACTCTCGCTGTGATGTATTTGATTAAGCGCAACGGCGCTTCGGTCTGGAAGTATTCCGATTTAGTAACTCCTACTTTGGCAATTGGCTACGCGGTCGGACGCATCGGCTGCCAACTCTCGGGTGACGGAGACTACGGCATTGCATCTGAGCTGCCGTGGGCGGTGAGCTTTGCCCACGGAGTGGTCCCGACTGCGCCGGGAGTTCGAGTTCATCCGACCCCAGTTTATGAAACCTTGGCTGCTCTGTTGATAGCGTTTATTTTGGCGCATTTAATCCGTTCGCGGCGTTTTAGTGTCGCGGGGCAGGTAATGGGCGTCTACCTTATCTTGACATCCCTGGAGCGTTTCCTTGTCGAGTTCGTGCGTA
>JAGRAN010000086.1 GCA_020434585.1 Bdellovibrionales bacterium
GCAATCGAGCTGATAGTAGTTTAGCTATTGTGGGAATCCCAATACTAATTTGCTATCATTACTCGGATTGATCACTTTTCTTAGTAATTTAAGTGTATTTATGTATCAGACGAGCGAATTCAAAAACGGCCTGAAGATCCTCTTAGATGAGACGCCGTACGAGATAGTTTATTTTCAGCATGTAAAGCCTGGAAAGGGCGGCGCATTTGTTAGGACCAAACTGCGCAATCTTCAGAACAACGCGATTCTCGAAAAAACGTTTCGCTCTGGTGAAAAAGTCGGCATCCCCGATATTGAAGAAGTTGAAATGGAGTTTCTCTATTCTGATGACGCCTATCACTTCATGAACAGCTCAACATATGAGCAGCAGGCAATTCAGCCAGACGTAGTCGGTGACGCCAAAGAATTTCTTAAAGAAAATACAGTTTGTCGGGTGCTGATGTTCAACGGAGCCGTTGTCAACATCGAGTTGCCGCAATTTTTGGTGCTTGAAGTTGCACAATGCGACCCGGGATTGAAGGGTGATACTGTTTCTGGAGCGACGAAACCCGCAACTCTAGAAACAGGCGCGACAATTCAGGTTCCGCTTTTTATTAACGTCGGGGATCGGCTTAAAGTCGATACTCGCACCAAGGGATACATCGAACGGGCTTAACAGGGTAGAGGCAGAAAAATGGCTGATGGTGGAAGTCGCCCGTCTGGGTCGAGAAAATCGTCGACAAAAAAGGAGTCGCAAACCGTGACAAAAGGACTCTCGCTAGATGAACTGGAACATTTGTTGGAAGTGCTCCAAGCAAATGAAGTAACAGAATTTGAACTCGAGCGCGGTGCGGAGCGAGTCAAGGTCAAACGTGGTGCTCCCGTACAACAAGTTACGGAACGTGTGATCGAAAAGGCCGCTCCAGTGCAGCATATATTCAGCGGTCAGCAGACCACCCAGCCGGCTGTCGAGGTGCAGGCACCCCCAGTCGCGCCGCAGCCTGCTCCTGCCGCTTCAGCAGAAAAGTCGGAAGCCAAACTATCAGTGGTTTCTGGTGGGAAAGAGTCTGGTGGCGTTGTCGAAGAAATAAAGTCTCCGATGGTCGGCACTTTCTATCGTAAGCCGGCCCCTGACGCGAAGACCTTCGTCGAGGTTGGCGATACCGTTTCAAAGGGAACGGTGCTCTGCATTGTTGAAGCGATGAAGCTGATGAATGAAATCGAGTCAGAAGTTTCGGGACGCGTGGTCGATATTTGTTTAGACGATGCTCAAATGGTTGAGTACGGCGAAGTGATGTTCCGAATTCAAACTTCGGGATAGTTCGGAATGACAAAGCCGCCGTTTAAAAAAATACTGATCGCTAACCGCGGAGAGATTGCGGTCCGAATTCTTCGTGCATGCCACGAACTAGGTATTCGCACTGCCGCTGTGCACTCGACAGCCGATGCCGAAGCGCTTCACGTCAAACTTGCCGACGAAAGCGTCTGCATTGGTCCACCGAGTGCGACTGAATCCTATTTAAATGTCTCCGCGATTATTTCCGCTGCAGCCGCAACAGGTGCTGAAGCGATTCATCCTGGCTACGGCTTTCTGAGTGAGAACGCTTCGTTTGCTGAAATTTGTGGCCAGTGCGGAATTACCTTCATTGGCCCAACTGTGCGCAACATGCGCTTGATGGGAGACAAAGCTCGCGCTCGCACGACTGCAATTAAGCACGATGTTCCTGTGATTCCCGGCAGCGAAGGCGCTGGTACGGACCCCGATGAAGCGCTAGAAGTTGCCAAGGGCATTGGCTTCCCAGTGCTGATTAAAGCTGTTGCCGGCGGCGGTGGTCGAGGCATGAAAATCGTCAATGGCCCGGAGGAATTCCGAGAAGCCTTTAATTCGGCGAGCCGCGAAGTTGAGGCAGCTTTTGGGGACGGTAGCATATATATTGAAAAATATTTGCCTCGTGCACGCCATGTGGAAGTCCAGATCGTCGGCGATCGCTTCCGCAACGTCATTCACCTTGGCGAGCGCGATTGCTCTGTTCAGCGCAGATATCAAAAGCTGGTTGAAGAGTCTCCAGCAGTCGGCCTGTCTCCGGTAACAATTGAGAAAATTCGCGAGTCAGCAGTTCGCCTCGCGAGAGCAATTAATTACGCCAGCGTCGGTACTCTAGAATTCCTGGTTAATCCCGATACGGAAGAGTTTTACTTCATCGAGATGAACACTCGTTTGCAGGTAGAGCATCCAGTGACCGAAATCGTGGCCAACATGGACATCGTCAAGGAGCAGATTTGGGTCGCTGCCGGGCGAGAGCTGTCCCGTCTCCAGGAAGAAGTCGAGTTCCGCGGCCATGCAATCGAGGCTAGGATCAACGCAGAAGATCCTTTTACCATGCGTCCCTCTCCTGGTTTGATTGAAGGCTTTCACACACCGGGAGGCCCGGGTATTCGCGTAGACTCCGCTCTATATGACAGATACCGTGTTCCGCCCTACTACGATTCACTGATCGCTAAGATCATTGCTTGGGGTGAAACTCGTGACGAGGCCATTCAGAAACTTTTAGTGGCGCTGGACGAATTTATTGTCGGTGGAATTTCAACCAACATGGAACTTCATCGAAGAGTTCTGCAGAACGAAGACTTCCGCTCCGGTAGGGTTCACACTAAACTGCTCGATACAATTCGCCTTGTCGATGAGCAGCGTGAAGTTCAACAGAAAAGCGGAACCTCAAAACGATAAAAGGGGTAGCATAAGTGACTAAGCGTTTGCGCCTGCCTGTTCTTATTAAGCTTCTAGCTGGGATTGCGTTGTTCTTGGCCGTAGTGCCGCTTCAAGCTGCTGCTGAAATGCAGCCCAAAATGAAGCTTGCCAGCACAGTCCACAAGTTCGGAACAGTCCTGCAGGGAACTCGTGTGCAGTATTCCTTTGTCGTGCGCAATGAGGGCAGCGCTCCGCTCGAGATTAACCGTGTTCAACCAGAGTGCGGCTGCACAGCGGCTGTTCCGGAGGAGAATCCAGTTGCGCCCGGCGAATCGACTCGCATCACCGCAACTTTCGATACAACCGGATTTAATGGCTACAAGGTCAAAGCGATAAGAATCTATACCAACGATCCTGAGCAGCCCACGGCGCTTTTGACATTTCAAGGAACAGTTGACGCTGAGGTATCAATTGATCCACCGCGCCTATACTTTGGCACAGTCCACAAAGGCGGTTCAGCCAGCAAAGAGTTTGTGATCAACCTAAATCAACGTGCAAACGTCAAAATCAAAGACGTGCTTTCTCGCTCAGAAAGCGTAAAGCTTGAAAAAATAGACGAGAGCCATATGCGAGCTTCCTTAAAAACGGATATCGCGCCGGGAGTATTTCGCTCGAGAATTGTTGTCAGAACCAGCAGTGCCGCAAATCCCATAGTAAACATTCCTGTTTTTGCCAGAATTGAAGGCGACCTTAAACTCGTTCCGGCGGATGTTTCGTTTGGCCTGCTCAAAGGGCCGCTGCAGTCGGCAGTAACCCGCAAAGTTCGCTTGGTAAGTTCCGCGGAAAAGCCAGTAAAAGTTCTCTCGGTAAAAAGCAGCAGCAACGCTGTTAGCGCGGTTATCGATAAAGCCGAAGGAAATGAATATCAAATTGAAATAGGTGTGCGGCGCGGAACCAGCGGACCGTTCAGGGGTGAGGTGACAATCACGACAGATCATCCTGACAAAGAGCAACAAGTCGTAATTTTGCCGGTCTATGGGATAGTTGGGCGACAGGGAGCGTGAAGGGAACTCATTTTGCATCTCGCTTGAGAAGTGTTCTGCTTTTTACTGCAGCCGCACTTCTGTTGCAGCTGCATGTTGTTTACGCCTTTGCTGATGCCGTTGCCGACGCACAATCTGAGCGAGTTCGCGCTCTAATCCTCAAATTCGAAAACGATAAAATTGACGCAGAGGATTTCGTAGTATCGCTGCAAGCCGCTGCTTCACGTGAATTGGGAGAGGAGGGCTTCGCATTCGAGGAATGGGAACTGCGCAATCAAATCGGACAAGCGCTGGTCCATAAAACCCGCTTCGTGCTCCTAAATAAGTCCTCTGCCGCAGCTCTCGAGCTTAAGAAGGCAGCGAAAACCATTTTGGGTCCGCGCCATCCTGACAGCAAACGCATTGATCGCTTGGTTTATGTAGCAGAACGGGCAGAGATGCTTGAGGCCAGTCAGGACGCTGTGCGCATGGATAGTTTTAGTGATGAGGTTACCGACGATGTTGAGTCGACCATCGTTAACCGCCGGAAAAGTACCATGTTCCACCGTATGGCTCAGGACGCCAATAACTTCGGAACGCCGACACTGGCTGTGCGCTACCTCTCAGAAATCGATAAGAATTATTGGCGTGACGCGACGCCCCAGATTCTATTGCACTCGCTCGACCTCGTTGCGCAAAAAATTCGGATCAATCCCAACAGTTTAAATCACTGGCCATTTGAAGATGGCAACGTAAAGGCAGTGATTAAAGATCTAGAAGGGCGCGACTTGAGTCCGCAGGATAGGCAAACCTTCAATAATGCCATGGCTGATATTTTCGGCTATCGCCTCCTCTACTCCTTGGAGAGAGGTTCGGTAGCTCAAGCCCGCGACTACTACAATAGAGTGCTGCTTTACAGAGCCGACCCGAATGATGCCAACGACGCACTGCGCTTCAACGCTGCGCTGTCTGCCAGCGGGCCCGAGGCGAGAGCTTTTGCCACTGAACGCATCGACGAGTTGTACGCCAGAGGTGGACTGAGCATGACTTACCGAGTCAAACTTCTGATGGCTGGATACTACGGTGGTTTTTTCCCGGTTGTTTTTTACGCGACTTTGACGCTTTGTGGCGGCATAATCGTGCTGGCGTTGTTTAAGCCCGGCGCGATTGTAATGCGAAGAGCCTCCGGGGCTGCTCGGGTCCGTCAGGCCCGTGTGCGCGGCTCTGGCTACATGCACGCCCATCAAGCTCCAGACGAATATTCGAGACTGCTGCAGTTGTTCGGACTTGATGACCGCGCATCTAAAGATGAAATCAAACGTGCGTATCGCCAACTGGCTAAGGATTATCACCCAGATAGAATGCAGGATAAGTCCGCCGAAGAGCAGGCCGCGGCAACCGAACGTTTCGACGAACTAAAGCGCGCGTACGATCGAATTCTCGAATTTAAGCAGAGCCAATTCGGCAGCTTTACTGGCGAATAATCAAGGCACGCGCTGAAGGATACGCCTAAGTTGTGTGCGATTAAGCTGTAGGCTCTCTGCAGCTCTGGTTTGGTTGTTGCTGTGGCGCTGAAGAGCTTTTTCGATGAGGGTAAGCTCGAAGCTGCGAACCTGCGAACGGAATGAATAAGAGCAGTTTCGCTCCTGCTTTTCTCGAAAGTCAAAATCCTCCAGTTCGATTAGGCGGCGTTTGCGAAATGCGGCGTGATAGGCAGCGGCGCATGTCTTTGCCTGCAGCTCTCTGACGTTTCCTTTCCAGTGATATGTGCGAAGTGCTGCTTCGGCTGACTTGCTTAGCCCCTGGACAGTTAAATTTTCTCGGTTGGCTAGTTCACGTAAAAAATAGTCTGCTAAAAACAAAATATCGTCAGGTCGGTCTCGCAGCGGCGGAATGCGAATTATCAAATGGGCGATTCGATGAAAAAAATCTTCACGTAAACCCGACTCTGAGATAAGCAGACCTTCTTCGCAGTTTGTCGCAGAAATAAGTGCAAAGTTTGAGTGGAGTGGGCGCGACGAACCGACTCGCCTGAATTTTCTCTCCTGAAGTGCGCTGAGCAGCGCGACCTGTGTTTCACGCGGCAACTGGTCGATCTCGTCCAAGAACAAAGTTCCACAGTCTGCCAGCTCTAGGAGACCCTGCCTCACAGCAGTCGCGCCGGTGAAGGCACCGCGTTCGTGGCCGAAGAGTTCGCTTGCGATTAAGTCGCTTCCTTCGTAGCGCGGCTGATAGCGAATCAGAGAGCCCTTGCGGTTCGAAAGACTATGGACCGCTTGCGCCACGACGCCTTTGCCGACTCCGGTTTCGCCGATGAGCAGTGTTGCCTGGTCAAATTGAGCTGCATAAGCGATTCTCTCAAGGATTGGTTTCATCGATGGGTCGCAGGTAATGAGACCCGGAATGGAAAGTTCGGCCTGGCTGCTTTGCTTAAGCTGCCTGTATTTTCGCGCCAACTGAGCATAGTTGACGGCATCACGCAGCAGCGCGCAAAGCATTTCAATATCGACCGGTTTCTGGTTGAAACTTGCGGCACCCCGATTTAGCGCCTCTACCCCGAAGCGATCTTCACCGTGCCCGGTTAGCACAATTATCCTGACGCTCGGATCTGCGAGTAAAATAGTATCAATTAGTTCCAATCCGCTATCTGGGCCAATAGTTGAGTCGAGATTGAGGTCGATGACTGCGGCCTCTGGTTTGCAGCGTTTCAGGAGCTCGAGTGCGGCAGTTTGGTCGTAGGCTACCAGGCTTTCAAACGGGAGTCCCTTGTGCGACAGGCGCCTGATTAGCGCGTTTGTAAGCGCTTTTTCGTCGTCGACAAAAAGAATTGATCCACTTGCGGCGGCCATTCTGACGCTAAATTAACTGCAGGGAACTAATCGGGAAACACTGGTTCCGCGGTACATGATGGTTATCGAAAAGATAGGAAAATCGTTTCAGGTAGAGCCGTGGGCGTGCAGCTAAGCTCTAATTTTATTCAGACCGTTAAGTGCTGCGACCTTATACGCTTCAGTCAGCGTGGGATAGTTGAAGACGCAGGACGTAAGATACTCGAGACCGCCGCCCAGATGCAGCACGGCTTGTCCGAGATGAATCATTTCTGTCGCACCTTCGCCGATGATATGCACGCCAAGAAGCTGGTGGGTTTCTAAATGAAACAGCACCTTGAGCATGCCGGTCTCATCTCCAATCAACTGGCCTCGAGCAATTTCATTGTAGCGAGCTATGCCTGTCTCGTAAGGAATCTGCTTCTCCGTCAGCGAATCCTCGGTTTCTCCAACGAGGGAAATCTCCGGGATTGTGTAAATTCCAAACGGCAGGGGAATCGAATCGATTTCATCAGCCAAGCCCAGTGCGTAACTAGCAGCGAGCCGACCCTGACGCATCCCAGTGCTGGAGAGCGAAGGAAAGCCGATTATGTCACCGACGGCGTAAATGTTCGGGATGCTCGTTTGAAAGTGATCGTTAACTTGGACCCTGCCGTATTTGCTCGTTTCGATGCCGAGCTTGCGTACACCAAGTCCATCGACTGCGCCCTGGCGCCCGGCTGATACTAGCACAACGTCACTGACGACCTTCTTGCCGCTTTTTAAAATCGTTTCGACTTGGTCGTCAGCACGCCTCGACGCAGTTACAACTTCTTCACCGAGGCGCAGCGTAATCCCCAAATTTCGCAGGTGATACTGTAAAGCCTCAACGATCTCGCGGTCGACAAAACTTAGCAAATTGGGACGCTGTTCAATCAAGGTAACCGGCACGCCGAGCACCGCAAACATCGACGCGTATTCGACGCCGACGATTCCGCCACCAACGACTGTCAAAGTGCGCGGAAGGTCGGGAATAGATAAAATGTCGTCAGAGTTGAGAATTCGCTCTCCGTCTAGTTCGAAACCTGGAGGATGGTGCGGTCGAGTACCAACTGCCAAAACGAATTTGTCTGAGGTTTTGGTGATCACCGAATCATCAGAAACCACTCGAATCGTGTTCTTATCGACGAAAGAAGCATGTCCGCGAATCAGCTCGACGCGGTTTCGTCTGAGTTGGTGCTCGATAACATCATGCTCATGGCGAATCACCGACTCGATCCGAAACGTCAAATCTTGCATGGTGATGCGAGATTTCACGCGATAGGAAGAACCGTAAATCGACCGTTCACGGAAACCAGAAAGATACAGCACCGCCTCACGAAAGGATTTACTGGGAATCGTGCCGCTATTAGTACAGACGCCGCCGACGTTCCAATTGGCCTCAACAATTGCAACACGCTTGCGTAGTTTGGCAGCTTGTATCGCGGCCTTTTGCCCGGACGGACCGCTGCCGATTACGATCATGTCGTAATGATGATTGCCGTTGGAGTTTTCGACTGGCTTGTCTATCATCATACGCCGCGTGTGTCCGGCATTAGTTTCAGCAGTTTCAGAATATTACGCGGGCTGCGCCCCCTACCAATAGGATGCTGCTGGAAGCCGCTGAGTTCGAACAAACCCTTAGGCGCCCTAAGCAACAATTCAGAGTCTCCCCTGCGCCTCAATCACCCGCGCTCGGCAGGTATAAACCAGCGAGAATGCTCAATCAAGAGAATTACCGATCTCTTAAATGTATGTATAAGTCGGAAACAGTTTCTCCCCCCTGTCTTAGACCATAAGGCAGATCGCCCGCGGAGTTGGCGTAGCGGTAGTAGTAGATTCTCGTGATGTTGGGTATTTTCTCCCGCAAAAACGGCCAGGCGGTTTCTACGTATGGCAGCTGTCCAACGGCACTAGGCTCTCCCGATTCCGTAACCCAAACTGCCTTCGAAAGACCTCCGAGAAAGTCCGCGATGCCACCGCCGACCACAACACGTTCATATTGTTCACCGTAGTAATGGATGTTCCAAATGTCCACTAGAGCATCTGCTCCGAGCATTTGCAGATCTTTGTTGTAGTTCAGGTTGTTGGGAAAATCCTGGTTAATCGACTCAGTAGCTGCGATGACGATAAGCTTGGTCGGATCAAGAGAGCGAATAGTTGTGTTCGCAGCCGAAAGCAGTTCGACATAGTTCCCTGGCTCCTCAAGCCCCAGCACAAAATCGGAAGGCACCACTGTTAAATCCGGTTCATTCCAAACTTCCCAGCCGACAATTGAAGATCTGCCGGCGTAGCGAGCTACGGTCGGGCGCAGCCAGCGTTCGACCCAAGTTGTTCGAGGATTGCCGTCTATCCAATTTGCAGAATCAGCCATCCAGTCAGGTGTGTGTACCAAGACCGGCAACACATCGACTCCGGGCGGGACTGCATCAAGAATTGCATCGTAGAAACCATAGAAAGGGTCTGCATCGGGACTTGGCTGAACGTCGTTTGACCACGCAAAAAGAATTCGGACAAACTTAAGCCCCAAGGTATCCCGGATCTCTAAGAACTGATCGCTGAAACTGCCGAACTCAGAAGCCAGGAAGAAGTTGTTCACTCCCATCTGGGAGACATCAATCTCTTTTCGCTCGGGCGGGTCAACGAGGATATCAAGCAGTTCCTCCGTTGAAGAGCTGCAGCTTACGGCAGCTATTGCTGCAAAAGAGATAGCTATGATCGCTGTACCAAGTCGCATTGGCGCCTCCGGACGTTCTATTGTTGGCTGCTTATGTTGTGTTCGAATTGTATATTTGCTGCAGTGCTTGCGGCAAGTCGGCGATGAACTTCAACTTGTAAAGCGTTTGTAATTCCCGTGTGGTCAAGCGCGGCAATTATCACGTCGAGTTCACGGGTTTTCTTAAACGGTAGCGAAGCGGCATCTTCAGCCAATTCGTCCGCTGCAAAGAGTGTTATCGCCGTGGGGCCAGCGTCGAGAAACAAACGACGCACGATTTGCGGTGCGCTGCCGAGTGAAAATCCGAAAAATTTCTTTTCATAAATCTCAATGCCGATTCGCAGCCGCTGCACCCAAAGGGGCATTAAAAATAAAAATTCTTCCGCACCTGCACTGGGCATACTTCCAAGTGGTCCGCTTAATGATTTGCGCACAAGGTGCTCGATGCTTCCGGAAGGGGAAAATTTCGCAAAGCGGCTGTTAACACTTAGCGCGAAATCGCTTCCAGCCAATTCTTCAATTGCGGCCGGATTTATCGGACTGGGATTTTTTTCGAGCTTCAGTACCTTTCCTGAGATATGTAGTAGCTCCTCCTCCCCGGTCGCGGGCCCAAGTTTGCCTTGAAAGCTTTCCGGTGGACGCCCGCGCAAATTCACCACCTCGCCTGAACGCAGGCCGGTCTGAAAGTGAATCATATTGTCGATTGAGGCTGATTTTAGAATCTCAAACAGCAGCCGCGAAGCGGCAAGATTTGCGTCAGAGGATTTAGCGGATTCCGGAAACAACGTGGCGCGAAATTCAACGCTCACACCCTTCCTGAAAAGTCTCTTATTCCTGCTAATCGTTATCGAGGCGTTGTGCATTAGCAAAGAGGACCGGGCCTATTACTAACTTTGTCGCTTGCGAAAGATTTCAACGCCTGCCGAGGCAGCGCCGGGAACGACGAACTTGCATACACGGGCTTTAACGCTCTGCACAGCAGGGTAAGTGTCGAAGAGATTTCTTACTGCGTCTTCACCGAAGCGCTCAACGAGCGCCCAGGAGCCTTGGCGGCACATTGCGGTGACAGTGTCGGCAAGTTCTTGATAGCAGACAGTGTCGGCAAGCTTGTCAGTGTGAACGGCGCAGCTAGTGTCAACCGCGGCCTCTAAGTCGATAGTCATGCGCTGCGGAAATGCGCGCTCCTCCTCGGTGCAGCCGATGCGGGCAAACACTTCGAGCCGCTCGAGAAATATCTTGTCCAACGTCTGATCGTTCATAGCTTAGGATTGATTAAGCAGAAGTTCGGTATCAACCCAAATATCTGCTTCGGCCTTAAGTGTGGCAATTAAACTCTCAAGCAAACGGACTCCGCCGTCTTTCATTCCTTCTTCAGTAAGTGTTGCGACTTCACTTTCCGGAGCTGCTTCTTGCGGGAGTTCGCGTGATGCCAATGAGATCAAATAAAACTTTCCTTGAAACTCAAATACCTGCGGAGCAAGGGGCGCGTCTGGTCGGAGCGCAAACGCCTCTGCCTGAATTTGTGGAGATGTAAGAAAGGCCACCTTATTTGGTTCTTTGCGGCTAACTTGCTCCGAAACATTTGCGGTGACACCTGCGGCGGCGGCAGCTTCTTTCAGGTTGGTGAATTTAACTTCAGAACCTGGTTCCCAATCACCTCCGGCACCGAGCGATGCAAGAACGTCATTCGCCTTCTTGCGTGCAGCCTCTTTGGCTTTTTGCTTTATGAAATCCTTGACCACGGTGTCTCGTACTGTTGCCAGCTCAGGCACAGCCGATTCGACGACTTCCTCGACTTCGAGCAAATAGGAGACACTGTCTATTTCAACGATTTCACGCTCGCCGGCATCAAGCTTAAGCGCGTCACGCATAAGTTTGCCGGGGATTGTGTCAGTTTGGTCGCCGAAAGTTACGGCTCCGTCGGAAGTGACAACTTTCAACGATTTATCTGCTGCGAATTCTTTTAGCGGCTTTTCGGATTCCTCCCAGTTGTCAAAGGCTTCCTGCGCGGCTTCAAAAGCGTACAGCGGAGCATCCTGCTTGCGCAGCTTTTCGACTAGCTTTGGCCGCGCCTCTTCAAATGACATTGGCTTTTTCGATTCGTAATCGTCGACAAGAATCAGATGATAGCCTTTCGCGGTTTTAATCACGCGAGAGAAATCTCCAACATCAAGAGTGTCCGCGGTTCGGCTGATCTCCGGGGTCAGCTCGTCAAAGGTCTTAAATCCCAGGTCTCCCCCGGAATCTTTGGTTGCAGCGTCTTCAGAAAGTTCTTTAGCTAGGTCTTCGAACTTTTCTCCGTCCTCGAGGCGCTTCAATGCGTTTTCGGCTCGAGCGCGAACTAGTTCGTCCGAAGTTTGCTGCTGTGCCTCCTCAGGGGCTTTAGACTCTTCATTGAGAAATGGTATCGCCGATTCAGCCGCAGCTGCGTTGCCAGTAGAGAAGAAAATTTGCTTCAGTCGAACTTTACGAGGCTTTGAAAATTCGTCTTCATTCAGCTCCAGCAGATCCTTAAGTTCGCCGTCGTCAAGCTGCACTTCGTCGTAAAAGTCGGCAGGACGGTAGGCTACGTATGACAGCTTAACCTTTCGCGGGAGGACGTAGCGATTTTTGCTGGCATCGAAGAATTTCTGAATTTCCTCTTCGTTGTTTACATCAACCTTGTCCTCAAAATCTTTGGGATCGATTTCGACGTAATCAAGAGCAATCTTAGCGTTCTGATTGTTGTACATGCTTGCGACTTCACTTGCAGTGGGGCGCGCGGCATCGGTAAACAAGCCAGTGATTTGAGCTGATAGAATCTCCTTTTTCATTGCGCGTTCAAGCTGACCGCCTGTCATGCCCACAGCACGTAGATACTGCTTGTATGCCTGCGGTGAGAATTGCCCTTGGAAATAGGGATTAGCCAAAAGGCGACTTTCAACTTGGGCAGTTGATGCAGCAAGACCCAGCTTGCTTGAAAAGTTCTCTAACAGATTGTCCGAAATCAACGAGTCGATCGCCTGCTGACGAATATTGAGCTGAGGCTCAATTAGGTGAAAATTTTCGCCGAACTGACTTTGAAAGTGCTGACGTATTTGATCGTAGCGGCGCAGAAAGTCGTTGTAGGGTATTTCGTGGTTGTTGATCCTGGCGATCGGTCCGACGGCCTGGCGGCCCATGAACGCGTCCACGCCAAACCCGAGCATTAAGAATGCGCAGACTCCGGCTACAAAGATACCTAAAAATTTGTTTCGATTGTCGCGGATTGATTTAAGCATTTGAATCGTGTTTTATGAAATCTTGAGCTTCTATAACTTTCCGATCTATCCGATGGCAGATCTCGTCTCTATATACCTAAAACTCAGTAAAGAAGACATCAGCACGGTCAAATTTATTCTGGAAACATACGACGATATTGCGCTTGTGCGGACTCTTGACGCAGAAGCTGCTGAAATTGCGGTGCTGGCGACGACCGACACAGAGGCAACAACCAGAGCGATTCTAGCGGATCTGAAGCGTTCAATTGGCTTAGAAGAGATTGAACAGCCAGAAAGCGTGAAAAACGATTGGCTGCTGACCTCGAATTAGGCCCTATTCGTCGAGCTTCTGCTTCAGCAGAGTATTGACGATTTGCGGGTTCGCCTTTCCTTCACTGAGCTTCATTATCTGACCGACGAAGAATCCAAACATTTTGTCTTTGCCGCTGCGGTAGGCTTCGAGCTGCTGCGGATTGGCGTCGAGCACCTGCTGCACAATCGCCATGATTGCCGATTCATCAGTTATTTGCTGGAGGCCCTGCTGTTCGATAATTGCAGCTGGGCGAGCTCCGGATGAAAACATTTCATCGAAAACTTTTTTCGCTATCTTGCCGGAAATGACGTTCTGCCCGATCAGATGTACCAAGTCCGCCAAATTCTCAGGGCTGACCGGGCAGTTCTCGATTGTCATGCCTTCTTTGTTTAGTCGGCCGAACAGCTCTGTGCCGATCCAATTGGCCAAGGCTCCTGCGTTGCCGTGAACTGAAACCGCCTGGTCGTAATATCGGGCGACGAGACTTTCTTGCGTCAGGACGTCGGCATTGTAGTCATCTAGACCGTACATCGACTTAAAGCGCTGGTACACCTGATCGGGCAGTTCCGGCAGTGTGTTCTTCACCGAATCAATCCAGTCGTTGTCTACGATGAGCGGCAGCAAGTCAGGATCGGGGAAATAGCGGTAGTCTTCAGCAAACTCCTTGGAGCGCATGCTGCGGGTTTTGCCTTTTGCCTCGTCCCACAGACGGGTTTCCTGAATAATTTCTTCTCCATTTCTGAGCATCGCGCTTTGTCGTTCGATTTCGTAGTCGATTGCCTTCTCTACGAAGCGAAAGGAGTTAATGTTTTTTACTTCGACTTTCGTGCCAAACTTCTCGCTGCCTTCGTAGCGGACAGAGACGTTGGCATCGCAGCGCAGACTGCCTTCTTCCATATTGCCGTCGGAGATGTCGAGATAGCGAACGGTTTGGCGCAGCAGCCGCATGTAAGCGCCGGCTTCCTCCGACGTTCGCATGTCTGGTTCAGATACTATTTCAACGAGTGGAACGCCGGCGCGGTTGAGATCTACTACTGAAACTGCTTCCCCGTCGACGTGCGAACTTTTGCCTGCATCCTCTTCTAAGTGAATGCGGGTAATGCCAATGTTTTTGATTCCTTCCTTAAGTCGTACTGTGATGTTGCCGCCGAGGCAGATCGGCTTCTCGTATTGGGAGATTTGATAGCCTTTCGGCAGATCGGGGTATAGGTAATGCTTTCTGGCAAATATGCTTTCGCGTTGAATCGAGCAGTGGGTCGCCAAACCAAGCTTTATTGCGTACTCAACTACCTTCTTGTTTAACACAGGCAAACATCCCGGAAGCCCCAGCGTAACCGGATCTGTAAGGGAGTTCGGCACTTCCCCTGCAGCAGTGCTCGACGTAGCAAAAATCTTGCTGTCAGTTGAGAGCTGACAATGAACTTCAAGTCCAATAACTGCTTCAATCGCTTTTTCGTTTGCTGACATCTGTAAATCCTAAATTGCAAACTCTGTTGCTTGTTTTCGAGCCATGCTGCGAATATCGAAGCTGCT
Organism: Bdellovibrionales bacterium; assembly: GCA_020434585.1. Taxonomy (GTDB): domain Bacteria; phylum Bdellovibrionota_C; class UBA2361; order SZUA-149; family JAGRAN01; genus JAGRAN01. The sequence goes on from JAGRAN010000086.1 coordinate 14,338, forward strand.
CTGCTTAAAAAATGCGTGCCCACACCTTAGCAGCGTCGATTCGTCAAACGGTTTACCGATAAACTGTAAACCAATCGGCAGCCCATCTGCGTCGCTGCCGCAAGGGACAGACATTCCGGGCAGACCCGCTAGGTTGATCGGACAAGTGAACACATCAGCAAGGTACATTTGGAGCGGCGAATCCGCCTTCTCTCCGATCGCGAACGCCGTGCTCGGAGAAACTGGGGCAGCGATTACGTCACAATCGTTGGCAAACGCGGCTTTAAAGTCGTTAATGATCAGCGTGCGGATTTGCTGTGCTTTCAAATAATACGCGTCGTAGTATCCGGCTGACAAAACGTAGGTCCCGATCATTATTCTACGCTTCACTTCAGGACCAAATCCCTTCGCGCGGGTGCGGGCGTACATCTCCTGAAGACTATCAGCTGGTTCTCGCAGGCCGTATCTTACACCGTCGTACCTGGCCAAGTTGGATGAGGCTTCTGCCGGGTTCAAGATGTAGTACGTCGGAATTGCCAATTCTGTATGCGGCAAGCTTACATCGACGAGAGTTGCACCGAGCTTTTCCAGAACTCCCAAAGATTTACGGACAGAATCTTCAACTGCGGGATCCATGCCGTCTATGAAATACTCTTTTGGGACACCGACCCGAAGCTTTGACAGCGCTTCGTTCTCACCTTTTGCAATAGCTTCCGAGTAATTTGGCACCGGCTCATCGACTGAGGTTGAGTCACGTTCGTCTTTGCCTGCGATCGCTTGGAGCAGAACGGCTAGATCTTCAACAGAGCGGGCAAACGGACCGATTTGGTCGAGTGAGGAGGCGAATGCAACAGCGCCAAAGCGACTTACTCGACCGTAGGTTGGTTTCAGTCCGACGATTCCAGTTAGGGAAGCTGGTTGTCTGATTGAGCCACCAGTGTCGGTTCCGAGAGCGAGCGGTGCCTGACCGGCAGATACAGCTGCGGCTGAGCCCCCGCTGGACCCCCCTGGAACTCTTTTAGTGTCCCAAGGGTTTCTCACGGGACCGAATGAAGAGTTCTCGTTAGAAGCTCCCATAGCAAATTCATCGAGGTTCGTTTTGCCGACGATTACCGCGCCCCGTTTGCACATGCGCGAAACAGCGGTGCACTGATAAGGCGGTATGAATCCCTTCAGAATCTGCGATGCGCAGGTGGTTTCAATGCCTTCAGTGACTAGCATGTCTTTTACCGCAACTGGAATTCCGGTTAGCGGCGGCGACTCTTCACCACTTTGCGCGATAACACTATCGGCGTTTTGCGCAGCGCTTCGTGCAAGCTCGCTTGAAATTGTAATGAAACTGTTTAGGACCTCGTTGGTAGCTTCGATGCGGGAAAGGTGAGCATCGACCAACTCTACGCAGGAAAACTGCTTTGACAGCAGACCGGAGCGCATTTCGGCGACAGACAGCGACGTTAGCTCATTCATTAATTCTTACCTCAGTCTTAATACCTGCTAAATGACCTTGGGCACTCGAAAACCGCGCTCGTCGATGCTCGGCGCATTTTTAGTGACCTGCTCCTTTGAAAAAGATGGTCGAATTACGTCGTCGCGAAATGCATTGACCACGCCGTGAACATGAGACGTGGCTACAACACCGCGAGTGTCTACCGCCTGCAGCTGGTCAATGTAATTGAGGATGTCGTTCAATTCTTGAAAGGCCGCGTTGAACTCATCTGGCGAGAGCTCCAGCGCAGCAAGTTTTGCAATGTGTTCGATGTCTTCTTTACTTAGCGCCACTGATTGACTCCGAAGGTTCATAAAGCGCAAACTGGAAAAAACTCGCGCTCCCGGGAACTATTGGGCGATAAGAATATGGCAATATGCGGTTTTTTGAAAGGTCCCAGCCGTCTTTTGTTTATGAGTTTGTTGATAAGAAATCGTGCCAAAAATGGATACTTGCAGACAATCGTCGCTGTATACAGTCGGAGTCGATGAAGCAGGCCGCGGACCGCTTGCCGGGCCGGTGACAGCTGCAGCGGTGGTGCTGTCAGAGAATCAGAACGTTGCCGGCATAGCGGATTCAAAAACAATCAGCGAAAAAAAACGCGAAAAACTTTTCGAACGAATCGTTGAGCAATCCGCCGCATTTAGCATCGTCTGCGTCGGGCCAAGACGGATCGAGCACCACAATATTCGCGAAGCGACGAAACTAGCAATGAAGCTCGCTGCGGAACGAGTATACCGTAAGCTGCAAACAGGAAACTCCAAGCTGCGGCCGCAGGACTGTTTTCTGCGCATCGACGGCAATACGCCGATCGAAACTTTCATCCCTCAAGAGACGATAGTTAAAGGAGATTCATCTGTCGTGGACATTGCTGCGGCGTCGATTTTAGCCAAGGTTTTTCGCGACCGAATTATGAAAAGCATCTCCGAGTATTATCCGGGATATGACTTCGAAAAGCACAAGGGATATCCCACCCAGGCACATCGGGAATCAATCGCCCAGCTCGGCCCGAGCCAGGTCCACCGCCGCACCTTTGCCGGTGTGCGAGAACACGTCTAACAAGAAATCCAACACCTCCGAACTCGGCCGTCTGGGGGAAGCCGCCGCCTGCCGCTATCTCCGCCGCAAGGGTTTCAAGATAAGCGCCCGAAACTGGCGCTGCCGGCTGGGTGAAATCGATATTGTTGCCCACGATGGTCCGGATCTAGTTTTTATCGAAGTTAAAACCCGCCGCCGCGTCAGTGCGCAGCGCAGCGTTTTCGACAACATCACAGCAGCCAAAACAGCCAAACTCCGCCAGCTTGCTTACATGTATTTAAGCCGCTATAGGCGCAAACCCCCTCCTCACCGAATTGACATCGTTGCCGTCCTGCTGGACCCTGAGATGAATACCCCTCCCGCGATTGAACATATCAAGGCAGCAGTGTAGAAATGGGGCGTTTACAGTACCTTTCCACGAGAGAACAGCAATAAAATGATCGATCCGAAGCGACTTCGAGAAGATTTTGACTCCGTCAAGCAACTGCTTCAAACCCGCGGCCTTCCGGAGAACTTTGACTCCTACCCCGAACTTGAGCGCAGCCGCCGGTCGATGCTTCAAGAAGTCGAATCAATCAGGGCCAACAAAAATAAGCTCGGCCCCGAGATCGCCCAGAAAAAGAAAAGCGGCGAAGATGCATCCGCACTTTTGGACGAGCTTAAGCAGAGCTCCGAACGCGAGAAGGAACTCAACCTCAAGATCGCTGAAACGGAACAAGCTCTCCAAGATATCGAACTGGTAATACCCAACATCGCTGACGAGACTGTGCCAGTAGGCAGCGATGAATCAGCAAACCGTGAGGAAAAAACCTGGGGCAAGAAGCGAGCTTTTGCATTCGATCCTCGTCCGCACTGGGATGTGGGTGAAGCTCTAGGTATTTTGGACTTTGAACGAGCGGCGAAGATTTCTGGTGCTAGGTTTGCACTGTACCGCGGAGATGGCGCGCGCCTGGAGCGTGCACTGATAAATTTCATGCTCGATCGCCATCGTCGAGCCGGCTACATCGAATTGTGCCCACCGCTTCTTGTGCGACGCGAAGCAATGATTGGCTCCGGCCAACTTCCGAAATTCGAAGACGACGCCTTCAAAACATCTGACTTGGAGAATCAGCACTATTTGATTCCTACATCGGAAGTAGTGATGTGCAATATTCACGCAGATGAGATCTTCACCGCTGAAGACCTGCCGCTTTATTATACTGCGTTCACCCCGTGTTTTCGTGCGGAAGCTGGCTCCCATGGGCGTGACGTGCGCGGTTTAATACGACTGCATCAGTTCAACAAAGTCGAGCTAGTTAAACTCACGACTCCGGAAACATCGTTTGAAGAACTCGAAAAGCTTACGCGCGACGCAGAAACTATTCTCGAAGAGCTAGCACTGCCGTATCGCAGAGTAACTCTCTCAAGCGGTGATATGGGAATCGCCGCCTGTAAGACGTATGACCTCGAAGTTTGGCTGCCCGGAATGAACGATTACCGAGAAATCAGCAGTTGCTCAAACACTTGGGACTATCAAGCCCGCCGAACCAAAACGAGATATCGCCCCTCCGCCGGTGAAAAACCGCGCTTCGTTCATATGCTGAACGGTTCCGGCTTAGCTGTTGGCAGAACAGTTGTTGCCATCTTAGAGAACTATCAGCAGCAGGACGGCAGCGTAGAAATTCCGTACGCATTGCGCCCCTACATGGGTGGGCAGGAAGTAATCAGGTAGGGAACTGTCAGCGAATTTACGTGGATGGATTACAGAATAGGCATTCGATCGTGTGCTAGCCTGTTGGCACTGGGAGGTGCCTAAACTTGAACCGACCACGAATGTGATGCGTTCACTGGGAACTGCCGCTCTTGGCAGCAGAAGTGAGCCAAACATAGCGAGAACATAGTTCAATTATCCAATAGTTGGACAACATACGTAGGTAGAATGATGAAATAAAGCCAGTTTTGTGCTGGCGATTCGTGCCCCGGCAGGCCAACAACCTCTGGGGATAAGTGTTTAGGCGCCTCCTTTAACTTGCACACCTAAATAGCTGAAATCACTAATACCAATATCTTGTGTAACACTTTGTCCAGATCTGGCCATATCAGTAATTGAGTGTCAGCGTTTGGCAAAGCTGCGCTTGCGTTTGGGTGATGATGTTGGTGAGATGCGGAGGCGAAATTCCAATGCGGAGAAGCAAAATGAGAGATTTTACTGCAGATTTTACGAGCGCCACTATCGTAGTTGGAGCGGGACTAACTTCTCTTTTCACACTGTTGGCTTTCCTTTAAGCCCTTCCTAGTTTGACGGCGGCTGGTCACCAAAAAACAACCAGCTTAAAAACGCGAACAAACGGCTGATACTCGGCCCGATAAATCCAAAAACAAACGAAGCGATTACGTACACGGCAATTGCTGCGCCGCCCCACTTAAATCCCTCAACGATAATAAAACTCCGCATGGTCGGGCGATCGTAATCATGCTCGTGATTTTCGACTGAGTTGACCTGGATATTCGAATCTTCCTTATCGTCCACTTATCTTTCCCGGAGATTGTTGACCGGTATTTAGCCTACAACACAACATACTAAAAAGCTCGGAAGAAAAAGGCAGCTGCTCTCAGCTGTAGTCTTATTCCTGACTAGCGGAATATATCAGTATTGCGTTGAAGGTTTTTCACCTAGTGGTAAATATATCCCGTTGCTGGGCTCTGACCCAATTTGAAACCAGTTTGAAAGCGAGATGGATTTGTGGGGGCGATAGCTCGAGCTAATAGCGAGGGAAATCCTTGGTATTCGCTGCATGAAAGCAGTGAGGGGCTTACCATTCGGTTCAGAGGAAGCTGGCGTCTGGCCCATATCAACGAAATTTATCCCGTGATTCTTCGGGAATGGCGCTTTAAACCTAATCAGCGGATTTTTCTCGATGGCTCGGAACTAGACGAACTAGATACATCCGGCGTTATGTTGGTGCGCCACGTTCTGCGGGAAGCCGGTGTTAGCGAAGAGCAAGTCGTTGAGAGCAACGTTAAGCCTGAGCACAGCAGCATCACCAAGCTAGTTCGCGAAAACCTTGCGGTGCCTGATCCGATCGAAACTCCCAAACACTTCGGACTCCTTGAGCGCGCTGGCATCGGTACAATTAATGCATTGGCAAAATGCAAAGAACTTCTGGCGTTTATTGGTCAGACATCGCTTGTTTGGCTCAAAATTTTTGTTAATCCCCGACTAATTCGATTTCGTGAGTCAGTTGTGCAGCTTGAGCGCGTATGCGTGGATGCTGTGCCGATTGCAGCACTTGTTACATTTTTAATTGGGATCGTGGTTGCGTATCTGTTCTCGATCCAAAGTGAAAAGTATGGGGCTAACCTGTTTATTGTCGATGCTGCGGCGCTCGCGATGTGCCGCGAGCTTTCACCAATAATTGTCGCGATCATCGTCGCCGGACGGTCTGGCTCTGCTTTCACGGCTCAAATCGGCGCAATGAAGCTCAACGACGAAATCGATGCGTTGGAGTCGCTGGGCCTTTCGCCGATGCAAGTGTTGGTTGTGCCTAGGATGCTTGCGCTGATAATAGCAATGCCGCTGCTGGTGTTTGTCGGAGATGTTGTCGGGATTTTCGGTGCAATGATTATTGCAGATCTTCGGCTTGGCATTACCTCGGTTACATTTATCGATCGTTTAAATCAGGTTCTTCCCGTTCGTTCATTGTTGGTAGGCCTTATTAAGGCACCGGTGTTCGCTGCGTTCATTGCAGTTATTGGCTGCAAGATGGGACTTTCGATCGAAAGAAATGCGACTAGCCTAGGGCTAAGCACAACGTCAACCGTAGTACAGAGCATTGTTTCCGTAATCTTACTTAACGCAGCGTTCGCCATTATTTTCGTGGAGCTTGGAATTTAATGCCGCCGGTTATTGAAATTCAGGACATCAAGACACGCTTCGGCTCGCAAGAGGTGCATAAGGGCGTAACCTTCTCGGTCGAAGGCGGACAATTAGTTGCCTTAATCGGGGGCAGCGGAAGTGGGAAGTCAGTTTTGCTCAAAGAAATAATCGGGCTGCTCCGGCCAACATCCGGCCGCATTCGCCTGCTCGGTCAGGATGTTTGGAAGAGTTCGGATGATCAACTGCGAAAGCTTCGCAACAGAATTGGTGTGCTGTTTCAAAACGGCGCATTATTTTCCTCACTGACTGTCGGCGAGAACATTGCTGCGCCGCTGAGAGAGCAGACAAGTATTCCCGAAGAATTAATTTGTGCAATTGTTCAATTGCGGCTTGCGATGAGCGGCTTAAAGCAGTCAACCGCACGGAAAATGCCGAGCGAATTGTCCGGCGGTATGACTAAAAGGGTTGCCCTAGCCCGAGCATTGGCGCTTGAGCCGGAAATTCTCTTTCTTGACGAGCCGACTTCAGGTTTGGATCCGATTAATGCTCGTCGGTTTGACTCGCTCGTTCGCACCTTATGCGATAGCCTTGGCATTACAGTTTTCATGGTGACGCACGATCTCGATTCAATTACCAGCGTTGCTGACGAGATAATAGTTCTAGGGGACGGCAAGCTGTTGGCGAAGGGCAGCTTGGAGGAAATTCGCGGTGTCGACCATCCCTGGATTAATGATTACTTTTCTTCGCGATTGGCAAGTTAGGCTCGATGGAATCTGAAGCGAAATACGCCGTTGTTGGTTTAGTGGTAGTGCTGCTTACGTTGGCAGTAATTGCAGCCATCCTGTGGCTGTCGGACGATGGGCTAAGTAAGGACGCCGACGAATATGTCGTCTACTTCGAAAAGCAGAGCCTCTCCGGACTGCAGGTCGACGGGTGGGTGACAATGCGCGGAATTAAGGTCGGGTCCGTCGAAAGTGTTGCAATTTCAAAGGACAATATTGAGCAGCTTGAAGTAATTCTTTCTCTCGACGCAACGACGCCCGTAAAAACCGACAGTAAAGCCGTAATCCGACGAAATCTGCTGACAGGTCTTGCGTGGGTTGACCTGACAGAATCGACACAGGAGGCCCAGCTCCTTAAGACGATCGATCGCAAGTCGCCGTTAGGTCTGCCAATCATCCCCGAGGGACAAACTGAATTAGAAGCGATTGCTGACTCGATTCCTCGTCTGATTGAGGAAATCGGCCAGGTTGCTCAGCGCGCGAACACATTTCTTTCAGAAGACAATCGCGAGTCCGTAACGAACACTCTAAAGAATATCGAAGCTTTCTCCAATACTTTGGCGAAAAACGACAAGGCAATAACTGAGCTTGTCTCGAACTTGTCTGAGATGTCCGTTGAGCTCAGCAAATTGAGTAAATCCTGGACAACTGTTGGGAACAGCGCTGAGAATGACTTGAACAAAGTTACCGCTGAAGTCGAGCTAACGTTGAAAGACCTACGCGACGCAATTAACCGTGTCGATGACGAGGTAGTTGTAATCGCAAAAGCGCTGAGAAACACCGCCGATGTGTTTGCCGCAGAGGCAACGACAATATCCAAGTCAATCGACGAAGCAGCTCGAAGTATAGCTAGAGTAGCCGACCAGTTCGAAGATCCAAAAGGTGCCATTTTTGGCCCGAACAGAAATACACTAGGTCCGGGTGAATCACGGTTGAGGTAGACAGGTGAAAGTACTTTTT
>JAGRAN010000087.1 GCA_020434585.1 Bdellovibrionales bacterium
AGTGAATCCCGGTTTACGGGCTTAACAATATAGTTGCAGACCCCCGCCTCAATGGCCCGTATAACATTCGACTTAGTTGAATCGCCCGAAACAATAATAAATGGGATCTCTCTACCTAGCTGCTGCGAAGCATTAAACAGCTCCAATCCCGTCATTCCCGGCATGTGCAAATCGGCAATAATAATATCGACATCACCCCGATGAATTCTCTCGAGCGCCTCGTTAGGGTCCGAATATTCGACTATCTTGGTAAAGCCAATGGCGTGCAGCGTCTCTTTCATGAGAGTGAGAGAAGTTCTCTCGTCGTCGACGAGCATGATTCTAGCTTCGGGCCTTTGCATCGTTTCTTTCCCTGTCTGCGCACGTATCTGCACATCCGAAGCGCCAACGGCGCTCCCTAAGAAAGCTCCACATCACATTCGAAATTCGAACATCAAGTCTATCGGCATCAGCCTCAGGAAACAGGATACCCTCCGATAAGTAGGCGCAATTACACTCGATTACGGCAGTGCCTTCAGACTAATCGGAGCAATCCCATAGGGTTTGCTGAAATACCCAATAACTTGTAGACTTGCGCGCTCGAATCCTCTGAGCACCGTGCTCAGCGTGTTCTGCTGGACCAGGGAGGTCCAATTAAAGACGATTCGACTGTGTTTTACGTAAGTATGTAGGTGAAATTAAAATGAACTACACTGGCCCAAGAGTTAAACTCTCCAGGCGTCTTGGCGTACCCCTCACGCCCAAGGCAGTCAAAGTAATGATCCACAAGCCCCTTCCTCCCGGACAGCACGGCGGGCGGCGGCGTAGAGCGCTTTCCGATTACGGTAAGCAGCTGCTGGAAAAGCAAAAGTTAAAATCTCAATACAACGTTAACGAACGCCAGCTGCGCAACTACTACAAAAGCGCCAAGCAGCTTAAAGGCAACACCGGAGAAAATCTGATTGCATTGCTCGAGTCTCGCCTCGATGCGGTGGTACTTAGAGCCGGTCTGACCCCGACGATCTATTCTGCACGCCAACTTGTGCGGCATGGTCATGTCACCGTTAACGATAAAAAAATCGATTTACCAAGCTACCGCGTTGCTGTTTCTGACGTTGTCAGCGTTAAAGAAAAAAGCCGCGCAATTCCCTGCGTGCAGGAAGCGCTGCAAACTGCAGTCGTTCCGGCTTACATTGAATTAAACAAGGCAAATTTCGCCGGAAGGTTAGTGAAAATCCCTGCCCGCGAAGAAGTCCCTGTTCAGTGTGATATTCCACTGGTAGTTGAATTCTATTCACGATAAGAGTTTTAAGCACAGCTTGTTAAGGCGATGGAGTTTTACTTCATCGCCTTTTTTATTGTACGCAGCCCTACTAGTAGAAAGTGGGCAGATTGGGGTTCTGCGCTGTGGGCTGACCTCCGCCTGAGTCGTTCGACCCAGAATTCGATTCACCCGTTGTGACCATGTCTACTGAATCCCGCTCTTCCGTAGTACCTCCGCCATAGTGAGGAGCGGTTTCTGATTTAGCACTGTCGGCTCGCTGAGAGTCAGATCCTTCGCCACTGGAAAAGGCCGACACTTCGACAATTTGCATTCCATCACCAGCCTGCACGAAAGCGCTCGAAATAGAGTACGACATTTGGGAGATCGAAGATGTGAGCGCTAAGGCAAGCACGGCTGTGCATACAGCATACTCAAGTGCCACGGCACCGCGCTGATTACGAATTTTACTAGATTTTGACACCATTACTCCCCCTACACCATCTCTTTAATCTAGTCAGTAAAACTGCGCATAATGCTTCAGGATGAGTCGAATTTTCTTCAGATTCGATCAGATTCGGATAGATCATCAACCTCCTTCTCCCCGGCAGCACTGCCCGGCGTGCAGTAGCCAAAAGCACCTAGGAGTACTCTGGCGCCAGCCGGTTTACCAACCTTACGGTTTATATCCTGATCGAATTTCGAGATGTAATCCCTGGCTCGCTTGTGGAAGCGTCGACCTTCTCGCTTTATCCACTCCTGAATTTTCGGTAAATCCTCGACAAAAACATTGTCATACTCCGTCTGTATATGCAGATGCGGAACATCCGCCTGGTTCGACAGTCCATTCTCATAAGAGGCGGTCATAAGCGCTTCTACACTCTTCCCGAGAAGCCTAGACACATACGCACGGTGTCGTCCCAGCTTTTGCGACACTACTTCGAGCCGCAGTCCTCCTCGAGTCTTTTGCACCGCACCTACCCGCTCCAGTTCAAACAATACGGCAGCCGGGCCAAGATTTTTCGAGATTTTAGCTACAAGCACTTCAAACTCGCTGTCGCGACCTTCATAGGTTAAGACCTTAGGTTTGCCGTCTTTTGTCAGGAAATGTTTGTCGGCGCTCCACTGGCCAATGACCCTACTGGCAACATCCCCGATCACAGGGCCCAATGATTCGTCATCTCGGTAGATCTTCTTCGCATCCACGCGCTGCACTCCGGTCATTACACTGATTCTGCTTAAAGTAACCTTTTCTCCGCTGTTTACTAGCTCCTCGACCGCAACCTCGACGTAAACTTCCTTCAACAGCTTGATTAGGTTTTGAATCTTGCTTGATCCTCGAATGCAGTGCCGCACAATCGGACGCAGCATCCGCTTTATATTTTGGTTGCTCTGCTCATTCGGCGCTAAAGGCATTTATTACTATCGTGCATTATTTCCACAAACTGTTGCTTCTGCGGCAGTAGTCCTATTATACTGAAATAATTATTTATTTACTAGATACTTTAGAGTTCACCACCTAAACTAACACTTAATTTGCATAAATTATGCAAATTAATGCAACAGTTGGTTCGGCGTAGGTAATAAAGACACGTGAGGGCGGCAAAGCAATGCTCGGCCCGAGAAAGGTTGATTACGAAGATTTGAGGTTACCCATGAAGAGATCTAAGTTTTTACTACTGGCCTGCCTGGGGCTGTGCCTACCTAGTCAAACATTTGCTGACGAAGTTTTATCAGATGATTTTTTCGACCTATTGGCTGAAGCGATCGTTCCTCCACCTACCTTAAATTTTCAAACTGACGTTTGCCATTACCGATGCCCAAACGGAGTGACTGGTGATGTCTTTACGGCTGGGGCGGTTGCGTGCTGGCAAGTATGCGAAGACTTCTGCCAGCTCAATTACTCGACAGGCTGCGGCGGAGCAAACTATGGGCTGAGGCAAAACCCTGTCAGCTCCGGCTCCGGCGGAAATGTATCGGCTGTCTTTAAATAAAAATTTTCCAACTGCGGGGCGCCGTCATACCTCTATTGCCCAAGACCGACTCGACTTCTCACGGCGCTCCGCTCTCTTCACCTTAAAGTTTAGTCCGCGACGACTCTAGGTTTCCCAGAACTCACTGGTAAACAAAACCAGGATCGTGAAAATTTCCAATCGCCCAATGATCATGCACGCAGAGAGCAGAACTTTGGCTAACGCGGGCAGTCCGCTGTAATTCAAGGCTGGACCGACTTCACCAAGACCCGGGCCGATATTGGATAACGAAGAGATTACACCCGAGAATGCCGTAACCATGTCCACGCCAGAAGCAGTGATAAAAAAGCCTGTCAGAACCAGGATGAAGATATAGAGAAAAAAGAAGCCGAAGATAGCGCTAATAACGTTGGCGGGAACCGTCATTCCACCCAACTTTAGTGGGAACACGGCCTTGCGGTGAATGGTTAAGTACAGCTCGCGATAACCCTGTTTCAACAAGACTGCGGCGCGCACGCATTTAATGCCACCCGCAGTCGACCCAGCACAGCCGCCGATAATCATCAGGACCAGCAGCAAAGAATGGGCAAACGGGCCCCACAATACGTAGTCCGCAGTTGCGAACCCAGTCGTAGTAACAATCGAAACCGCTTGAAAGGACGCATACCGCAGCGCCTCGGGAAAGGTTGGGTAACTGGAGCCCCATACGTATACCGTTAGGAGGAGAATTGAGGAAAGCACTAGCAGCGTAAAATGTTTCAGCTCCCAGTCTCCCAGCGCACCTGGATCGCGGCGCACGAAAAAGCGGTAATGGAGCAGGAAGTTCAATCCCCCAAAGAACATGAACAGCGTAATTATCCAATCGATTAACACACTATTGAAGCCTGCTACGCTCGCGTTCTTGGTGGAAAAGCCGCCGGTCGACATCGTCGTCATCGAATGATTAACTGCATCAAACAGAGTCATGCCACTGAGATAGAGTAAGATTGTTTCGATCGTCCCAAACGCTAAGTAGACAATCCATAGGATTCTCGCCGTCTCGCCAACCCTCGCCGAAATTTTTTCACTAGTAGGGCCCGGGACTTCCGCTCGGTACAGTTCCATGCCGCCTACACCGATCAATGGCAAAATAGCCACTGACAGCACAATGATTCCCATGCCCCCCAAGTACTGCGTAAAGGACCGCCATATCAATACGCCATGCGGAAGCGATTCGATGTCGCTGACGATCGAAGCTCCTGTCGTGGTAAACCCAGAAGAAGATTCGAACCAAGCGTCAATAAAGGAAGTAAACGGCCCCCCGTAAATCATATACGGAATACTTCCGACGACAGTCATCCCAACCCAGCCGAGACTTACTAGAAGCAGGGCGTCACGGTTCCTAAGCTGCCCCTCGGCTTTCCGAAAGCAGAGATACATTAAGACACCGGCACTAAAGCACCCTGCCGCAGAGTAACAGAAGACGCTCACATCTGGCCCTTGGTAATAAAGGCTAGTCGCTAGGGGGACGAGCAGCGCAAATGAGATGAGGATCGTGAGCGAGCCGAGGGTCTTAAGTATCAGGGGAAACTTCATCTATTCCTGAGACACTCCGAATTGGCGGCGGTTGCAGTAATCGAGACAGAGCCGCTATTTGTTCTCTGCTATAACCGCGACCATGCCCCGTACAGTGTTTTTAACAATATTAGTAAAAGGTCCACCGGGAGCTAAGCCTTCACTCAACAACTCAGGCACAAGTAAATCACAGACTTCTTCGACTATAATTCCGTTGCTCAGGTGCTCCTGAATGCGCTCTCGAAGCTTCGCACACTCTTCGCGCAGCTGCGTTAAATACCGCATCGCAAGCTCTCCGGTAACTGCGCCGGTATGAGGAAGAGAAATCGCATTAATATCCAACCCAGCAAGTTTATCGATACTTTCGATATACTGCTGATATCCTCCCGCAAAACTGGGCAGAACCTTGCCGCGCCCACCATAAGCACCGCCAGCTTCGCCCGGAGCCAGAACACCGTCGGGGCAAATCAAAAATGCTAGTCCGTCATCGGAAAATCCCGGACAACCGATAACTTTTATTTCGGTGCCATCATCGAATGCGATCGTATCACCGTCTCTCACGATCTGATCAACGGTCAAGGCGCGCTTCCATTCTGCTGGGTCTGCATCTATCTCGACACCAAACGCTTCAGCGTAATCTAAGTTGTCTTTTAATAAAGACATACAATAATCGTCGTCGTTCAGACGCTCTGCCACTCCGGGCGATGCAAACATTTTTGCATCAGGATAAACCTGCCGGAGAAATGGCAAACAACCTACAGTCGTCGGCAATGCGTCGGTCAGTAGAATCTGCGAAAGACCTTCTCCTTCGGTTAGGCGCTGATCAATCTCTTCGAGCAGTCGTTCCTGAACCGCACAAATACTTGTGTCGATGATGGTTGGTGCGGAACCCGATACAAACGCGTGGCTGGATACGGGGGTTGTGAGCTGAAAAACATTCTCGCTCAGGTCGGCAGAAGCTCTAATCCACATTCTTAGTCCGGAAGCCCTAATAAGAGGCAAAGATAATTAATAAGTAAATAATTCGGTTTTTCAGCCTGATATACCATCATTCTACACAGCGCTTCAACACGTCTACCAGTTTATCTCGACCCACAGTAGTTTGTGATCACTGCCTTTTCTAAATGTTCCAGTTGCGCCGCCAACGAAATCGCCTCCCCGCCTGAGCATCCACAGCTGGTCCTTAAACACCAAAATATTGTCAATCAGTTCGAGCTGCTTCTTGTAACGATAACTACCGACACGAATTCCGGCCAAATCGCTGTCATAGGAAAAGGCTGGCTGGATCGAGCTAGTATGCAGCCCTGCGGTGGAAGAACACTCAGCCCCCAAGCTTTTCGATACTGCGCACTTGTTAGGCTGCCGAAAATCGTTCAGTTCTCTCGCTCCGCTTAAAACCTCCATCGCGGCGCTATCGTCTCGTGTATTAAAGTCGCCTGCGATTACCACGAGTCCAGTTGAAGGCAGTTCTTTTCGCGATTCATTCGCCAATTCTCTGACTGCCTCAGCCATTTCCATGCGCATCGCTTCGAACTCGGTGGCTGTTGGATCTTTCCAGGCTCTTGCTTTCGACTTGAAATGCACCGCTATCACCGCAGCCTCGCGGCTTGGAGCGCCATCCACACCGCGGACTATTAATCTCAGCTCAAGGGGTCCACGTGAAAAATGATGAGAGCTTGCCCGGGGCTGCAGCTTGGGAAGACGATATAGCGAATGAGACTTCAACTCAGTAACTTCAACGGCCCCTAGTTTTACTAAAAACCCGTTGCGAATGTAGTTGTCATGGGAGTCTCCTACATAAGCTCGATAGCTCTCACCGCTGGCCCGGTTCAGACGTTCTGCGATGCGCTCCAAATTCTGCAAGGCTGTATCTTTGTCAGCGCCAACTACTTCCTGCAGCGCGATTACGTCACACCGTGCTTCACGAAACCGAATAATTAATTCATCTACTTTCTCATTACCGCCCGACTTTCCGCGACGCGCCCCAGGCGGTCTACTTTCAGCTCTATTAAGATTCTGAGTGCAGACGCGAAACTCTGGCGCATTCGAGCGCCTGGACTCAGCCGAGACATCTGCCGCAACTAAGCAAGCCAATAAAAAGCAAAGCAGCAACCGCTTAGACATGTTTAGTCTTGATTCAGAGCGCGCTTGTAGTCAGCTTCGCTCCAGCGGATTCGGCCGCGAACATTGCCACGAGAACTATTCGAGCCGCCTTTTTCAGTAAAGGCATCGGCGAGTGCGATGCTTGATCGCAGGGCAAAATTAACTCGAGCAACCGCCAGGCTTCCGATCAGTAGTGCATCGACGATATCCTGTGAGAGTTTTTTTTCCTGGGAAATTAAGTCTCCATAAAGTCTAGCGGCAACTTCTCGCGCCCAGGCTTTCACGTCTTTGCGCTCAAGCTGCTTGCCGCGCATCCCAAGTAGTTCAGTCTGGACAGTACGAGGGTTAAGCCTGCCGGGCACCGTCACTCCACGGGTCCGCGCAACTGCTTCAAAGATGCTGCGCACCCGCTCCACCTTCAAAGAACTTATCGGGTTTTTAACGAGAGGAGCGGGACCCTCGCACACCAAAATATCACTTTCGTCAAGAGAAAAGTTACCGAAAATATCTGCCACGCTTTCTTGCAGCACTGCTAGGCGGTACTCAAGCGCGTGACCGGGACCAGGAGGCGAAACAACTCCCCAGGCTTGAGGCATGCAGTTTTTTAGGGAAAAAACAGCCCAACCTGAAGCCGTTAAGCTTGGATCAACTGCAAACAGTCTTGCGTAAGACACTGAAGGCACCAGAAAAGTACACTACCAAGCAAGATAGGTACCAAATCAAAAGACAAAATTTATTCGCAACAAAATTTTTCTTACGTACAGTGTGCCAACACAAACTGCTGTTGGACAAGCAATATTCTGACGATGTATATTATAGAAGGGCTCTACTGGCTATCGAGTCTAACTGATCGAAAACTTGAACCGATAGCAAAATTAACGGGAACCGCCTCTGGACCCGGCCGACATGCCGCACTAACTAGCGGACTTCGAAAGGGACTAAGGCTGGAGCTTAAAGCTTTCAGCTGTGGTACCCACCTGGATGAACCAGGTTCAATGTTAATACAGTAGCTCGCGGGGTAGGGCCCATCCTTTCTTCTCTTTTATTCCTACTAGCATTGTAGGGAGCTGGTGCTTTGCGCCCCTCCTCCCTTATCAGCTTGAGACAAGTAGAAATTTGTGTTTCTTTACTGCTTCCGTAGACTATGCTGATGCTTCAGCGGCTAGGAAAAATTTAGTTATATGGACCAGTTGACCGTACTAAAATGGTACCGCCTGATGTTTCTCATGCGGCGCTTCGAGGAAGAGGCCGCACGGGCATACACCGAACGTAAAATCGGCGGCTTTCTTCACCTCTATATCGGCCAGGAAGCTGTTGGCACAGGCGTCATCGAAGCGACCGAAAAGGATGACTATGTCGTCTCGGCTTACCGCGACCATGGGCACTACTTGGCTCGCGGTGGAAGCGCGAATGCAGGAATGGCCGAGTTGTTTGGCAAAGCAACCGGATGCAGCAAAGGCCGCGGTGGTTCAATGCACTTTTTCGATGCCGAGAAAAACTTTCTCGGTGGCCATGGCATTGTTGGCGCACACGTGCCGCTTGCAGCTGGAACAGCTTTCGCATCTAAGTATCGAAACGATAAACGTGTGACTGTTTGTTTTTTGGGTGACGGAGCAGTGAACATTGGCCCGTTTCACGAAGGCATGTGTCTCGCATCTACCTGGAAGCTCCCGGTAGTTTATATAATCGAAAACAACCTTTATTCGATGGGAACTCCCATCTGGCGTTCGATGGGAACAACTGAAGCTTCGATCCGCGCACTAGGTTATCCTATGCGTAGAAAAACAGTTGAAGGATTTGACGTGTTCGATTGCCATAAACACGCCAAAGAAGCGATTGACCACGCCCGCGAAACGTCGGAACCAACACTTCTCGAATACAAAACTTACCGCTACCGCGGGCACTCAATGGCCGACCCAGCCAAATACAGGACAAAGCAAGAAGTCAAAGATTGGCAGAACGAGAAAGATCCGATCATGGTTCTTGAGCAGCACATAGAACGTGACTATCCGGAACTTAAAGCGAAGCTCGAAGGCCTTCGCTCCAGTGTCGAGGACGAGGTGGCTGAGGCGGTGCGTTTCGCGCACGAGTCTCCTTTACCTGACCCCTCAACAGTCGGCGACTATACTTACGTTTAGTGGAGCACAGCAGCCGTGTCTGACAGAAACCTCAGCATCCGAGAAGCTCTAAACGAAGCGCTTGCCGAAGAAATGGAGCGCGACGAAAATATCTTTCTGATGGGCGAAGAAGTTGGGCACTACGACGGTGCTTACAAAGTTTCTCGCGGTTTGCTGGAGAAGTTCGGCGAGCGTCGAGTGATCGACACGCCGATTAGCGAGAATGGCTTCGCTGGTGTCGGAGTCGGAGCCGCGATGGTCGGCCTCCGGCCGGTAATAGAATTTATGACATGGAACTTTGCTCTGATCGCGATCGACCAAGTCGTAAACTCCGCTGCCAAGATGCGCTATATGTCAGCAGGTCAATTTAAGGTTCCCGTAACTTTTCGCGGACCGAGCGGAGCAGTAATGCAGCTTGCGGCCCAACACTCTCAAAGTTTTGAAAGCTATTACTCTCACGTTCCCGGCCTTAAGGTAATCGCTCCGTGCAACTCAAAGGACGCCAAAGGACTGCTTAAGAGTGCTATCCGTGACGACAATCCGGTTGTCTTTATGGAATCGGAGGCCATGTACGGTATCCGCTCTCACGTCCCCGAAGGCGAGCTTGTGATCCCTCTCGGGCAATGCGACATCAAGCGGCCCGGTGCTGACGTGACATTAATCTGCTGGGGCAAAACCGTCCCGCTGTGTCTGACTGCTGCCGAACAGCTCGCGGAAAGCGGGGTTCAGGCGGAGGTGATCGACGTGATGACGATTCGCCCTCTTGACGAAATGACACTGATTCAGTCGCTCAAAAAGACTAACCGTGCTGTCGTCGTGCAGGAGGCATGGCCCCAGGCCAGCGTTGGCACATGGATTGCGCATCGACTTCAGGTCGAAGCTTTCGACTTTTTAGACGCTCCGATACGAGTGCTGTCCGGAAAAGATTTCCCCTACCCCTATGCAACAAGCATCGAAGCAGAAATGGCACCCAAAGCGGAAGAAGTAATCGAAGCAGTGCGAAGAAGCATGTAGCCCAATGATTCTCGACCTAAATGGCATTGAGCCGCAGCTTGGAAAAGATGTGTTTATCGCTCCTAACGCTTGGGTGATTGGTGACGCGATCCTCGGCGATAACGTCTCCGTATTTTTCGGGGCAGTGCTTCGAGGCGACATACTGCAAATTAAAGTAGGCTCGAAAACAAACATCCAGGAACATGCCCTTCTGCACACTTCACACGGCAGGGCCCCAACAATTGTTGGCGAAGAAGTCACCATCGGACATCGCGCAATCGTTCACGGCTGCACCGTTGGAGACAGAAGCCTTGTCGGTATGGGAGCGACTATCTTAGACGAGGCAGAGATTGGCGAAGAGTGCGTAATCGGCGCTAACTCACTTATTCTCGAGGGTGCAAAAATCCCACCGCGCAGTCTCGTAGTCGGCAGCCCCGGCAAAGTTATTCGTCAGCTCGACGATGCTGCCGTAGCTGGGTTGCGCGAGTCCGCTGCAACTTACGTAGAAACCGGTAGGATGTTTATCCAGCGAACGGCAGCCCTTAAATAGCCACTCCGCTGCGCTTCAGCGGCGACTCAGGCGGTTCGAATATTGAACTCGCAGGCATCGGAAGGATCGACGAAACGTCCTTCAGCGAAACAAACTCGTGAGACACACCATCTTGCATAATCGTCTCAAACGGGTGTCGCGTAATTGTTAGCGTCCGCCGTAATTCGGTACAGTCACGACGAAACGCTGTGAACCCATGATGTATTGCCCCAGCCTTTAGATCCAAATCAAGCACGATTGGTATCGGCTCTCGATCAATCAACAAAACAAAATCTACTCGCTCTCCTTTGCTGACCTGCCAAAAGCGCAGTTCAATATTTGGCGCAAGACGCGGCACTAGCGAAAGCACAACAAAGCTTTCATAAATCCGCCTGGCATCGTGGCGTAGCGATGGGAGGCGAAAATCCTTTAAAATGCTGTTGCGAATACCCAGATCATACAAATAGCACTTCCGATAATGCCGCAGCTCGGTGACTCTGCGCGGCCGGTAGCTGTTTAGTTCATAAATCGAGTGCGTCTGCTGCATCACCGAAAGCGATTGCTCGACGGTGTGTTCGGGGATGTTTAATTGTTCGGCTAGTGACGCAGAGTTTATCAATGCTCCCTGATCATCCGCAATCGCGTACAGTACCTTGTTAAAATCTTGCAGTTGCGCCGTTTCTACCATTCCGCGAACATCGGATAGAAGATAAGCCGTAACGTAGTTTTGTAGAAGATTTTGCTTTCGACCTGAATCATCCTCCAAAGCCAACCCCGGCATGCCGCCATAAGTCAAAAAGCGATCAAAGAGTGCAGCATCTCCGTGTCCGGATAAAAACTCCGAATAACTCAACGGAAAGACGCGAAAGACCATATGCCGTCCAGCTAGACTTTGCCCATCCTGCAGATGCCGGTGAATTTCGACTGATGACGATCCGCTGACAATAATTTTAACTTTTTTATCCTGGAAGCAGCATTTATCGTAAACTGCTTTAAAGATGTGACCCGCATTTTTGAGATAGTAGAACTCATCAATGAAAACGTAGTCTGCGTCATTGATCAGCATCGCGATTACGTCTGCTTCATCTCCACTTAGCGTTCGCAGGTCGCTCGGCTGTTCCAAGTCAAAAAACAACGTCTTTGCCCCGAGCCCGGCAACATACTTTTCCAGCGATCGTAGTAAGGTGGTTTTGCCAACTTGCCGCGGCCCAAGTAGGACCATTACTTCCGGTTTTCCCAGCTCGGCTGTTAGCTCAGAAAAGACATCACGAAAAATCGTGTCCATAAAACCGTCTTAAGCTGCATGCCCCTGTGTGCAAGTCGCCTAATCCCCTAATATTAGAGTATGACTATTAACCCAGTCGGTCACTAAGTTTTTGATGCGCCGGGGCAAGTGTCGATGCTTCCCCAAAATACAGCCTGAAACAAGGGGAGTTTCTTCTTTGGCAGATTTACGAATGAGAAAATTGCTGCGAAGCGGCGCGTACCATTCACAACATCAACGACGAACCTCAGCGCCGCGTCACAATAGTGCCGCGACCTGCTCCCCGACCTGCCTCGTAACGGCAGCCCAGGGCACCCAGCCTTGTCCACCGAATCCGTCGAGCCAGGCCACGCGAGCGCCGAACTCCATGATCGCGTCCTTCGTCACCGCTGGTCGAAATCCGGCAGTAACTCGAACCCGTTCGTCGAATCTCAGGCTCGTCCCGAAAGCAGAGTTGCATGCGGACACAATCTCCGCCCCGAGCTGTAGTTCTTCCGACTCGCTGCAGGTGCCGACATGCTCATCGAAGGTTCCACCGGCGACCACTCCGTTCGGACGGGAGATTACGTAACGCGCACTCCCCTCGTCCATATACGAGCGCTTGTCCGATGACTCGGGGAAGTGCACGAGAACTCCGCGCACCGGGTAAAGACCAAAGTCGGGGCGAAGGTCCCTCGCTGCAAGACCCGCGGCAACGATCGTGTAATCGTAGCCAGCGATGCCAACGCCGGAAAGCACGGCATCGACTTCCGCCGCAGATATCGGCCGCTTTTCGACACGACATCCTCCGCGGATCAGCTGGTCCAGTCGCTGCGCCCCCCACGCGGCAGGATCGAACGCGAAAGTTCGATACCTCGCGTGAGTTTCGCTGACCTCCTCGTAGTCGTAGACAACCGAGCTGTAGTCAGACTCAGTTCCGGTCTTGACGACCAATAGCTGAGTCTCAGCCACGGCAGAGAAGTGTGAATCAGCCGCCAACCGCATAGAATGCGGATACGACTCGATGACGAACCTGCGAATCAGCTCTGAGCTCGGCTTAAAGATACAGCCGATCCCCGCTGCAAGGTCCCCCGTGATCCCCTCGCCAGGCAGGCTTTGGGCAATCACATGGACCTGGTAACCTAGCGACTGCAAGTGCAGCGCGCTTGCCAGACCGACAGGTCCGGCGCCGACGACGACGATGTTAGGCACGGTTCTTTCCTTTCGAGGACCACGAAGCAGGATGGGATCGCCGCGCGATCCTCCAACGTTCTGAAAGACGGGGACGAATTGTGGATGTGATAACCTTCCGCAGTACGCGCCGACTTCCAGAGCCTTTCTGAGAAACACTCTGGAGCGGCCTATTTGCTCACATCTTCACGGGGATAATTCGAACGAGCATAAGCAAAATAGCTCGATCGAACGGGGTTCTTGCGTTCCGAGCCAATTGGCATCTTTGCAAGAATTATTTGCTAATTACCTAGGAAAGCAATTTGACTAGAACCACTCGGAGGATATTTTATATGTGTTGTTTCGATTACTTAACTAGATTGCCAAGAGTGCGCCAAGGTTCACTCGGATAAGCATCCATAATTGTCACAGAAAAAAATTAAATTATCTTCTTGGCAAATATTGTGTTTTTTTCATCACGGCGTTAGTTTTGCCAAGCGCTATTTATCGATGGACTTGGCAATTTTTTCGGCAATTGGCCTCGATGCTTGGCGAATAAGCCAGAGTCAGTTTTGAATCTGGCCAAACTGATGAATTGCCGAGCCGTCAACGTAAGACCGCTAAGCCAATTCCCCGGCATAAGCCAGAGTGAGAAAGTAGTTGTGGCGGAAAGTGACAATAATTTTGCATCAGAGATTGATGATTTTGATCGGCAAATTTTGTTTGAGCTCGACAAGAATTGTCGCCAAAGTACCGCGCAACTGACGGAAAAGCTCGGCCGCTCCCGCCAAACCATCGAGTACAGAATCAAACGCTTGCAAGACTTGAAGGTGTTGACTGGATTCAACGCTATTTTCAATGCGAGCAAGATGGGTTTCTATCCATACAAATTCAAACTTAAACTTCGCAATGTTCCCGAGGATCGGCAGCGCCTGCTTGACCATCTTTACAGCATCGGTCGCGTTTACTGGATCGGACAGAGCTCCGGTAGTTGGGATATGCTCTTTGGCGTTTTCTACAAGAGCAAGCTCGAGCTCGTAGAAATCGTTAACGGCCTGAACTTAAATTTCCCGAGGAGCATCGTCGATATTCACGGAAATGAAATCATCGAGATCATACAGTTTCCAAAGATGTATCTCACCCGACAAATCGTTGAACCTAAACATCACACCAGCGCCGATACGGTGGAAAGCAAACTTGACGATGTGGACTACTTGATTCTCGCCGAACTAATACAGAACGCCCGCATTCCCGTTAATCACTTAGCAAAAAACGTCGGCGCAAGTCCGGCGATTACCCGACGCAAAATGCAGCTGCTCGAAGAACGCGGGATTATTGTCCAATACAGAATTGGAGTAGATCACAAGAAGCTTGGCTACGATTTTTACAAAGCCGTTTTTAAACTAAACGGGTTCACTGAAGCGGAGCACCAACGATTCTATGAGCACATCTGCCGCATTCCGGAACTCCAGTTTTACTTAAGGAACCTCTGGTCAGTAGAGCTCGAGCTCATGGCCGGCAGTTTCGAATACTACCAGTCTATTATTGACGATATTAAACGGGCGTTTCCACGAATGCTGGGTGAATACGACACGCTACTGCTGTCGACAGACGAGTGGACTACAGCCTTTACCAATTATTTGCGCATCAGCTCAGAAGACTGCAGGCTCGCAGCGGCCTCCTAGCTGTACTGACTGTCCAAATATCGCTCTCGCTCGCCAAATTGATACTAATCGTTGATTAATATTTACTCTATTGTCTAGAATTGACGCCTGACGAACAAATAACCAAACATAAAAACATGAAGCCAGAAGTCTCGAAGGAAAATTTCGATGCCGCGTTGTTTGATTTGGACGGGGTGTTAACAGCCACAGCGCAGCTTCACGCTGAAGCCTGGAAGGAAATGTTCGACGAATTCCTGCTTAACTTCGCAGAGAGCGGGTCCGAGCAGTTTCGAGAGTTTTCTATTGCCGCCGACTACAAATTGTATGTTGACGGCAAGCCACGATATGATGGCGTCTCAAGCTTC
>JAGRAN010000088.1:0-1544 GCA_020434585.1 Bdellovibrionales bacterium
CACGGGTGTGGCTGAGGGATCGACGCGTTCGGTCTCGCAGCCGCACCCGTTTTAAGAAAGGAGTAGTTCGCATGGTTACATTCGCTCCCGGCTTAGGGAACGGAGCGTCGCCGGGAGGAACGTGTCTGGTCACCTTCCAGATTCGTGTCCCAAACCCAACGGCGCTCCAAGGAAAGCAGATCATTGCCGAACCGATTCGGCGCATCTGCGCAGAAGCATGGGCCAAGGCTGTGCTCGCACAGTTCAAGCCCGAGATCGTCGACGGTGCTCTGGCACCTCTCGAAGAAGCTGTGGTCGGTGCCAAGTCGCGTGAAGACTGGGAACGGCTCAAGCAAGCGTTCGATGCAACGGACGCTTGGGAACGGCTTCGCACGTGGATCATCCGCTCCGTGTGCAGCGACCTCGTGATGGAGTTCCAGGCGAAGGTCTGGCCGACGCTCTGGGAGAGTATTCTGGAGCAGTTCAGCCGCAGCGAACCTTCAACGGAACGCTACGAGTTCGAAGTCTGCGACAGAGTCATGATCTACGCGCAGCTGAGGCCTCAGGTCATCACCGGCGGCGACGTGCGTCTGAACATCGCTTCCCCGATCGCGTTCAGCTACTCGGTGAAGATCGACGGGCTGAAGCCGATTCCGATCGCACTTGGCGAGGATTGAACCCCCGCCTGAGCGAACTGTTCGTCTCAAAGGAAGCTGCTGCTGCCAGCCTCCACTTTTTGTGCTTTACTCTGGGTGGCAAGTGAGGGGGAAATATGACTATTCCAATAATCATTGAAATTCCGAAAGGTAGTCGCAACAAATACGAGTACGACAAGGCGCGGAAGATTATCAAATTCGATCGAATGTTGTTTTCGTCCGTTCACTACCCAAGTGATTACGGTTTCATCCCCGACACTTTGGCTGATGACGGAGACCCGCTAGACGCTCTCGTCATGGTTTGGGAACCAACTTTTCCAGGCTGCCTCGTTGAAGCGAAGCCGATTGGCCTATTCAGCATGACCGACGACAAAGGTAACGACGAGAAGATATTGTGCGTTCCGATTGCCGATCCCCTGTGGAACCACATTGAAAAGCTGTCTGAGGTGCCTCCCCACTACCTCAGAGAAATTGAGCACTTCTTCAAGATTTACAAAGACCTTGAAGGCAAAAAGACCACAACTAAAGGCTGGCTCGGCACGAC
This sequence comes from Bdellovibrionales bacterium, assembly GCA_020434585.1. Classification (GTDB taxonomy): domain Bacteria; phylum Bdellovibrionota_C; class UBA2361; order SZUA-149; family JAGRAN01; genus JAGRAN01. The sequence continues at coordinate 1,180 of JAGRAN010000088.1, forward strand.
CGAAGCCCTCGAGTGCATCAAAAGCTGCCAAGAGCGCTACAACAAGCAGAAGGCATCAAGCTGGTTCGAGAACTAGCGCTGACGCTGTAAATTGTCCCATTGCACAATGCGATCTATTTTCATGTCATTTTCACATGACAGCATGAATCTGATATTCTTTTTTAATTTGCCTAGTAATTTCAGCATTTTAAGCTACCGCCCCGCTAGTCTCAAAGTGTTCGTGGCTTGGTGAATTGACTTAATTCGTATTTTGAGTAAAATCCCCAGCAATACAAATTCCGGATACAGGAATTTTTGGAGGATAGGAAAGCAGGCTCTAGAGTTTTGTGGGGGCAGGACGGCCGGCTTCTAGGTGTAAAAATGTC
>JAGRAN010000088.1:1777-8839 GCA_020434585.1 Bdellovibrionales bacterium
GTTCTCGAACACCGGGAAAATGAGCTGACGCTTCAAAAAGAGCGAATTAAAAAGATTATTCCCAAACTTGAGGCCCTTAAAAATCCCAATCATTCACAGGCTCGTGTGCGATTTTTCCAAGGTGTTGATGGTGTAAAAGAGATCTACGAGGATACTTTACGCACCCCCGACATCACGATCCACGCACTGGCCGATCCTTGCTGCAGCTGCACTACCATGGGCGACGATATTGACGACTGGATGGTGCATTATGTTCGCAGGCGGACTGCCCAAAATATTTTCTACAAGGGGATTTGGGTGAAGTCGAATACCGGAGATAAGGTTATTCGCAAACGCAAATCTAGCAAACGCGAATTGAAAATGATCGGAGAGCTCGATCTGCCGGTTGTTATTTTCGTTTACGGTCCAAGAACTGCAATAGTCTCAGCCCACCATGAAACAGTTGGTCTGATCATCGAAAACAAGCCAATTGCCGATACGCTGAGAAACATTCATCAAGCTGTTTGGGACATGCTTCCGGACTACGACCTTGCCCCTGACGCTGAAGCGCCAAATCTCTCTAATGCCATCGAAGTTCTAACTGAATAGTTTCCATCCAACACCTGCTCAAACATACCCGCGCGTGATTGCCTTTACAGGCATCACGCGCACCCCTTAGGGGCCGCCGTGCCCGCATCGCTGACTATCTAATTCACTTATAGAAGCTGCAGCGGATAGCTGTTTCAGCATCGCAGACTGAACGAATGATCGTTCAGTGCATGTTGTCATCAACTGACAACTCTAAACATCTTAAGTACCTAGACGCATTTTTTGAGCTTGGTAGTATGCGTCTCACTACACTGGTTTTTCATGTTAGCGCGAGGATAAACGACATGACCACTAACGCAGCATTTGCATATCAGAATCTTTTGGGTCCAGCCGGAACTGCTCAGTGCGACCGCACAGTAACTGAGCCGAAGGAGCGCAGCGGCGTCCACAAACTAATGGCCGCACTTCTGCTCGACGGAATTGAAGCCTACATTCACGAGAAGCTCAATCCTTCAAAAAACAGAAAGACCCACGACGAAATTTGCTCTTGGATCGAAAGCTCTGAACCCGGATACGTGTTCAGCTTTGAGAACGTCTGCGAAACTCTGGGTATCGACCCAGCCTATTTGCAGCTTGGAATTCAGCGGTTCATTCAGGCCAAGCAAGCGGACGGAACCAAAGGCGCTGCCTGGAAGAAAATCCGGAGAGAACGAACGCCAAAGCAAGAAGAAGCTTTCGCTTAATTAGGAAAGGGGCCTCGGCCCCTTTTTTTTTACCTTACGGACTATCCTGATCGCCGCTCAGGGCTTCGCCGATAACCCGCAGATTGAGCAATTCAACCAGCAGTGAAAAGCCCATCGCAAAGTAGATGTAGCCTTTGTTGATGTGCTTCCCAAATCCTTCCGCTACAAGCATTACGCCGATTAGCAGCAGAAAGGCCAAACCGAGTATTTTTATCGTCGGGTGGCGCTCAATAAACTCGCTAACGGCGTCCGCAAAGAGGAACATAACCCCTATCGCACAGACAATTGCAGCAATCATCACCCAAATCTCCTCAGCCATTCCAACCGCCGTAATCACGGAATCAAGTGAAAAAACGACGTCGAGGATACCGATTTGAATCACCGCACTGATAAATGACTTCGCAGCTCTTTTGGAACTCGAAGCCCCCACACCCTCGATCTTGTCATGAATTTCGAACGTTGCCTTCGCGATTAGGAACAATCCGCCTAGAAACAGGACTATATCGCGCCCCGAAAATGCATGGTCGATCAATTTAAACAGCGGATCGGTAAGGCCCATTACCCAGCTAATACAGAGCAGCAGCAAAATTCTGGTGAGCATCGCAAACAACAATCCTAGCTTGCGAGCCAGCGGCCTTTGCTCGGCAGGAAGTTTGCCAGTTAGAATCGCGATGAAAACGATGTTGTCGATGCCGAGAACTATTTCGAGCGCTGTCAGGGCAAGCAGCGCCAGCATGTTGTCAGCCGTAATTAAGTCCATGCGGCAGTCTTAATAATTTGGGTTGTGAAAAACCGACCTACAGTTTGTAGAACTTACACAACTCATTCACAGCAGTCAGCCCTTTTCGCGTTAAATAGTTCGGATTCTCATTGTCGCAGTACTCCGGTCATTTATGAAACGTTCCGCCTTTCATCTTGTCTGAGATTTCGGTATGGAAAGTGATGGCACGCGGGCAGCGTGCTCCGTAGTTTTTTCGGGAGCTTGTAGCGTTCTTGCGCGCTGCGGCTTGCATGGTGAACAGGAAGAATCGTCCAGGAGTCCTGTGAGAATTCCGTCTGCAAAATTCTTATCTCAATTTACTTTGTTGTTCGTTGTCAGTTTTACGTTTGCTGCGTGCGGCAGCGGGGGCGGACAGAGCACCGGGGGCGGCTCATCAAGCTCAACCGGCGGAAGCATCGGGGTACCTTCTGACACACCGGGCGGAGTTCCCCCTGGAGGCGGAGCTCCGGGCGGTTCCACTAGCTCTACAACATCTGCATCCTCAAGCAGCACAAGCACTTCTTCATCTAGTGGCGGTACAAGCACGAGTTCAAGCACTAGCTCGAGCTCTACTTCGAGCAGCTCCACGTCCTCGGGCGGCGTGGGTTCTGTCTCCGTGAATCCAGGTTCAAATGGTGGAAGCACCAGTCGAGCTGTAGCAAGCTTTGTTGGTACCGTTGAAGACTCCGGTATCGCAGTCGACCCAGCAATCGTTGCGATTCTTGGGCTTTCTGGAACCTATAACTTTTTCCTAAGTGACTTAAGCGTTACAGTTTCCAACGCAAATTCATATCAAGTAGTAATCACCCGGGATGGATCTCCGATTGTTACACTCGTGGTAACAAGTCCCGGCGGACAGGAAGTGGTAAGTTCGGCTGCCGACGGAACACCCCCCGCCACCGGAGGCGTCTTAATCGACTTCCATGTTAATCCGCTAACTAACCCGCCCTCGAATTTCTTTCAGAGCATCGTGAGCGGAACTTACAATCATTTTGTTTCGGTATTAGCCCCTCCCGGAAGTGCCTTTAATTATAGCGGCTCCGTCATCGCAAAAAATGACTCGAACCTCGGCGCTGGTCGCTTGAAACTTAAAGTCTTTTTAGTCGGCTCCTTCGCTCAGAGTAACGTGTCGGCCGTAAATACTGCGTTAAGTGTCGCTAGTTCAATTTACGCAGCGCGCGGCATTACCGTAGATGCTGACGTCTTCTCAGTGTCTGGCGGCAACTCGATTCCGGACCCGGCGGAAGGAGACGTGTTCTACCTTTCAAATATCAACAGCGACGCTGCCGTTAACGTTTTTATGGGCGAGACTATTGATGCGGTAGACAACAACGGCTTGCTGCTTGGTCGAGCGGGCGGTGCGCCTGGCGCACAGGTCCCGACCATAAAAAGCATCGTCGGAATCGACATGGGCAACCATGCCGGCGCCAACGGAATATTTAACGGTGACGAACCGACTACTATGGGCGGGACGATTGCCCACGAAGTCGGTCACTTCTTAGGCCTTTTCCATCCGGTCGAGATTCAGACCATTGGCAGCAATTTAGGTAATACGACTTTTGTACTAGGAGACACCCTGACAGACACGCCGTCTTGCACTGTGGGGTCGCAGTGCATTGCCAACGGCGCGGTTAACAATTTGATGTTCCCGCTTTCTGACCCAAGTTTTACCCAGGAGACTCTCAGCCTTCAGCAAGGCCAAGTTATGAATCTGCAGCCGGTTATGGATTAAAATGAAAGTCACTAAATTAGCTACTATTGCATTCGTTTCCACTGTCCTGCTTTCGGGCACGCCCGCATTGGCAGCTCAGTCTGATCTTGAGTTCATGCTTTCCGCTCGCCACCTAGAGTGGAACTCCGATACCCAAGAATCATTCGAGGCCGCTGCTGGCGGCAAGCAAGCCCTGGTCGACCAACTGATTCAGTTGTCGCACAGCGACAGTGTCTCAAGCCCGGTCGCAATGCGTGCTGCTCATATCCTGGCAAACGAATACGCTGACGATCCGGAAGTAAGTGCGCAGGTTCTCGCGGTAATCGAAGAAGACATCGGAGCAGAGGACCGAGAAGGTCTGGCTCGTCTGTATGCCAGCAAAGTTGACAGAGTTTCCAGCACTGCAGCAAAACGAACCATTGCGACTGCTGCGGCGGATCGCGGTGCGGCTAGTGAATCGTTTAGGCCATACGCCCAAAAGCTTTTAAACAGCAGCGACAGGACTGTGCGAGCAATTGCAGCTCAAAGGCTTGAATAGCTACGCGCTATTCCCAAAGTTGGCTTAACATTTCTGTATCAACTTCCGGGGCAGATTCTCCCCCGCGAAGTTCTAGAATGGTCTCCAGCTCCCTTGCGACCGAAAGGTAATCGTCGGCAAGTCTGCTGGATGATTTGTTGTCGAACGCAGTTTTCCCCAAGAAGCTGAGACGATTTTGCTCCTCCGTGCGGCTAACTGTGGTTCGCAGTAGATAAATTGGATTGTTGACCGCTGCGGCACTGCGACTGCTGCCTTGGCGAATCATGTCGATGAAATCGTCATCCGATTCGCAGTTTTGCTCCGGCTCGGGGTGGTTCAAGTACTTTGACAGGCGGCCTTCGCTTAATCTGCGGATTCTTGAGGCCTGACGGTTGACCATCGTGCGGCAAATTGACCAGCTCGGCCCATCGATATGCTGCGCGCTGATGACAAGCTCCTCAAGGCTGGTAATGCTCATTCCGCTAGAGTCGACTGGAACCGTAACTAGATCCGCGACCGCAATGGCGTTGCGTGTGAGAACGTTAAATTCTGGAGGGGTATCGACGATAATGAAATCGTAGTGATATCTCAGCTCGTCAACGAGCCGTGGGAAAAAGGTGATAAACGCTTTTGGCCCCTGCCCCCACTGAAAATATCTTAGCTCGGCGCCTCCGGGAAGAAGTTCGAAATAGGGGCGCAGTGGGACAATTAGTTCAGCTTCCTGAGAAGCCCAGTCGTCAACTTTTGCCGCCTGCTCGCCCGAAATTGCGCCGCTGCCGTCGCGTGCGAGAAATAAACGCGCCAACGGCGACTCTTGCGGGAATCCGCGTTGAGTTCGTAATTTGAAGCATCCTGTGGCGTGGCTTGCGGGGTCTAGGTCGATTAGCAGAGTTTTACACCCTCGGCGGGCGAAGCCTGCTGCTACATTTATGGATAGTGACGTTTTTCCAACTCCACCTTTGAGTGACGAAAAAACTATGACACTCATTTATGTTCAACCCCTCCTATCCAATCCGTACCGCAAACAAAAATCAAAACTGCTCCGGCATGGAACCTTACATTTTTAAACTGCTAACGACAGAGAACGCAATATGATAAGTGCACGTCGATCTGTCAAAGATATTCTTTACTTCGTGCACCTTAAAATTCTTGACAGCATGTGGTATTCAGACGTTCATGCAGCAGCTTAAATTCGGAATTTTGGGATTTGGCAAACATGCATCCAGAGTGATGCTGCCGGCAATCAATCAGTCGAAAAATTGCACTCTGTCGGCTGTTGGCACAAATTCCGGCCGCAGCGACTTGACAAGTCAAGTCCTAGACCAAGAGGTCGAGGTTTTCTCGTCCTACGCGGAGCTGGTTAACTCCAGCGGTGTCGAAGCGGTCTACATCTCCCTCCCCAACAGCATGCACTGCGAATGGACGCTGCGTGCCCTAGACTGCGGCAAACACGTACTGTGTGAAAAGCCGTTGGCTATGTCGCAATCAGACGCCGACAAGATGAGCACACGAGCTCAAGAATCCGGCCTAGCGCTGTTAGAGGCGTTGATGATCAGATTTCACCCGATCCACGCCAGAGTTGAAGAGATGATACGCTCCGGCGAAATCGGCTCCATTAAGCGGCTGGAATCAGATTTCACGTACGAATTGCACGAGGCGAACAATATAAGGGCCAAGCCTGAACTCGGCGGCGGTGCAAGCTACGATACACTTTGCTACCACTTAGAGACCTGTCGGCGATTCCTCGGGTTAGCTCCGGTCGATTTTCATTCAGAAGCAGTCATTCAGAATGGATTGGACGTAGAAGCAAAGTATACTTTGTCATACCCATCCGGAGTATCAGCCGTCCTTTACTCTTCGCTGCGAAGTCCGAATCGACACAGCTACCGCATCGTCGGAACGAAAGGAACGATCAGTGTACCGAAAGCCTACCTGATCTCTCGGCTCAGCCATTCCGAAATCGAAATCCTCAAGCCCAAGCACCCCACTCAGAAAATTTCTGTCCCAGCTGAAAATCAATATGTGAATATGATTGAGACTTTTGCTTATGCTACCGCGCAGCCAAGCATCCTCGATCCGTTTCTCACAGACAGCGCGGCATCATGTGCGCTCACAGAACAGTTAATTCGAAGTATTCGCTAGAAAGCTGCGTTGCCGGGTGTGCGTGGAAATGGAACTACGTCGCGAATGTTGCTCATGCCTGTTAAGTACATCACCATTCGCTCAAACCCGAGACCAAACCCCGCATGAGGAACGCTGCCGAAGCGTCTTAGGTCTAAATACCACCAGTATATTTCTTCCTCGAGACCGCATTCTTTAATTCGGCGGCGCAGGACGTCTTCGCGCTCCTCGCGTTGAGAACCACCGATAATTTCACCTAAACGAGGCACCAGCAGATCCATGGCGGACACGGTCTTTTCGCCCTCGTCGAGGCGCATATAAAAAGCTTTAATGTCTTTGGGATAATTCGTTACGTAAACGGGGCGACCGACATGCTCTTCAGTTAAGTAGCGCTCATGCTCCGTTTGGATATCCATTCCCCAATGGACAGGAAACTCGAATTCTTTGGATGACTTTTCCAGAGCTTCGATCGCTTGGGTGTAAGTCATGTGTTCAAAAGAAGCATCTGCCACCGACTGGAGTGATTCGACAATTCCCTTCTCAATCCAGCGATCGAAAAACGTCATGTCCTCACGGCAGTTCTCAAGAACATACTTAATTATATATTTTATAAAATCTTCGCCGAGCTTCATGTTGTCGTTCAAGTCGTAGAACGCCATCTCGGGCTCGATCATCCAGAACT
>JAGRAN010000089.1:0-4900 GCA_020434585.1 Bdellovibrionales bacterium
CGACATACGGGCGGCATCAAGCAGGAGCTTGCGGTCAGCCTTCTTAAGCTTCAGCGGCTGCGGAAGTTTGCGTCGCAGCTGGGCCCGAACTGAGGTGCTGCGCTTAAGCTTGCCGCTATGGAAATGCAATTTTCCGGGCAGTAGGCGAATCCCCGGCAAAGAGCTGTGATAATTCGGGAGATCGATTTGAATCCACACCCCAAGCATGGCGTAGATTCTTTGCGAAGCTTCTTCGCTTTTGCCGAGCGTGCGCACTGCGGCGATCAGCCCTTGCAGGTCTGTGCATTTAGGCCCGGACAGTAGTTCCACCAATTGCTTCTGTTCGTATTGCTGCGAAATCAGGATGTCGCGTTCGGGAGTCAGGAAGGCAGACTCGAATAGCTCGGTAAGCGGCTCTTCTGCTGGCGGGTTGTCCCAGTCGATCCTGGCACTGCTAGAGAAGTGCTCGGCAATCCAGCAGGCCAGACGCCAACTCACGCTAAGGACGACCTTCCCCGCCCCAGTGCGTTCAGAGAGTCGCTCAAGCTCAGCTTCGGCTTGTTTCGCGATTTGCGCATTGTCTGGATAGGCCCGCAAGAAGAGCAGGGCGCTTAGGCAGACCGCTGCTGCGCTATCGGAGCGAAGCTTGGCATCAGCTAGACTATGCAGCGCGATGGTTTTCTTTCCAGCGGCAGATGCTCCGCGCAAGCGCAGAGAGGTGGCCAAGGTCTTCGCAGCGGTTTGATTCAATATGGCTTTGTTCATTTGTTCCGTTCGGCGAGATTTTACCTCAGGAGATATACCATTTAGCCAAGGAGCTGCGCAGCTTCGCACGCTTGTGACGCCGCAAAAGTGCAATTGCTTGTAAAACCACCTAATTTTGGTATCTTTCAGCCTCTGAAGATTCCCTGGAGAGATACTTTGGCTGACATGTTTGACGTTCTGGTCGTTGGCGGCGGGCACGCTGGTGTCGAAGCCGCGCTTGCTGCTGCTCGCATGGGTGCGAAAACAGCACTGATGAGCCTGCGCGCCGATCGAATCGGTCAAATGAGCTGCAATCCGGCAATCGGCGGTTTGGGCAAAGGCCAGCTGGTCAAAGAAGTCGATGCGCTGTTTGGCGAAATGGGCCGAGCGATTGACGATACCGGCATCCAGTTTCGCACCCTCAATGAGTCGAAAGGTCCGGCGGTTCGCTCGTCGAGAGCCCAGGCAGACCGGGACTTATATCGCGAAAGAATTATCCAGGCGGTTAGTGCTCAGCAGCAGCTTAGTGTCATCGAAGCAGCGGCCGGCGCACTTGAGTTAAGCGGCGGCGAAATCTGCGGACTAAGGACTGAGCAAGGTGAGCTAATATCCGCGCGGGCTGTTGTGCTCACTACCGGGACCTTCCTCGGCGGACTAATGCATATCGGCGAAAAGCAGATTAAAGGCGGGCGCCACGGGGAAGGCGGAAGCTACTCGCTGTCTGACTCGATTCGCAGCTTGGGTTTGCGGATGGGGCGGCTTAAAACCGGAACTCCGCCTAGAATAAGGCGAGATTCCATCGACTACAGCGGACTAATTGAGCAGCCCGGAGACGAGCCCCCTCGCCCGTTTTCCTTTCGAACCCCGGCAATCGACCGCAAGCAAATCAGCTGCTGGATAACGCACACCACGCAGGAAACGCACGACATCATCCTCGGGAATGTCGCCCGTTCGCCGATGTATAACGGCCAGATTAAATCGACTGGACCGCGCTATTGTCCGTCAATCGAAGACAAGGTTCACCGCTTCAGCGACAAGCCGACCCACAACATTTTCCTCGAGCCAGAAGGCTTCGAGAGCAACATAGTTTACCCCAACGGCATCTCGACCAGCCTGCCGGCCGACGTGCAGGAAGCATTTGTAAAAACGATTCCGGGGCTGGAGCATGCTGAGTTTTTAGTCCATGGCTACGCTGTAGAATACGATTACGTCGACCCGCGTGAGCTTGATGCTTCGCTGCGAGTTAAGGCGGCAAAGGGCCTTTATTTGGCGGGTCAGATTAACGGCACCACGGGCTACGAAGAGGCCGCAGCCCAAGGGTTGATGGCCGGAGTTAACGCCGCGCTTTACGTGCGAGGAGCCGCGCCGTTTACCCTGCGCCGAGACCAGGCCTACATCGGCGTGATGATCGATGACTTGATTAACCGCGGCGCGATGGAGCCGTATCGCATGTTCACTTCGCGCGCGGAGTATCGCCTGCAGCTGAGAGAAGACAATGCTGATACGCGGCTGACCCCGCTGGCGCGGGAGCTGGGACTCGTGCCGGACAGCGACTGGGCCGAATTTGAAGCGCGAGCCGAGCGTATTGAAGGCGAGAAAAAGCGCCTTACCAAAACTATTCTTAAGCCGACTGCTGAGACGAATGCTTGGCTTGATAGTCTCGGCACAGCAACTCTTGATGACGGACTAGCGCTCGAAGCGCTGCTGCGCCGGCCGGAAATTAGCTACGAAGCTATCTGCGCCGAGCACCCGCCGGAGCATGAACTGATTTCCCGAGAGCGCGAACGAGTCGAAACGGAGATAAAGTTCTCGGGCTATCTTCGGCGGCAGAACGAAGAAATTGAGCGCATGAAGCGAATGGAAGGTGTCGAAATTCCAGAAGATTTCGCCTTTAGAGACATAAGTGCCCTGAGCGCCGAAATCCGCGAGAGACTCGAAGAAGTTCGCCCAAAGACCTTAGGTCAGGCCTCGCGAATTTATGGCGTAACTCCCGCTGCGATGTCGGTCTTAGCGATTCATCTACGCCGCCGCAGTGCGCAGGCCGCCCAATGACAGCCTCGGCCCAGGAGCTGGTCTTAGCGCTTTGCGAGACTAGAGTTGCTGAGGCCTTTGTCGAATACAGCGACATGCTCGAGCGCTGGACCAAGAAGATCGACTTGATTGCACCGGCTTCTCGCGAAGAAATTTTCGAACGACATATTCTCGATTCCCTGCTGGCGATGACCGTGCTGAGCGAAGCATGCCCGTGGAAGTCGATGACTGATGTTGGTTCCGGGGCGGGACTTCCGGGCGTCGTTGCGGCGGTTATCCGCCCAGACGCAGAAGTTGTTCTGGTAGAACCTCGCGAAAAGCGCTGTCATTTTCTTCGTGAAGTCCGGCGCGCCCTCGGCCTCGAAAACCTTGAAGTCGCTTGCTCAAAAATTGAGGATTTCAGACCAGTAAATCTCGGAGAAATGCTTATATCTCGCGCACTTGGCCGAACAGAATTACTGATGAGCTGTGCTAACTTCATCCTAGTTAAAGGCGGTTACCTTGCTGAGATGGTGGGGCCGAGCTGGCAGTTGGATTCGACTCTGGAAGAGCAGTATCCTTGGTTCGAATTTGGCGGGGAGCTGCCTTACGAGCTTCCCCAAAGCGGCGCGCGCAGGGTCGCGTTTTGGCAGAATACTTAGGAGCGATGCTCAAGATGGCAGCACATGAAATAGACTACGAAATCCACGGCGACGATATGCAGTTCGTTGAAATCGAACTCGACCCCGGCGAGACGGTTCTCTCTGAGGCTGGCGCGATGATGTATATGACCCAGGACGTCGAAATGTCGACCCGGATGGGCGGCGACTCCGACGGCGGAGTTTGGGGCAAGGTGATGGGAGCTGGGAAGCGGCTAATGACCGGCGAGAGCCTGTTCATTACGACCTTCACCCATGGCGGTAAGTCCGGTAAAGCCAAAGTCGCCTTCGCTGCCCCCTACCCTGGCAAGATCTTCCCGCTCAACCTGGCTGAACTCGGCCCGATGCTTTGCCAAAAGGACAGCTACCTCTGCTCGGCGATGGGCATAGACGTCAACATGGCGTTTCACAAGAAACTCGGCGCAGGCCTGTTTGGCGGCGAAGGCTTCATTTTACAAAAGCTCGAGGGTGACGGCCTGGCGTTCGTTCATGCTGGGGGCACGATTCATATCCGAGACTTGGCTCCCGGCGAGCATATCAAGGTGGACACCGGCTGTATCGTAGCCTTCCAGGAGAGCGTCAACTACGACATCAAGTATATCGGCAGCGTTAAATCCGCCCTGTTTAGTGGCGAGGGGCTGTTTTATGCTGTTTTGACCGGACCGGGGCGCGTCGCTTTGCAGTCTCTGCCGTTTAGTCGCTTGGCGGGACGCATGTATAAAGCCGCTCCTCAAGGCGGCGGTTCTCAGAAGGGAGAGGGCGGTATGCTGGGTCGCTTCCTACAGGGGGACGGCCTCTAGCGCCAGCTCACAGGGTTGTTTCACGTGAAACAACCCTTCTTGCATACACTGAAGTGTTTCACGTGAAACAAGGCAGTCCTAAGCCACCACCGTTTCACGTGAAACAGAAACTTCTCAAGTGCCCAGTTTAAGCTCCTTTCAGCTTGTGCTACCTAAGGTTCTCATGGCTCGAATAATTGCAATCGCGAATCAAAAAGGCGGGGTCGGCAAGACCACTACCGCAGTTAATTTGTCTGCCGCCCTGGCGTTAAGGGGGGAGCGCTGCCTGGTGATCGACTCCGATCCTCAGGGCAACGCAAGCAGCGGACTCGGCATCGACAAGCACGAACTACAGGGCAATCTGTACGATGTCTATGTTGGCGAGGCCAGCCTGGGGAGCGTCGTCGTTGGCACCGAAATCGACACCTTATTCATTGCCCCGTCCAACAGCGACCTGGTCGGTGCCGAAGTAGAAATCATCGACAAACCGGGGCGAGAGGTAATTCTCAAGCAGGCGCTAAGTAGCGTAAGCGATGAATATGATTACATTTTTATTGATTGCCCGCCGTCTCTCGGCCTGCTGACCATCAACGCGCTCGTGGCCGCCGATAGCGTGCTAGTTACTTTGCAGTGCGAGTACTATGCGCTTGAGGGCATCTCGAGCCTGATGCAGACAATCGAATTGGCGCAGTCCCAAGTTAACCCCGAACTGGAACTCGAAGGCGTGCT
>JAGRAN010000089.1:4971-7368 GCA_020434585.1 Bdellovibrionales bacterium
TTCGACAAAGCAGTTTTTCACAACGTCATCCCGCGCAACGTGCGCATTAGTGAGTCGCCAAGTTTTGGCCGTCCGATCGTTACTTACGATCCGCAGTCGATTGGCGCGGGCGCCTACGAAGCGCTGGCGAAAGAACTACAACGTCGGCGCAAGAAGTCTGACAAAAAGGCCGAGAAGAAAGCCTTGAAGAAGCTTAAAGCTGCAGGATAATTAAATAAATCATGGCCGGAGCAAAACGAACAGCGAAGAAACCAAGTGGGCGTCAGGCACTCGGTAGAGGACTTAGCAGCCTGATGCGTTCGACAACGATTGAAGTCGACGTCGGCGAGCAGCTGGCCAAGCGCCGCAAGAATTCCCAGACCGCAAAGCAGGCAAAGTCGAGCACGCAAACCACGACGACGACCCCAAGCAGCAAGCGCGACGAACTGCCGCTTGAAGGTTTGGCGATGATTCCGATTCACCGCGTCTTTCCAAACGCCAAGCAGCCGCGCACGCACTTTGAAGAGTCCGAAGTTGAATCACTTTCCAATTCAATTAAGGAGAGTGGAGTCCTTCAGCCAATTTTGGTGCGCCGCCGGTCTGCCGCTGCGGCTGACAGCCACTCTGCCGGAGACGTAGATGGCTTTGAAATTGTTGCCGGAGAGCGGCGCTACCGCGCAGCAAAAATGGCTGGATTAAGAGAAATTCCAGCAGTCGTGCGCCATATCGATGACCGCGAAGCACTGGAAATCGGAATCGTCGAGAACGTGCAGCGCTCAGATCTTAATCCGGTCGAAATCGCGTTGGCCTACAAGCGGCTGATCGATGAATTCGGATTATCCCAGGAATCAGTTGCTAAGACAGTCGGCAAGGATAGGGTTTCGGTAGCCAACGCGGTGCGTCTGCTGAGACTCCCCGACACTGTTCAGCAGATGCTTGCCGCTGGAACAATCAGCGCCGGCCACGGCAGAGCGCTGCTGATGCTTGAAAGCGAAGCGAAGCAAACCGCGCTTGCTAACCTAATCTTTAAAGAACAGCTTTCTGTGCGTGAAGCTGAGCGGCTTGCCTCCGGTGGATCCCCGAAACAAACGCGGAAAAAGCGCGGGCAGAAGAAGGGAACTGTTGAAAAATCCGGCGTCGAACTTCAGCTGGAAGAGCGCCTTAGACGGGGCTTGGGCACCAAAGTGGCCGTTAATTTTGATAATAACGGCAGCGGTGAGCTCCGAATTAGCTTCTTTTCCCGCGAAGAACTCGATAGACTGCTTGAACACTTTGGAGTCTGAGGCTCGCCGCTAGCGCTGAGCCTGAGCAAGGAGCAGACATCGCAATGCCCGACGAAAACGAACAAACCGGTGAAGCAGGCAGCGGCGCCTCCGCAGCCTTCACTGCGGGCCTTATCGACTATGCCGGTCTGTTTCCTCCAGCCTCATTGAAGCTCAGCGAAGCCGTCTCAAATTTCAAACGCTACAGCACCGGTGACAACAGCGCGATTCTCGGTGATTTCATCTGTCCGGTCGAAAAACTCCGCGAAGCCCGAGCGCTCGCTGACAAGCAAGGCGCTGATGTGCGCTTCGTTGCTCTGCCGCATTACGGCGGCGAGCTGGGGGATTTGCCGGGTGATTTCAGCGAAGCCGGAAAAGAGCTCGAAAGCTTTACCTCTGAATTCGGCGTTCAGCGTATCGGCGCACTTGAGCTTAAGCTCAGTGAAGAAACTGCTCAAAATTTAGAAGAAAGGGGAGGGGTCACCGAGCTGATCACTGGCCTCAGCGCATTTAACTTTTTGTTTGAACGTGGTGTTCCCGCTTACGTCGAACTTGTTTACGACGCGGGCCAGCGAGTATCTCCTCAGTGGCAGGAAAGCATCGTTAAAATAGTGGTAGTGCTGTCGGAACTGCGCTCTGAGCTTGGTGTGCCGCTCGGCTTTAAGCTGCGCTGCGGAGGCCCCAGGGCCGAAGACGTCCCCTCAGCCGCTCAAGTCGCCTTTGCGATTAACCAATGCCGCGAAGCTCAGCTCCCCGTAAAATTCACTGCGGGTCTTCACAAGGCAGCTTGCTCCCACAACTCAGTCGGCGAAGTAAAGGAGCATGGATTCTTGAATGTCTTTGGGGCTGCGATTCTTTCTTATGCGATAGAGCTCGAGTTTCCAAAGCTAGTTGATTTTGTGCAGCAAAAGGACGTGTCGAAGATTTCATTCGGCCCGGACAGCATGACCCTCGGCGGCCACACCGTCTCACTTGAAAAGGTAAAAAAGGCTCGCGAGCTACTCGCCGTGGGCTTTGGCAGCTGTAGTTTTGAAGAGCCGATTGACGAACTGCGCAAGCTCTCAATTCTTCCCGCAGTTAAGCAATAAGCATCGCTTTAGATCGGAAGGCGCCGCGCGTTTAGGATGAACCCTAGTGCGTACGAACCAGTTGTGCG
>JAGRAN010000090.1 GCA_020434585.1 Bdellovibrionales bacterium
TAGGTGTTCATGTAGTAGGGGAAGCGGCTTGAGCAGCCAATTCCGGATACAAAGACGTAGCGATGGGGTTCTTCGCCAAGACCAGGCAGGAACCGCTGCACATTAGCGAGAATCGAGTAATCCCCGCAGCCGGGACACCAGCGGACGTCTTGGTCAGTCTGGAAGTCCTTGCTCTTTAATTTAACTTCGCTCGCTTCAGCGGCTGTACTCACAGTGAAGTTCTCCTAAGTCTAGTGGGGCTGAACCAGGGATTTGATCGCTTCGACCACCCTGGAAGAACGCAGCGGCTGTCCACGCACGGCGTTGTAGCCCTTAGCGTCGATCAGATAGCGGTCGCGGATGATCGACCGAAGCTGACCGGTGTTGATTTCTGGAATAAGCACATGCTTGAACGAACGCAGCACCGTTTCAAGGTCGCTTGGAAGCGGGTTCAAGTAATGCAAATGGATGCGAGAGACGCTCAAACCTTCTTCGCTGCATCTGCGTTGTGCTTCTCGGAGGGTGCCCTCAGTTCCGCCCCAGCCGAGTAGTAGAATTTCGCCGCTGCTTGGGCCGTCGACCTCAATCGGCGGAATCTCAGCTGCTATTTTGGCAATCTTCTCAGCGCGAAGTGCGGTCATTTTACTATGGTTGTCGGCATCGTACGAGACATTCCCGGTAACGTCCTGCTTCTCGAGACCGCCGATTCGGTGCATCAGTCCAGGTGTTCCTGGGACCGCCCAAGGTCGAGCTAAAGTGGCTTCGTCTCTCAAATACGGCAGGAATTCGCCGTCTGGGTTGTTCGACTTAAGGGTCCGACGGTTAATGATTTCTGGCAGCGACTTCGGATCCGGAATTTTCCAAGGCTCCGAGCCGTTGGCGATATAGCCGTCTGAAAGAAGAATCACCGGAGTCATATACTTCAACGCGATGCGGCAGGCTTCGTAGGCCATGGTGAAGGCGGTTGACGGAGAAGACGCCGCTAAAACACAAACTGGAGCTTCTCCGTGCCGGCCGTGAAGCGCCATCAAGAGGTCGGATTGTTCGGTCTTTGTTGGCATGCCGGTAGAAGGACCTGCACGTTGGGTATTGACCACCACTAACGGCAGCTCAGTGCAGACGGCAAGGCCCAAGGCTTCGCCCTTAAGAGCGATACCGGGTCCGCTCGAGGAGGTTACACCGAGTGAACCGGCGTAAGATGCGCCAATCGCGCTACAGATAGCAGCTATCTCGTCCTCGGCTTGAAAAGTCATAATCCCCAAGCGCTTATGCTTCGCAAGTTCGTGGAGCAAATCGCTGGCGGGCGTGATTGGGTAAGCGCCAAAAAATACGCTGAGTCCGCTCTTCTGTGCGGCTGCAACGATGCCGTAAGCCAGAGAGGTGCTGCCGTTAATATTGCGGTACAGACCCGGCTCCAAATCAGCGGGCTTTACGCTAAAGGATAAGTCAAAGATCTCTGTCGCGTCGCCGTAGGTATAACCGGCCTCAAGCGCCATTTTGTTCGCGCTTACCAATTCGGGACGCTTTTTAAACTTTGATTCGATCCAGTGGATGGTCGCATCCCTGGGTCGGTCAAACATCCACAGCATAACGCCGAGCGCAAAGAAGTTCTTGCAGCGGTCGATTTCGTTAGCTGTCAATGCGGTGTCAGACAACGCTTCCTTCGTTAGCTTAGAAATTGGCACGACGAAAACACGGTAGTTTTCTTTAAGCGATTCGTCGTCGCAGGGATTCTGCTGGTAAGCAACGCGTGCGAGATTCTTGTCGGTGAAGGCGTCTTCATTAAGGACGAGTATTCCTCCGCGTTTGACGTCCTGTAGATTCGCTTTAAGTGCAGCAGGGTTG
The DNA here is from genome assembly GCA_020434585.1 of Bdellovibrionales bacterium. GTDB lineage: Bacteria > Bdellovibrionota_C > UBA2361 > SZUA-149 > JAGRAN01 > JAGRAN01. The sequence goes on from JAGRAN010000090.1 coordinate 1,825, forward strand.
AAGGCGACAAGCACATCCGGTGACTCTCCAGGAGTGAAGATCTGCTCACTACCAAAGTGAATCTGATAACCGCTAACTCCCGCTAGAGTTCCCGCAGGAGCGCGAATCTCGGCGGGGAAGTTTGGTAGGGTTGCGATATCGTTTCCGGCTAGCGCTGATTCGTTTGTGAACTGCTTTCCGGTTAGTTGGATACCGTCGCCAGAATCGCCCGCGAAGCGAATAATCACGCTCTCACGATCGGTCCGTGGCGGCTTCTGATGGCCTGCTGCTTCTTGTTTACTAATCACGATGCTTTGAAATCTAATTGTTCGGGCGCGCTATCCGCGATTACCCCGACGAGTTAACTCACAAGAGTCGAAAACTATCACAGTTGCTGAGGGCGTCATAGTAAATTCCCTAGCGAAAAGCTAGCGATTTTGGCGGCTTTGTGGTAGTGCTAGCGGCGCGCGAGTGCCCTAGTAGTATTTGAAGATTGGGAACCCTTGTGATGCTGAGCCGAAATTGTCTTAAAAATTGCGCCTTGCTGGCCGCTTGCGCTGTAGTTCTAAGTGCGGGTGGTATGCCCGAAGATGAAGCTGAGTCCGACTCCGCTTTCGGCAGCGCATCGGTGGTGGAGGAGTTGTCTACTCGATTCCGTGCTCAACAGCGCCGCCAAATCAGGGAGAGCGATTTGGCCGAACCCAAGCGAGTTCAGGAACCCGAGCGAGTTGCGGAACAAAAGCCTGTCCCTCCAAGTCAAAACCCGGAGGCTCGTGCAAGCATCAACCCAAGCGCTGTCGAGGCGCTTAGCAATCGTTCCGTCAGTAGTGCCCTGGCGCACCAACTCAATCTCCATGGATTCAATGCAGACTGGAAATCCGACCATGTCGTGCTAACCATTGCGACTGACAACGTCATCGACTACGAAAGTGACGAACTCACAGCGCAGGGCAAGGAAGATTTAGATGAAATAGGAAAGGTCTTGCAGGGATTCTCCATCGAGCGAATGCTTGTTGAAGGACACACGGACTCTTGGGGAGATATTGAAACCAACGTATTGGCTTCAACGAGCCGAGCTGACCTTCTTGCATTTACACTTTCTATGAGCGGTATTCCAAAATCACGTATCAATACGGCTGGAAGGGGAGAGGCTTTTCCGATAGCCTCAAATAACAGCCTTGAGGGGCGTTCAAAGAACCGGCGTATTGAAGTCCTGATCTGGTAGCGTGAATTCTATTTGCAGCAAGTTCGGAAAAGTTGTCCTCGACAAGGCATTTCCTTGTTACGGCCGCGTCTTGATTGCCGAGGATGAGCCGACGACCCGCCGCCTGCTAGAGCGTTACCTAAAGAGCGAAAGTATTGAGGCAGTGCATGCTGAATCCGGACTTGAGGCCCTGCTTAAATCGTTTGCTGAGCACATAGATTTAGTTTTGCTGGATTTAAATCTACCCGTGCTGAGCGGCGCAGAAGCAGCGCGTCGTCTTAGAAGTGACGGCTTTGCACGACCGATCGTAATCATGAGTGCTTCGAGCGAAGAGAGTTTGGCCGAGGAGTGTAAAGGCAGCGGCTGCGACGCATTTATCGTAAAACCTTTTTCTCGTTCAGATTTTGATGATTTGATGTCGGATTACTTTAAGCGCTGCCGTGAAGAGGAGTTCGAGGCTGCGCCGGAAACCGACCCACTCTTAGATGAAGCTATTCGCGAGGTTGTTAAGGAGTTTGTAAAAAACCTCCCGTCTCGCGTAGCAAAGATTCAGAGCGCCGCGGCTGCATCCGATTGGAAAGCAGTAATTGAAGAAACCCATAAGCTTCGCGGAGCGGGAATGTTTGGCTTCATGCGCTTGTCCCAGCTGTGCGGCAAGATAGAGTCCAGCCTCCGAGCCGGACAGACTTCAGCTGTGGCAGTGGATGTCTCGGATTTAGCTGCGCTTTGCAGGCGTATCGCGTCTCGTTATGCAGCGTAAGATTTCATCGGCGGCTGTTATTGGCTGCGGCTATGTTGGCGAAGCGCTAGCGCTGTTTCTAGAGCAGCAAGGAACATCAGTTACCCGAGTAAGACGTCGCTCCCGTGAGGGACAGTCGGCCGTGGTTTGCTGCGATGTGTGCGACCCTAAAAGCCTTGATGCACTGCCCACTCAAGTGGATGTCGTATTTTATTTAGTTAGTGCGGACGAAGGCAGTGACGCTGCTTATAAGCAAGCGTACGTCGATGGGACAAGGAATGTTATCCAGCACTATTTGCAGCAGTCAGTTTGTCCAAAGCGGTTCGTGTTCGTATCGAGTACCGGAGTCTATGGGCAGTCAAGCGGCGAAGCAGTCGACGAACAAAGCAAGACAAACCCCGAATCGTTTACGGGCACACGGCTTATCGAAGGCGAAAAGCTAGTTTTGGAGTGCGACTTAGACTCAGTCATCGTTCGCTTCGGCGGCATTTACGGGCCAGGAAGAGACCGGATGCTGCGCATTGCTCGGGAGCGCTCAAGACTCGAGCCCTCAGACTACGCGTTTAGTAACCGGATTCATCGAGACGATTGCGCTCGAGTGTTATCGCATCTTGCGGGCTTAAGTAAGCCGCTGGAAGTCTATAACGCTGTAGATAACGAACCCGCTCTCCGTGCTGATGTTCTGCGGTGGCTGGCTGGTCAAGTTGGGCGAACCTTGGAAGAAAGTGCAGGCACGAATACCCCTGGCGGAAAGCGAGTGAGTAATGCACGGCTAGCTGCAAGCGGCTACAAGTTTATCTACAGCACTTTTAGAGAAGGTTACGCGGATTTACTTAAATCGCCTGTGGATTAGGCAGAAACGTTAACGGCCTTGCCTTTGCCATTTTCTCGGTTTGCGGACTTTGAAGCTTGTTTATCGAAGGCGGCGTCAACTTGGCGAGATTCCCCGCGGCTCGCAGCGCGCTCTTTACTTGAAGCGCTGAGTGACACGACAGCGGCTCCTCCCGTGGTCGATGCTGCCGCTGCATTTGTGCCGGAGTTTGAAACAGCGCTAGCTTCAGCTCCGCGCGCGGACGCGCCCTGCGCCGTGGCGGCGATACTGCCTGTCTGGGAAACAATCGAGCCTAAACTACTACTCATGCTAGAAAAGTCGACAATTTGCGCTTAATTCTTTATATTTTCAGCCCTTTTATAGGTTATCACTTAAGAGCGCGCTAAAATAGGCTCCGAGCCAAAAATAGCAAAATTTATATCAATAATTACAGATGTTTAGATTTGATGCCAATGCTAGCTCACGTCTGCGGCCACAGGTGCGGGAGGCCGTGAGCGAATATTTATCGGTCCATGGCGACTGTGGGGCCAATGCTTCGAGCATCCACGGTCATGGGCGTAGGGCCCGAGCGGCCCTGCGTGAGGCACGGGCCAGTCTGCTTGAAGCGGCTGGTCTCGCCGGATTTCGCCCGGTCAAAGCGGTGTTTTGCTCTGGCGGCACCGAAGCCTGTAACCAGATGATCTTCGGCTTCCTCCCTCGCTCTGCTGCGCCCGGTGCAAATATCGTAACCACAGCTATCGAACATCAAGCTGTGCAGGAAGCCGCTGCTGCGGCGGCCGAACTTGGTTTCGAACTCCGTAGAGTGCTGCCGCAAAGTAATGGTTTGGTAGCTCCTGAAGATGTGTTGGCAATGTGCGACAGTGCGACGGAAGTTGTTTGCGTCATGGCGGCTAACAACGTGACCGGCGCGCTTCTCGATGTCGCCGAAACGGCAAGGCTGCTGCGCGGCGCAAGTCTGTCTGCTGCAATTGTTTGCGATGCGACCCAAGCCTTCGGCAAGACTGAATTGGACTGCGCAGAACTTATGAAGGCTGGTGTAGATGCAGTCGCGCTGTCAGCGCACAAAGTAGGGGCGTTGCCGGGAGTTGGAGCATTGCTGCTGAGTACCTCAGAGAGTTCATGTCGCGTGTTTCGACCGATGTTGGTTGGCGGCCCTCAGGAAGAGCGGTTTCGAGCAGGCACTGAGAATCTTCCAGGGATTGTAAGTTTCGGGGCGGCGGCTAAGGCAATCAAAGCACAGGGTGCTGAAGAGCGATCTAATGTTAGCGCAGCCAGAGACAAGTTGTGGCAGATTCTGAATGAGCGAATTGATGATATCGAGCGCATTACCCCGGACGTGCCTCACTCGCTGGGCAATACCTTAGCGTTTAGAGCTGGGGGTGTGAGAGGCGACGACCTTGTTGCAGCACTAGATTTGTCCGGCGTAGCTGCCAGTACTGGTTCGGCCTGCTCTTCGGGTAGACAGGAGGCCTCGCATGTCTTTCGTGCCTTGGGGCTCTCAGAGGAGGCTGCGCGCGAAGCGGTTCGTCTCAGTCTGGACTGGGATGTTAATCTAGACCAAGCAGTGGCCGGCGCTGAGAAAATCATTCAATGTGTTAAACGCATGCGGGAAGTCTCCCTTCCGTTAGCAGATCAGCTTCAACCCACGGCTTAGACTCATGGCACTTCCAGCGGCCCAAACACAAAAGAGCGCAGTAGTTGCGATGAGCGGTGGAGTCGACTCCTGTGCTTCGGCGTTGATGCTTATTGACCAGGGCTACGACGTGGTAGGAATCTCGATGCAGGTCTGGGATTACCGTAATAATAACGGTAATGCTGCAAAAGCCACTTGTTGTGCTCCCGCAGACTTCGATGATGCACGAAAGGTCGCAGAGTATTACGGTTTTCCGTACTATGTATTCGATTTCGAAGATTCGTTTGAAGAAGCTGTAATCAAACCCTTTGTCGATTCCTACGTTCGCGGCTTAACGCCGAATCCCTGCCTAGAATGCAATCGAAAAGTGAAATTTAGAGAACTGAGGCGCCGGGCGGCTTCTCTAGGCTTTGACGTCGTGGCGACGGGCCACTACGCACAGATTAAACAATTAGATGATTTATCGCTCGGACTATTTACTGGGAAAGACCAGTCGAAGGACCAAAGCTACTTTCTGTATGCGATGACTCAGGCCGACTTAGCAGCAACGCTTTTTCCGGTCGGTTCGATGTTGAAGCCTCAAGTGCGAAACTATCTAGAACAGCACGGGCTGAGTGTCGCTGCGAAGGCAGAAAGCCAGGATATTTGTTTTGTCAGTGGTGCGGTTGGCGACTTTGTCGAACGCGTCAGCGGCAAGCAGTCTGGCGGTGAGATTAAATCTTCGTCCGGGGAAGTGGTCGGAACTCATGATGGGGTGCATCGCTTTACCGTCGGTCAGCGTAAGGGGCTCGGTGTAAGTGCGCGCAATCCGCTGTACGTACTAAACATTGATGCCGACACGGGAACAGTAACGGTAGGCGAACATGAAGAGCTTCAACGCAGCTTTTTTGAAGTTTCAGACGTTAACTGGGTAAGCGGTGTCGCCCCTAGTGCTCCGATCGAAGCGCTTGTGAAGCTGCGCTACCGGCATTCAGGAGTGCAATGCAGGATCGAGGCTCTTTCGGACGACACGGGAGAGATGTCGCGTGCGCGTGTTAGCTTCCTCGAAGATTGGACCGCGGTTAGCCCGGGGCAGGCAGCAGTCTTTTATAATTCAGAGGCCGACCCAGAAGGTGATGTTCAAGTTTATGGCGGCGGAATTATCGACAAGGAGTCGATGTGAGCGAGGCAGCGCTAAAAGTTGGCTTTAAGACGTTCGGCTGCCGCAGCAATCATGCTGATAGTATTGAGTTGCAGGCAGCGCTTGTAGAGCAGGGAGCCGTGCCTTGTAGTTCAGAAGAAGATGCTGATGTGTACGTCGTAAACAGCTGCACCGTTACGGATGAAGCCGACAAAGACGTGCTTCGAGAACTTAGACGGATCCGACGCCGCTCTCCAAATGCGCGAATCATTCTTACGGGATGTATGGCGTCGCTCGAAGACGGCATCGCGCTTGATCATTCGATGGTAGATGCCGTGGTTGGAGCTGGAAGACGTGAAGCGGTGCTTAAGGCTGTAAACGGAATCGATGGCAGCTCGGAGCAGGCAGATCCTGCGATTGTAAATTTCGAAGAACTTGCCGCTAAACGGAGCAAGCGTCCTGCAAGAGGAGGAGCAAACTGGCGTTCCATTTCACTTGATGGGGACTTCCCAGCTGCGCTGCGAGGCCCGGGTGAGATGCTGGGCGAACAGAAACTTCGTGCGCGCTATCATTTACGAATCCAGGAAGGCTGTGAAAATAGCTGTACTTTCTGCATCATCCCTCAGACAAGAGGCAGGTTGAGTTCAAGACCGGTTGCAGAGCTGATCAACGATTTAGCGCAACTGAATGACCTTGGATATGGGGAGGTCGTTCTAACAGGCACGCACATTGGCGGCTACGGGGAAGATTTAGGACTCAAGCTCAGTGATTTACTGCGTGAGATTGCTCAGGTCAGACCGGTACAAAGGGTTAGGCTCAGTTCAATTGACCCTAATGACGTATCGGAGGAGCTTTTAGCAGTGCTTTCCAGCTCAGATATCTTTTGTGAGCATCTCCATGTTTGCGTTCAGGCGTTTTCAGACCCAATCCTTAAGAAAATGAATCGAAAGTACCGAATGTCTGAGGTATGCTCACTTGTCAGCCGGATTCACGAAGTCTGGCCCGAGTGTACCTTGGGCACGGATGTTATCTGCGGCTTTCCCGGTGAGACTGCCGAGAGCGTCGAAGAGCAGATAGCTGCGTTCGAAGAACTTGGCTTTTCGTATGTGCACGTGTTTCCGTACTCAGAGCGCAGCGAGACTGCGGCGGTGCGGCTGCCGAACTCAGTATTGCCCAAGGAGCGCAAGAAGCGAGCGGCGCGTTGGAGAGCTGTAGGGGCACGTGCCAAACGGCGCAGGATGAAATCGATTCTGAGCCGCGAGTTGGAGTTTGTAGTTGAGCAGATCAGAGATGCTGCCGCTGGTGTTGAGCTTAGCGGCACGTCTAGGGAATTTATGTCGGCCGTCGTCAGCTTGAGCCCGAAGCAGGCGAAGCTAATTCGTGCCGGCCAAATAATTCGAGGTAGGGCGACAGAGTTAAAGCAAGGAGAAGAGCAGCTAAGATGCGAATTATTAAACCAGGAAAGCTCGGAGTAGGCTCACCAGCCGTCAAAGAGCAAAAGAAGCGTACCGGGAAGCGATCCGAGCGTTCCGTTCCTGAAAAAAAGGAAAGGGAAATCTGGGATGACTTTCAAGGCGGCAAGAAACAGAAGAAGCGCAAAGAATACGAGCGCAATTCTGAAGGACGGCTAGTTCAGAAGCGATCGAGCGATCGGGACAAGCTTAGTTTTCAGCCTGAAGACGAGCTGGAGGGCGACGAGCCGACCTATAAGCCGCGAAGTGATTTTGACCAGCTTGAAGGCCGTATCGGCTACGAATTTAGCAAACAGGAACTATTCGAACGTGCCCTGACGCACCGCAGCGTTTTGGGCTTTCAAGAGCGTTCAGATTACGAACGCCTCGAGTTCATCGGGGATGCTGTGCTGGACTTGAGTGTGGCGCATTTGCTGAGCGATTTGCACCCGAATGCTCGCGAAGGTGATCTCTCTAAAATGCGAGCCGCTCTGGTAAACACCTCGTCGCTTGCTGAGATTGCTCGTGAACTCGAAGTCGGGCCGTTTATTCGTTTGGGCCGTGGAGAACTCGCCAGCGGGGGAGCAGACCGTCCTTCAATCTTGGCCGACGTGATGGAAGCAATTATCGGCGCCATCTACTGGGATAGTTCGTACGAATCTGCTTTGGGCATTATCGAATCCATTTTTGGGCAGCGCCTTGAAGTAGTTACTCCAAGCGATCCGAAAACTGAGCTTCAGGAAGCACTGCACGCTGCCGGAAGTGAGCCGCCAAACTACTTAGTTGAGCTGGTAGAAGGGCCGGAGCACGCACCAACCTTTGTCACAGTTGTGGTGGTTGACGGAGAAGTTGCGGGACGCGGCAGGGGGGCGACGAAGAAAGCGGCCCAGCAGGAAGCGGCCAGCGTTGCCCTGCTAAAATTGACACCTAGCATTTCGGATGTAGTATTAGTCGACGGACAGACCGCGATAATTGAATCGGCCTTATTAGCTGAAACCCAGGCTGAGCCGACCGCTGCTGAAAGCATCAGTGGAGACTCCTAAGACGCGGCCATTTAGCATATGGAACAATTTCCAAAGGATAGCGACGGCCCATTGGGCTCAGAGGGGGATCTGCAGGACCCAGCTGGGGAGATCCGTGCGGGGTTTATCGCGCTCGTTGGAGATTCGAATGCAGGTAAGTCCACCCTATTAAATGCGCTAATCGGAGAGCGTATCGCGATAACCGCTCCGAAGCCGCAAACTACTCGGAGAAGAATTCAAGGCATTAAGACGACTGAGACTGCACAGTTTGTCTTTGTTGATACCCCGGGATTCATAAAGGGGTCGGCCCGTTCGGAGTTGAACCGGAGTTTGCTGCGCGAAGCCTTCGACGCGATGTCAGGCGTTGATCTTCGAGTTTTGGTTATAGATGCAGCTCGCGCCGCTAAAGAGCCTGGTCGATTCGAGTCTCTACATAAATTGTTTGCAGGACGGGATTCGCAGCCAGATGTCATCGTGCTGAATAAGGTTGATATTCTTGAGAAGGAAGCTCTGCTTCCGCAGATTGCAGCAATCAATGAACTGTTCGGTGCGGACGGAAGAACACCAATCGTGGTGCCAGTATCTGCTCGCCGAAGCGAAGGATTAGATGTGCTATTTGCTGAACTTGAACGGCTTCTGCCGCTGGGGCCGCAGATGTTTGACGCCGAAGCGATGACCGATCAGAGCGAACGCGAAATCGCCGCCGAGCGGGTCCGTGAAAAAGCGATCATGTATCTAGAGAAGGAGATTCCTTATCAGCTTGCAGTTGCGGTTGAAGAGTGGAAGGAGAGCGAAAAGGGGCTAGACATCTCAGCCGTGATTTATGTCGGTCGTTCCAGCCATAAGCCGATAGTCGTTGGGAAGGGCGGCAGCATGATTAAGAAGATTGGCATTGCAGCAAGAGCCGATCTCGAGAAGTTCTTTTGTACCCACGTAAATTTAAGGCTCTTTGTCAGCGTAAAGAAGGACTGGACAGAATCGAAGGCCGGACTGCGGCGAGTAGGTTTGGAGTAGAACATGCCGCCGCGAACCCCGATCATAGCCATTGTTGGCCGACCGAACGTCGGCAAATCAACGCTGTTTAATGCCATTAGCGGCACAAACCAGGCAGTTGTTGAAGACGAGCCTGGAGTGACTCGCGACCGCAACTACGCAATGGTTGAGCGCTACAGTATTCCCTTTATCATCGTTGATACCGGCGGGTTCGAAAAAGACTCAGAGGATCCGCTAGCGAAGCTTGTCTGTGAGCAAGTTCAGGTCGCGAT
>JAGRAN010000091.1:0-7200 GCA_020434585.1 Bdellovibrionales bacterium
CCCTGAAGAAAAGCCGCGCCGGCCTCTTCGTTGGCAGCATTCATCACAATCGCTGCCCCCGGACCGCGCCTGAGCGCCTGATAAGCGAGCTCGATCGCCGGGAAACGGCTGCTAGAGGCCTCATAGAACTCAAGCGGCCCCTGAGAAGCGAGATCGAGGAAGCTAGCTCCGGTGCGTCTTCGTTTTCCAGGGTGCTCCTTGGGGTTCTCACTGACTAGATACGAGAGCGCATGCCCGATCGGAATTCGCATATCAGTGCACGATACTGCCGCAAGACAAGAGCCGTCATTAAACTCAATCAAGCCGTGAACCAAACTCTGCGGATGAATTAACACGCCAATCCTTTCAGGACCAAGATTGAACAAATGTGAAGCCTCGACGATTTCGAGGGCCTTGTTCATCATAGTCGCAGAATCGAGCGAGTTCTTTGCACCCATATTCCAGCGCGGGTGCTTAAGAGCTTCGTCAGGAGTCACCTCGGCTAGACTTTCGCGTTCTCTGTGAAGGAACGGACCGCCGGATGCTGTGAGCACGATTCGTCGCAGCTCGTCACCGCTGCGCCTTCCAAGCAAACATTGAAAAATGCTGTTGTGTTCGGAATCGACGGGCACGAGCATCGATGAGGAGTTCTCAAGCGCCGCCATTACCACGCTTCCACCGGCAACTAAGGACTCCTTGTTGGCCAGGGCTATGTGCTTCCCCTTGGAAATTGCATGTAGGATTGATCTTAGGCCGGCAAAGCCGACCACGGCTGCCATCACCGTATTAACCTCGTCCAAGGCTGCGGCCTCAAGGAGGCCTGCTTCACCTCCTGCGACTCTGCATTCCCCGCCGACTAGTGCTTCGAGTTTCTCGGCCGCCGCTTCATCAACCATCACCGCTAGCTTCGGCTTAAATTCGCGAACCTGGCTCAGCATTAATTCGACATTTGAATTTCCAGTAAGGGCCGCTGCATAGAAGGTATCCTGATTCTCGCGAATCACGTCGAGAGTCTGCGTACCAATCGAGCCGGTCGAACCGAGGACTGCAACGGCGCAGCGCATCAACCCTGCCCCCACAAGCTCAGAATCGGCAACGCGAACAACAAGGCATCGAGACGATCAAGAAGCCCACCGTGTCCGGGAAGCAGAGAGCCGGAATCTTTAACCCCGTAGATTCGCTTCATCAAGGACTCGACTAAATCTCCGAGCTCCGCTAGCGCTCCGGCTCCCAATCCCATTCCAGCGCAGAGCGCCAGGTTAGGATGGATGGCGAGCAAGTAGCCCCCAAGCACGCCTCCGCCAATTGCGCCAATTAAGCCAGCCAGGGCTCCACTCAGCGTTTTATTTGGACTAATTCGGGGACTCAGCTTTGTGCCCCCGATAGCTCTTCCGGCGAAGTAAGCGCTGCTGTCAGTTAAGATCACCACTAAAAACAACCATGCAATGTAGACGTTCCCTCTCGGCTGAGCCGCGCAGGCAACCAGAAAGGTTCCAAGCACTCCCGTGTAGCAAAGGCCCGACAATGCGGCTGGAACAAACGCTGCATACAGCGGCTCGTGGTCACCCTGTTCTACAAGCGTGACACTAAGCACGAGCATCAGCATCACGGCCAATACCAAACCAGCGGCGAACCCGCTCGCGCCGAAGAAAAGATATCCTAGCGGTAAAAGCGCTGCGCTAAGCACAAGTTGCAGCGAGCGGTTAAGCGGGAGCTTGCAAGCGAAACGAAAGAATTCGTAGTTTATTACGGCGAAGACTGCCAGGCTCAGCACAACAAGCGGCCAACTGCCTACATAAAGTATCAGCAGAGCCGGCGGCAGCACTACCAAGCTGGTCAGTATACGCGTCCTAAGCAAAAGGCCCCCTGATAATGTAAGTTACGACGCTGCTGCCCCTGCACCGCTTCCGCGCAGGAGCTTAATTTGCTCGGTCGTCATTCCAAACCGGCGCTCCCTGCTCTGATACTCTGCAATGCTTTCTTTTAGCGCCGCCTCGTCAAAATCAGGCCAGAACAGCGGACTGATGACGATCTCCGAGTAAGCGAGCTGCCAAAGCAAAAAGTTAGAGATGCGCATCTCGCCGCTGGTTCTGATCAACAAATCGGGGTCGGGCACGTCCGAGGTCCATAAGCAGGATGCAAACAACTCTTCATCCACTTCCTGCGGCGACAACTTTCCCTCAGCAGCGCGAGCCGCAATTTCTTTGGCGGCGTGCACGATTTCTTCGCGAGCGCCGTAGCTAACGGCTAGTATTAAATCCATGCCGTCGTTGTTTTGCGTAAGTTCCATAGTGCGCTGCAGCGAATCGCGAACAAACCCCGGCAAGCGCTGCAAGTCCCCAATTGCGCGAAGACGCACTCCGTTATCGTTGAGAGTAGATAGTTCGGAATCGAGGTAGCGTTTGAATAATTTCATTAATCCGCCGACCTCGTCAGCTGAGCGCTGCCAGTTTTCAGTCGAGAAACTAAACAGGGTCAAGTACCGAACACCAAGTCGACGGCATTCTTCCACAACACGCCGCACGCTTTTTGCGCCCGCGCGGTGACCTTCAATGCGCGGAAGTCCGCGGCCCCTAGCCCAGCGGCCGTTGCCGTCCATAATCACGGCGATATGCCGCGGGACTTCCAACCCGTTTGTGCCGGCTTGCTCGCTCACAAAGCTACCTATACTTCCATCACTTCAGCTTCTTTACCCTCGAGCATACCTTGAACTTGTTCAATATAAGCGTCGGTCTGCTTTTGGATCTTTTCGAGCGTGCGCTTGGAGTCATCCTTGGTGATCGTACTGTCCTTCTCAAGATTCTTCACCAAGTCGTTGGCATCCCGGCGGTGATTGCGGATGCCGATCCGAATCTCCTCCGCCATTTTATGGAGAACGCGAATCATGTCTTTCCGGCTCTCCTCGGTTAGCGCCGGAATGTTCAGCCTAATCATGTTTCCATCGGTCGATGGATTGAGTCCCAGACCGGAACTTTGAATAGCTTTTTCAATCGCTTGCACAGCGTTGGTGTCGTAAACTTGCAGCGCAATCTGGCGAGCTTCGGGGGTCGTTATTTGGGCCAAACTATTTAGCGGGGTTTTGGAGCCGTAGTATTCCACTACGATACCTTCCACTAAACCAGAGGATGCTCTGCCGGTGCGCACTTTCTGTAAGTCACGCTTAAACGCAGCTAAAGCCGATTGGCATTGCTCCTGGTGCTGCGATAACACTTGTTCAACACTATCAGCGGCCATAATTACCTCGCTCAGTTAGTCACCAGAGTGCCAATTTCCTCCCCTGCAGCTACCCGGGGGATATTTCCAGGCACGGTCAAGTTAAACACTCGAATCGGAATCTCCTCTTCCATGCAAAGTGAAATCGCAGTTGCATCCATCACGTGAAGCTGCTGCTTCAGCGCCTCGATAAAAGTGATGGAGTCGTACATTACTGCATCTGTGCTCTTGACGGGATCCTTATCGTAAACCCCATCAACTTTTGTTGCTTTGAGGATTACGTCGGCCCCTATTTCCTTCGCACGCAAGGCAGCAGCGGTGTCTGTAGTAAAATACGGGTTGCCCGTTCCACAGGCGAAGACGACTAGACGGTGCTTTTCGAGATGGCGTTTTGCCCGGCGAGTAATGAAAGGTTCGCAAATTTCGTTCATTGAGATCGCCGACATGACTCGCGTCATTACGCCGACCCGCTCGAGTGCATCCTGCACCGCCAAGGCATTCATCACCGTGGCCAACATCCCCATGTAATCTGCTGAAACTCGGTCCATTCCGTGCGCGCTCGCTGCTACGCCGCGAAATAGGTTTCCACCCCCAATTACCAGTCCAATTTCCATGCCGGTGTTGTGAACTTCGGCGATTTCCGAAGCAAGACGATCAAGAACCGGTGGTTCAATCCCGAAACCTTTATCCCCAGCCAGCGCCTCACCACTCAATTTTAAAAGAATTCGTTTAAACGCCACACGGCCTCCATTAATGCGTCAATACGCAGCGCAAACCGCGCCGCCAAGCCGATAAAGTCTTAACAGAACTTAAGCCTTACCGCTAGAAACACCCCAACCCTCGCACCATCGAAGCACGCAAAAATTGCAGGTAATTTCGCTTAAATGTCGCTAAATCGCTTGCGAGTGCTTATGCGCCGCCCAGCTCGAAGCGCACGAAGCGTCGAAGCTGAATTTTTTCGCCCATTTTAGCTGTCGCGTCAGTAATCAGGTCGCCAATTGACTTCTTTACTGCTGGGTCGCGAGCATCGAGCTGTTCCAGGAGGCAGTTTTCCGCATAAAACTTGTCTAGTTTGCCTTCGAGAATTTTATCGGCGAACTTTTCCTGCTCCGGCTTGAGCTGAGCGCGAAAAACTTCTTTTTCCTTCTCGATGGCTTCCGAGGGCACTTCCTCGCGGTTAAGAAAAGGTGGATTTGCCCAAGCCACGTGCATAGCGATTGCTTGAGCCAGGCCCTGAAACTCCTCGTTGCGGGCAACAAAGTCAGTTTCGCAGTTTAGTTCGACCATGACGCCGATCTTTCCGCCGCCATGAAGGTACGAGTGAATGACCCCTTCAGAAGCGTCGCGATCTGCTCGCTTACCAGCGTCCTTAAGACCCTTCTTGCGCAGCAGCTCAACAGCTTGCTCCATATCTCCTGAGCTTTCATTAAGAGCCTTCTTGCAGTCCATCATTCCTGCGGAAGTTCTCGTACGAAGCTCCTTCACCATTTGAGCGGTAATCTCAGCCATCTCTTACACCCTGTCTTGATTTAAATTTTGTCTGCGAACTTAACTCACTCAGCGTCGCTGCCGGCGTTTTCCGCCTTAGCCGAACTAGCTGCTTCTTCCGCTGAAGAGGCATCGGCCACAGCTGCTGCTGCTTCTGCTGCAGCTTCCGCTGCAACTTGGTCAACCGCACGAGCGCTTCTAGCGCGCTGCGCATAAATCTCTTTACCCTCGATGACTGCATCAGCAATCGCTTGGCAGAACAAGCGAATCGCACGCGTCGCGTCGTCATTCGATGGAATCGGATAGTCAACTGTTGTAGGATCGCTGTTGGTATCAACCAAGGCCACGACTGGAATATCCAATCGGCTCGCTTCGCTGACAGCAATCTCTTCGCGCTTAACATCGATAATGAACATCAGCTGCGGCGGAGCGTACATATCGCGGATACCTGCCAGCGAGAATTCTAGCTTCTCGCGCTCGCGATCCATCATCAGCAATTCTTTTTTCTTGTACTTCAGGCGCTGCTCAGCATCACCAAGCAAGGTTTCGAGCTTCTTCATGCGCTCAATGCTGTTACGAATCGTGCGGAAGTTCGTCATCATTCCGCCGAGCCAGCGTCGTGCAACATAATAGGCTCCGCAGCGCTTCGCTTCTTCAATCACAGCTGACTGAGCCTGCTTTTTCGTGCCGACAAACAGCACCGAGCCGCCGCGCGCAGCAATTTCAACTACGTGCTTGCGAGTCTGCTTCCAGCTCTGAATGGTCTTAGGCAGGTCGATAATGTGGATACCGTTGCGGGTAGTGTAAATGAACGGATCCATCTTCGGGTGCCAGCGGCTAGACTGGTGTCCGAAATGAACGCCTGCTTTAAGCAGTGTTTGTAAATTAATTTCCGCCTTGGGACGGTCGCGAACTACGGTTTCTTGACTGCCTGCTCGGTCCATCTTGCCGCCTGCAGCGCCTCCGCCATTCTCGCCCTGAGCTTGACCGTTTGATAGGGATGATTTTTCAGCTTTGTCAGACTCCGCACGGTCCTCGGCGGGGTGAGATGCTGTAACAATAGATTCTGATGTGCCTTCCACTTTCCTGTAAACTCACGTTCTCTTGGTTAATCCTCCCCTCGAGCAATGGAAAAGACACGCTGCAAAAACACGTCTTGCAACATACCTCTGAACCATTAAAAGCCGGTGTCTGAAGTAAGTAAGCGCGATTCGGAGCCTACTAAAAGACTGCGCCGAAAGCGCACTCCAATGCGGCCACCAAGAATGCCCAAGGGTGCGAAAAAATAATGGCCAAGAAGCTATCATACGATGCGTCTCGGCTCAACTAACATTCTACAGTTTCCCAGAGGCTTTGCCAAAAACTAATCTAATTTATCGATTGACCGTTGCGGCTTACAGCCGTAGGTGAGATCTCTTGACTATCAAGATGGCGCATAACGCTGTCCATTTTGTCTAACGACCTGCAATTTCACACTTTTCTATGTCCACATCTGAGTCGACAAACCTGAGCACGAACTCCGCGCCGCCCGCGGCTACCAGCAAGGTCGCTCGAGCGACAGGAGTTGTTTCGTTAATGACCCTGCTAAGCAGGATACTCGGGCTCATTCGCGACATGGCGATTGCAGGATTTTTTGGGGCAGGACGCACCACAGATGCCTTCTTCGTCGCGTTTAAGGTGCCAAATCTTTTGCGTCGTCTTGTAGCAGAGGGATCCTTGTCGACTGCATTTGTTCCTATCTTCGTCGAAGAGCGGGAGAAATCTCACGAGGCTAGCCGCGAAGCAGTCGGTGCTGTGACCTCTTTTACAATTTGCCTCACGGGATTCCTGACTATTCTCGGCATGATCTTCGCCGAAGAGATTACCCTGCTTTTTGCGCCTGGCTTTGCCACGGAGCCTGAGCAAGTCGTGCTTTCGTCAGAACTACTGCGCCTGATGTTTCCTTACATCGTTTTAGTCAGCGCGCTTGCATTGGCTGCGAGCATACTTAATTCGCTCGGCAAGTTCGCGCTGCCAGCGCTAGCTCCGGCGCTGCTAAATGTAGTGATGATCTTCGCAGTCTTTGCCGTGGCGCCGTATCTCGACGAACCGGTTTTTGCTCTAGCGTGGGCCGTACTCGGCGGCGGAATTTTAGCGCTTCTTCCACAGCTTATGCTGCTAAAGAAGCTCGGTCTTGAACTGCATTTTCGAAATCCGCTTAAGTCCGATGCAGTGCGCCGCCTGCTAAAGTTGATGCTGCCGTCGATCCTGAGCGCGTCCTTTTACCAATTCATGGTCTTCATCAACACTTTGCTCGCATCAATGCTTGTCGAAAAGAGTGTCTCCTGGCTGTTTTACGCAGATCGTTTGTTCCAATTCCCCCTTGGAGTGTTCTCACTAGCTGTTGCAACAGCTGTCCTACCGGAACTTTCGCGCCACGCTGCACGAAAGAACTACACTGCCTTAAACTACCAGCTAACAGTTGCACTGCGATGGATGACGGTGGTTACCATACCGGCGACCGTCGGATTAATGGTCCTC
>JAGRAN010000091.1:7264-16841 GCA_020434585.1 Bdellovibrionales bacterium
CAAACTGCCGGCGCCTTGTGTGGTTTTGCGATTGGATTGTGGTCAGTCAGCTGCCAAAGTATTGTGGTGCGTGGTTTCCTAGCGCAGAAGAATGCCGTAATGCCAAGTGTCGTTGCTTGCTGCAGCATTTTGCTCAATATCGTTATCGCATTTTTGCTCATGGGCCCAGCTGTGCGCGTCCCGACTGACGGCTTTGGTCTTGCCATCGCTAATTTACAAGAGTTCTCCCACATTGCTGCGCTTGGTCATATTGGCCTCGCTCTCGCCGGAAGCTTAGCCTCGATGGTGTCCCTCGTCGCGCTAACAGCGCTCTTGCCTCGCGTAAACATCGAACTCGATATTCACTCTCTGCGGGTAGGTTTTGCGAAAACCTTGGTTGCCAGCGCAGTTATGGGTGCGGGTCTGATGGCCCTGCAAAGTGCTCTCTCCACGTCGCGGATTGCAATTGTGTTACTTAGCGTTCCGCTGGGAGTAGCCTTATTTGCCGGGACTGCATCTTTGCTGCGCCTGCGCGAAGTACGCACCCTTTATGAGTTTGCGGTCGACAGTATGCGAGGAGGCAAGTAGGCAGCGCCTTCTTTCCAGGAGGCGAGCGTGGCCACAGCCGTAAGTAAAAGCAGAGAGATCATCCGCGCCGCAGAGCAAGAAGCAGACCTCATCCGCGAACAAGCCCGAAGAGAAGGCCTTGCACAGGCCCAGCGCGAGGCTGCAAGCTTCTTACTTTCAGCAGCCGACTACCCTCGAAAACTCACCGAACGTATCGAAGCAGAATTGATCGACTTAGCTCTAGATGTAGTTGAGGAGCTTCTCGCGACCCCTTTCTCAGACCCACAGCTACTTAAAGCTCGCATAATTCGAGCCCTGAGTTCGTATCTGCTTCAACCCGTTCTCACCCTCCGAGTAAACCCGAGCGACGAGACCATCGCCCAAGCGGCTCTCGAAGAATTCTCGGCAATCGCTGATTGTGCATCCGCTATTTCAGTTGCGCCGACCTCGTCAGTAAACCAAGGTTCCTTTATACTTTGCGCAGACGGCTGTAGTATTAAAGCCGATATACCAACTCATCTCGCCGCCATTCGGCGCGCCCTGAATCGCAAACCTTGTCATGCTTAACGCAAGCTACGACAGAAAAATCCAGCGTGCGCGAAAGCAACTCCGTCACGTTCCGCGATTCAAAGTTTCCGGTCGAGTAGTCGCGTCATCGCGAAATTTAGTTTACGCAGCACTGCCTGGGGCCGCCGTGGGCGATACCGTAGCCATCGCCAGGCGCACGCTCAGCCCACTGCCCGCCTTAGTCACTGGCTTTGAAAATCACACGGCCGCGCTGTCTCCCTTTGGCAACTTGGAAGAAATCGCGCCAGGAGCAGCTGTTGAAATGCTCCCTCAGCCGATCGGCAACCTTTCTCATAATGTCTCACTTGGAACCATTATCGACTGCTTCTGCCGCGAGCTTCCGCATGCGCAAGAGTCCACTCAGTTCCCTCACTACGAACAAAGCACTCAACGCGAACCAATCTGCCCCCTGTCACGTCCTCCAATCGATCAGCAATATCTAACCGGTATTCGTGCAGTCGATGCACTCGTTCCAATTGGCGTCGGTCAGCGAATAAGCGTAATCGCTCCACCGGGCGTCGGGAAATCCACGCTCCTCCTAATGCTTGCGGGCGCAAAAACCACCACCGTTAATATTTTCGCTCTAATCGGAGAACGCGGCCGCGAGGTCCGTGAACTGATCGAACAAGCGGACGCACTCTCTATTCGCAGCACGAGCATTTTTGTTGTCTCCACGGCGGACGAACCCGCAGCGTGCCGTCTGCGCGCAGCCCAAACTGCCATGTCTCTTGCTGAACACTATCGCTCCCAGGGACGAGATGTGATGCTGTCTGTAGATTCCCTAACTCGTCTCGCTCGTGCATGGAGGGAAGTCGGCTTGGCATCCGGCGAACCGCCGACACGCAAAGGTTTTCCCCCGTCGGTCTTTGCGGAGCTGCCGAAGTTAATCGAACGAGCTGGGCGGACAGAACAAGGCTCAATAACAGCTTTCTATTCGCTGTTAAAAAGCGAGTCGATCGACGACGACCCAATCGTTGAGGAGGTAAAAAGTCTAACTGACGGCCATTTAGAGCTAAGCCCTAAGCGCGCTGAGAGAGGCTGCTATCCCGCGATCGATATCTGCCGCTCAATCTCCCGCGTCAGCCGCCGACTTATGTCAGAACAGCAACTACACGCTGCTCAAACAGTAATCAGCGCCGCCGCAAGACTTGAGTCCGATCGCGATCTCGCCCTCTTAGGCTCGCCTGATGCCGAACTCAAGCGACTACTTTCACACGAACACAATATCGACTTATTTTTGAATCAAAAGGCAGAAGAAAAGAGTTCGCACCGCGAGACTCAGCAGCACCTATCTCAATTGGCTTCGCTGCTGAGCGGTGCAAATGCAGCGGCCTAGGCCGCGATAGAAGAGCTGTCCCAGCCGTCCGCCAGTCCACAAATCTTGCGAATTGTGTGCGGGCAAACGTTTAGATGCGAGCAGATACTTAAGAACGAGTAGAGGTAATTGTCTTCGTTGGACATTACGTATGCTCGGGCATCGCGATGGAGTTCGCCTGTCTTCCTCAGGTCGTCCATCGCAATCTTAAGCACAGCACGCATTAAATTGCGCTCTGGGGTCGCCGGGTCGTGACTAACGTGGTCATCGTAGGCGACATGAACAGCAGAATCAGATTGTAAGCTCACGATATTAAAACCTTTTTTTCTTTCCTAATAACACTGCAACCAATGTTTAGAGTCGGCATTGCCTTGACAATTCTTGAGAATTACAGTCCCCGAATCTATGCAAATCCGTATGTTCTTAAATAACCTACTACAAAGCTTAATTTTTTGTTATAATTGTACTAGTGAAGCCGTCTATCTTAGCGGTTAATGGGCCGGCTTCCTACTTATTTAGACAAGTTCCAGAGTCCAAGGATTCGCGCTTTGAGGTGAATTTTCGCCTAGCTTCTGAGGACTTCGAAACAGTGTTTGATCTCGGGCATCTAATAACCAAGCGCTGTAAACCGCACTGACACAGTTAAGCAGTAGGAAAACGACTGGAGTCAGCACACGGAGGTAACAGCTAATGTATATTAAACCAATCGAACAGCGGCCCCTGCCGCAGAACGACAAGCGCACAGAGCGCAAAAGTAAGCAGTCCGAAAACTCCTTCGCTGAAACCTTAGAGTCAGCCGTTGCCGTCGACTCAATAGAAATTACTCGTTACAACGAAGAGGACGAGCCTCAGCGCAAAAAGCAGCGTCCGCGCAAGGGTTCCAAGAAAGACGAAAAGTCTGAAGATTCGGACTCAAATTTGGATATCACCGCGTAGGCTGCTTCGCCCTACTCGCGAAAACTGCGTGCCTCGTCGATTAGGCGGCGTACCGTAACGGCTATTTCGCCAAGCTCGATCGGTTTCGCTAAGCAGCGATCGACTCCCAGCTTCAGAAAACGCTCCACGTCAAAATCGAACGCCTTGGAGCTAAGCATAATGATCGGAACCGACGCGGCTTTTGGATTGGATCGAATGACAGATATCATGTCTTCGCCGCTGCCGCCTGGCAAATCACTTTCAACTACGGCGAGGTCAATTTCAGCTTCGCGCATAGTTTTTAAGATATCTGCCCCACTCGAAGCAGCGATTATGCGAAATCCTTGGTGATTTAAGTAGCGCTCGAGCATATCGCGCCCTTCTCCGGACTGGTCAACAAGTAGAACCGCCTCTCCGTTACCTTGAGGAACGGCCTTCACTTCATCGCCGCTTTCGACCTGCGCTTCGGCCGAGCGAATCTTGCAGGCCGGCATCATTATCCAGAACGTCGAACCCTCGCCCTCCTTGGACTCAAACGAGGCGATGCCCTCGTTTACTTCGGCAAGCTTTCGCGCCAACGGCATTCCTAGTCCGGTACCTGACTGCTGCAGCGAATATGGGTTGTCGACTCGTTCAAACGCACCGAAGACTTTGCTTTTTTCCTTATCTGCGATGCCTACGCCCGTATCGGTAACCATGATTTTCACTCTATCGCCGGGTACGCGCTCAGCACTCAGAGTTATCTTCCCTCCATCGGGAGTATACTTAACTGCGTTTGTTAAGAAGTTGATTAGAATTTGCCTCGCGTGACGCTTGTCGCAGATCATGCCGAGCGAGCTGTCAATTTCGGTGACGTCGACACTATGTCCCTTTGCCATCGCTTGCGTACGAATAACTGCAGCTAAGTCATCAAGGAGCGGCTTGACTGCGAGGTTGACTCCTTTAGCCTTAATTTTTCCGGCTTCGACCTTGGCGTAATCGAGCACGTCGTTCACGAGATCCAAAAGATGCTCTGCGCTTTTTTTCATCATTCGACAGGTGTCTTGCTGACTCTCAGTAACCGGGCCGCACAGACCGTCGAGCATCAGCTCAGCGCCGTTTAAAACAATTCCGAGTGGGCCGCGAATTTCATGGCTTAAGTTCGCGAGAAATCCGGTTTTAGCACGAACGGACTCGTCGCCCTTCTCCCGCATTCTAAGCAGCGCGTCTGTAAACCGAGCATCTACAAGCATAAGGGCGCCTTGGGTCGCCATCAGCTCAGTTACATGCCGGTCCGCTTTACTCGGCAGCCTGCCCTTAGGCATTTCAATTCGCAGTTTACCGAACAAGGTCCCAGCGAACGACATCGCCTGCACAATTACGTTCTCGGCTTCTTTCGCCTTTGAACTGTCGTCGCTCGAGGCGTCCATCAGCATTGACTGTGAGCCAACCGAACTAGGCTCGCCAGCTATCAGCACTTGAGACCACAAACCTGTTTCCTGACTGAACAGGGCTAGCTCAACTGCCTTTGCATCAAGCTCTCTGTAAGCGTGGTCAACGATGCGTCGTAGATTGATTCCCAAATCACGTTCAGATACCGCCCCAGGTCCGCGCATGAACCCGTAAGAAGCGAGGTGATAGCGTTTAGATTCGTAGAGGAAGCGTCCTAGTTTTTCTTCGACGCCACCTTGGATGATATCAAGGTCGAGCGTCTGCATGGCGTGGTCGATCGAACGCAGCATTCGCGTTTGTGCAACAAACAGCAGACAGACAGTTGTCCAGGCAATGAAGTTGAGCATCGCCAGAATATGCAGCGGTAGCGGTGCTCCCATATAGAGCATCAGTGCAATCGGCAGCGTTCCAAGAACTACAGCTAGAACACCGAGCGTGCTGATCAGCAGCGGACGCCGCAAAGTTCAAGCCTCCAAAATGAGTTCACCCAGCAGTGCAAACCGCCTACCCGGCTTAAATACCTAAAGATGCAAATCTTTTGATGCTCCTACCAGCCTAAAGGCGCGCCGGACAATTGTGAAGCTAGGACTCCGCAAATACGGACTATTTTACTCATCACATCATGCCATTCGGGACTAATAACAATAATTGGTTGGGTCTTTTATATTCTGCTCGGGGTATCAGGTAAATATGCGGAACTAGGAGATATTTACGTCTCCAGGTTCCGCCGAATGCAGTTCTTAGGTTTTTACAGAGGTTTAGTAATTTAGGCATCAGTCCGGCCAGTCATGGCGCGGCGAGAGAGGCAGGCCCTGAGTTCAGTTCGCTGAATTCAGGGCCTGCCTCAGGACTTACGCAACCGTGCGTTTGCTCCACCGTTCGTCGTCAGCTCTTAGAAAGGAGAGCACCCATGTCCGCCGTCGAAATCGATGCCCGTGATCTCGAGTCCGGTTGGGCCACTTTCTTGGGTGGTTCAGTCGTTCCCGCCGATAGCCGTCTCGACCGCATGGGCGTGGATGTCATCTTCGATGGCACCCTCCACGCTCAGGTGAAGTCCAGCATCACCGGTGCAATCGACCATCTGCGCCAGAAGCTCTCGCTTCTTGGCCGCGGCCGCAGCGTCAGCTGGCAGGCCGTTCTGGTTGGTTCGCCCGATGGTGTTACTCCGGACGAGGTTCGCGAGAGCATCCATCGCTTCGGCGCTTGGGTTCCCTCCGACACTCCGGATCGTCAGCGCGTGCTTGACGGGATGGCTCAGATGCGTCGGATGTTCGAGTAGCTCCGGCTGCTCGACTCCGACTCGTCTGTTGGACTTGCCGCATAACATTGGTGCTACGCGGCGCACCCGAGAGGTTCATCATGAATTCTGCATTCTGGCGGACCACTCATTTCAAGCAAACAGCCCCAGGGGCAACGCTAAGTCTCAGTAATTATGTGCTTATTTTATAAGACATGACCACTTGCCCCTGACGCATAACTGCCGACTGGAGATAGAATCTGCCCTCGGTGGATTTCCTATCTATTTGCTGCTATTATGTGCGGCCTATCTGGGTAGAGATTCGTAACCGACGAGCTTTCCGGCAGTAGCCAGGAAGTTCGTTGGATGCAGCCAAGTAACGTTTTCAATGCAACAGAGGTTCAACTGTATACTGCTCTGCCTCGAGGCTAGCGGTCTAAGAGCTGACTGGAGTCCGCTGTTAGACCGTATGCCAATCGTGGCCATTGCATTTTCCCAGACCTGTCTTTCAGACAAGGAGGACTACCATCGAAATGTCCCTGAAGACTGTTCCGTTCTACGAGGCGATCGGAGGCAAAGCCGAGGCGACGCTCCGACGTGCCGTTGGTCCCGAACAGGCAGACGTCATTCGAGACGAAGGTCAGCAGCTGGCAAATCAGGCGTTCGCGAAGCAACTCGCGTTCATCATGATCTCCCGGCTTCCGATGATCGAGCGGCTGCGCTTTCTCTGCGCCCACCCGAGCATCATCCTGCCCTACCTGTTTCGGATGCGTTCCACTTCAAAGGTGAACGTCGACGAGTTCGTCAACCGTTGAGCATGCTCAGCGGCGGCTTGAACACGGAGTCGCACGTGTTCGGTCGAGATTCTCTCCTGGTGTGTATACTTCGGGGTTCGTCACCTACAAGGATGAGCGGCTGCATCCGACGAAACCCAACTTTCCTTTCCCCCAACCCCTACAATGGAATCCGAAAACTAAAGTAACTCCCTTTGCCCGGTGTGCTTTCGACTTTTACCTGGGTGCCGTGCGCTTCGAGAATTGCCCAGACCGTAGCGAGACCAAGGCCCAGACCTGCGGACTTAAATTCATATGTGCCGGAGCTGTGATTAAGCACATCGGTGACTTCGTAGAATTTATCAAAAATTGCTGGAATCTGGTCCGCTTCGATTCCGATTCCTGTGTCGCGCACTCCGACTTCAATTTCCCCAGCACTATGCCGCGCGCTCACTACAATCTTACCTCCGTCGGGAGTAAAGCGAATTGCGTTATCCAGCAGGTTTGCCACCACAATTGAAAGCAGCGCTTCATCACCTACAACTGTGTCTATATCGGGCTCGATTTCCAAGTGTAAAAACAACGAACGCTGGTTGATTCCGGGCATTCGGCTTTCAGCTACGCCACGGATCATTTCCGGCAAATCAAATTCTTCAGCTTCAACTGCCAGTTTGCGATCACTAATCAAAGACATGCTTTGAATATTGGTCAAAAGCTTAGTCACCCTTTCGGCTCCGCGCCGAAGCGTCTCTGATATTTTTTGCTGAGATTCTTCATCCTGCATTGCGCCGGATGCGAGCAAATCCGCGGCGGACTGAACTAGCATCAGCGGAGTTCGAAACTCATGTGCGATGACGCTCATCATTTCATCTTTTTTCTTAGCCAAAGCAGCCAGCTGCTTGTTTTGGCGAGCTAGGGTCTCGTAGAGTCTTGCGTTATCGATTGCTAAGGCCAGTTGGTTGGCGGCTTGGGTTAAAAAATCGCGATCATCTTCAGTAAAACCGGATGGCGCAGTCGAGTTTAGCACCTGAACCGCACCGAGAATTCCGCCGCGCGTAGCAAGCGGTGCACAAATCAAATTTTTCGTAATAAATGCACTGTCGCGATCGACGTTTTGATAAAATCGTGGGTCCTGAGTGGTATCGCGAACTACTGCGGCTTCTTCGTGCTCAATCACCCAGCCGACGATCCCCTTGCCTTTACCAATGCGCTTACCGACGAGTTCCTGCTTGCCGCCTTCGAGCGCCCAGAAAGTGAGCTCACCTGTTTTGCGATCCGCGAGAAAAACCGTTCCGGCTTCAGCCGACAGTTCGGCAGCTAGATGCCTTACAGCCGCTGAAATTATAGTTTGTGTTTCCAGCGAAGAATTCAGCAGCAGCGGAAGTCGGGCCAACAGCTGATTACGCTTTGCAGCGAAATCACGGTTCATCAGTTTCTAACAACTCCATGGTTTATTCGTGCGCGTTTTGCGTCGAGCGCTAGGCTGTCGAGTTAAGACACGTCCACTGTTGCACAGTCGTAGCAAGGGCGTCAGTAGGAATGTCCACACAAAGCTAGGGTCCTGAGGACAAATACAGGTTGTATTTACAGTAAGTTAGGACCGGCACTTGCACAAACCCGAGTAATTCTATATTTTTTAGCCTCTTCTCCCGAATGATTATTCGGGGTATGTGCGAAGGTGCAAATTTCTACCCTGCTTCTCAGTAGAATCGATTAGCGGTCGGTTTGCCTGAGATGCTAGTAGCATCAAGGTTTTATCCCTCCAAAGCACGCGTCGTCGAGTTTTTTGGTCGGGGCCTTGAGCGGACATCGTGTCTGTTCAAGGCCCTGACCAGATCTAATTCGTTCGCACCCGTGATTTAGGAGGTGTTTTCATGAACCGTCTTGTCGAGCTCTGGAGAGGCGACGTCGACCTCGATGTCGATGGCGCACTCCGGAAGCGAGCTGGTCCGAGGGGTGGCGAACTGCAACCCATCGGCAAGCTGCTCGAAGGCGTCGTGGAACATCTTCACGACGTTAGAGAGCGTAAGCGAGCTCAAGTCCGGGCACTGTTCGTGGATAACCCGCGTCCAACCCTGGATCAGCTCAAAGCCGGCCGTCTCGCCAATGGGCCAGACAAATTGACCGAAGATGACGTAGCGCAGCTCGTCGAAATCATCGCTCAGGCGATGTGGGACGAACAGGGACGCTACCTCTGCATGGTCAAAGTCTGGCTCCGCGATGCACGGCGCCGTCACAAGGGCAACCGAGATCTTCAACCGCTTTTCGAAGCCGTTGACTCCGCCCTCGTGAGAGGCAACGGAGAGCAGCTGGAACAATGTACAAGTTAGGTTCGCTTGGTTGCCTCGGCGTGCATAGGAGAAAAAGAATTTGCGCCCTTGGGAGAACCGTTCCAGCTGCTAGCATCTCCCCTTTTTTAGTGCTGCGGAGTCAATATCCGCTGTACGAGAACTTGAACACATCCTTGAACGCTTCCTTTATTCCGTTCTCTGCTCAACTATCGGAATAAGGAAGAGTTCGAGGAGGTTCGGGTTATCCCGCTGCTACTCCCATTCGATTGTAGAAGGAGGCTTGGTGGAAACGTCAAGCACGACGCGGTTCACGCCGGGTGTTTCGTTGATGATGCGCGAAGACATAACGCGCAAAACTTCTTCAGGAAATAGATACCAGTCGGCTGTCATTCCATCGCGAGAGGTGACGGCGCGTATGGCTATCGCTTCTTCGTATGTGCGAGCATCTCCCATTACCCCAACACTGTGAACAGGCAGTAAGACCGCAAACGACTGCCAAATT